>JAWSVD010000074.1:27254-139570 GCA_033852095.1 Granulosicoccaceae bacterium | reverse complement strand
TTGAACGGGCTGTTAGGGTTATAGACTGCGGGAACATTGGCCGAATGGTCTGCGGATTGTGGCGGAGAACGCGGATGCGCCTGCGGCTTATACGCCCTACGGTTTTCGCGTCTACTGGCAACCTTGTAGGGCAGGTTGTGCGCTGGTGCATCGGCGGTATGCCCCGCGAGATCTCGCGGGGCGGCGTTATGGCTCGGTGGGGTTGATCTCTTTGGCTGTCTTAAAGGTGCTTGCATTGCGTTAATCTGATCGGCAGCTATTCGCCACTTTGTTTTGGATCTGATCATGCACACAACCGCCCCAGAAACCGTTCTGCCCAGTGTCTGTCCGCTCGATTGCCCCGATACCTGCAGTCTCAATGTCCGTGTCAAAGACGGGCAGGTGCTGGAGGTCAAGGGCTCGCACGCCAATCCCTATACGGATGGCGTGATATGTAACAAGGTTGCACGCTACTACCCCGATTTTGTGCACGGGCCGGGTCGTCTGAGCACGCCATTGCGGCGCAGCGGCCCGCGTGGCTCGGGCAGCTATGAGGCTATTACTTGGGACGAAGCATTGGGCTTGGTGGTCGATGGCTTCAAGCGCGCGATAGCGCAGGGTGGGCCCGAGGCTGTGTTGCCGTTTAACTACGCTGGGCCACACGGCGAGCTGGGTGGCGGCTCCATGGACAGGCGTTTTTTCAACAAGATGGGGGCGACGCAGCTGGATCGCGGCCCGCTGTGCGGTGGGGTGCGCGGCGAGGCCTATAGCAGCCTGTTTGGTGCAGCGCCGGGCATGCCGCCTGAGCAGGCGGAGCACGCGGATTTAGTTGTGGTGTGGGGCAACAATGTCACGGTTTCTAACCTGCACCTGACTCGGATTATCAAGCGTGCACGTGCCAAGGGTGCTGTGCTGGTGGTGGTTGACCCGAAGCGCATCAAAATTGCGCAGCAGGCAGATGTGTTTGTACAGATCAAGCCCGGCACCGATGTGGTGTTGGCCATGGGGTTGGCCGCGGAGCTGGAGCGACGCGGCGCGCTGGATGAGACGTTCATTGCCGCGTGGACGACAGGCTTTGATGCTTACATGGCACAGGCACGGCAGTACAGCGCAGCTGTTGTGCAGGATTGCTGTGGTATCAGCGCCGAGCAGTTTGAAGCGCTAGTGACGTTGTACGCCGAGAAGAAAACAATTGCTACGTCAGTGGGTAACGGCATCGAGCGGGGCCGCAGTGGCGGCTCGGGCCTGCGTGCGGCGATGGCGTTGATGGCGCTGACCGGTAATCATGGGCGACTGGGCGCGGGTGTTGTGGCCAAATCCAATGTGGGCTCGCCCAAGACAACCGACAAGCTGCAGCGCAGTGATCTGCTGCCCGCCGGCACGCGGGTGTTCAATATCGTCGACGTGGCGGCGAAGTTGTTGGATGAGTCGCTGGATGTGCCGGTGCGGGCGGTGATGATTTACAACCACAACCCCGTGGCCACCCACCCGGATCAGCAGAACATGATCAACGCGCTCAGCCGAGAGGATTTGTTTGTGGTCGGCTGTGACGTGGTGATGAACGACAGCATGCAGTTTTGCGATGTTATCTTGCCGGCGTCCAGCCATTTTGAATTTGATGATATCTACGGCGCCTACGGACAGAACTACATCCAGCGCGCTGCACCGGTGATTCCCTGTGTGGGGGAGTCTTTGCCCAACACCGAGATATTCAGGCGTCTGGCACAGCGATTTGGCTACGACGATGTTTGCTTCAAGGCCACCGATGAGCAGCTGATGGACGATGCCTTCGACGGCGATCATGCGTTCTTCGGTGGTGTGCGGCCCAGTGAAATCCCGTTGACGTCTTCCATAGAAATGACAGCGCCTGCAGGCGAGCAGATGGTGATGTGTGGCACGGTTTCGCCTGCGACGAAGAGCGGAAAGATAGAGCTGTTCAGTGCGGATCTTGAAGCGCGTTATGGCTACGGTGTACCGCGCTATGAGGCTGTGCCGCAAGAGCTGCCATTGACCTTGATCACGCCGTCGTCCACTAAGCGCACCAACGCGACATTCGGCGGCCACCCTGCATCGACAGGGCTGGAAGTGCTGGAGATGCACCCGGATGATGCGGCGGCACGCGGCTTATCTGACGGTGACAAGGTTGTGGTGTGGAACAATCAAGCCCGGGTGAGCTTGGCTCTGAAGGTGAATGACTCGACGCGCGCGGGGGTGATCTACAGCCCCAAGGGGACCTGGCGTGCGAGCAGTGATACAGGGTTGACGGCGAATGCCTTGATCCCCGTGGGGATTCGCACCGACATCGGGGACGGGGCTTGTTATAACGAGACCTTTGTGGAGGTTGAGTTGTATCATGCTCCACAGCATCACAGCGCCTCGTGAAACGACAATCCGTAGGGCGCCGTTGAATGTGGGGGCTGGTTGAGCGATCCGCACCGTTCGTGGTTAAAAGTTCGAGACGAAGCCAATGCGTAAGCGGTGCGTTTCGCAGGCTCAACAGCACCCTACAAAATCACCCATGCAAAAGTAAAGGAGCGTACAAGTCCCGAATGTCATCGAGCATGACTGAGTCGGTGGCGTAGTGTGTCGTTGAGCGAAGCGATCCGCACAGTTCAAGGTCAAATATCGAGAAGCAGCCAAGGCGGAAACAACGTGTCCCGCAGACTAAGATCCGCCGAAAAAACCACGTGTGCTGACAAACTGTGGGCACAGAGGCCCGGACAGGGAGGCGGATAAATCCAGAGGGGATTTATCCGCTTTTTTCTAGTGCTGGCGTCGAAGATCTACCGTGTAGGGGTACTCGGCGTTTTCGTCCATTTTCGAGTAGCTTGGCACCGTTGCCTGTGGCTCGGTGCTGAGGAAACTGCCGGTGCTCATCGCTTCAGGTTTTGGCGTTAACTTGGGCGGTGTGTGGTTGTTCTCCTCAAAGCGCGCCAAACGGCGTGCCTCTGCCACGTTGGCGTTGACCGGCACGTCGTCGTAGCTGCGGCCACCGGGGTGCGAAACGTGATAGGCACAGCCGCCGAGAGAGCGGTCGTTCCAGGTGTCGATCACGTCAAACACCAGCGGTGCATCGACGGGGAGATCCGGGTGCAGGCAGTGCGGTGGCTGCCAGGCGCGGTAGCGCACCCCGACCACGTACTCGCCGCTGACGCCAGTGGCGCGCATCGGCAATACGCGGTTGTTGCAGGTGATGAGGTAGCGGCTGTCCGTGAGACCCGATACCTTGACCTGCAGCCGCTCTAGAGATGAATCCACGTAGCGCGCCATGCCGCCCGCGCTGGATTCTTCGCCGAGCACGTGCCAGGGTTCGATCGCTGCGCGAAGCTCTATGTGGATGTCGCCGATCTGACGGGTGCCGTAGACGGGGAAGCGGAATTCCCAGAAAGCTTCCAGCCAGTCGTGTTGGTAGTCCATGCCGTGCTCTTGCAGGTCGTCGATGACATCACTGATGTCAGCCCACAGATAGTGCGGCAGCATGAAGCGGTCGTGCAACTCTGTGCCCCAGCGCACCAGCTTGCCGCTGTAGGGTTTGTCCCAGAAACGGGTGATAAGACAGCGCAGCAAGAGTGCTTGCACGATGCTCATGCGCGAGTGCGGTGGCATTTCAAAGGCACGGAACTCGACCAGACCCTGGCGACCGGTTGGGCCGTCGGGGCTGTAGAGCTTGTCGATACAGATCTCGGCGCGGTGGGTATTGCCGGTCAGGTCGATCAGCAGATTGCGCAGCAGGCGATCCACCAACCAAGGCTGCTGTGACTCGCCACTGGGCAGCCGCGACAGGGCCAACTCCAACTCGTAGAGTGACTCGTTGCGTGCTTCGTCCACCCGTGGTGCCTGGCTGGTGGGGCCGATGAACATGCCCGAGAACAAATACGACAAGCTGGGGTGGTGTTGCCACCAGGTGATCATACTACCGAGCAAATCGGGCCTGCGCAGGAAGGGGCTGTCCGCAGGGGTGACGCCGCCGAAGGTGATGTGGTTGCCGCCGCCGGTGCCCGTGTGGCGGCCGTCCTGCATGAACTTCTCGGCGCTCAGGCGCGATTCTTTGGCCAGCTGGTAGAGGGTTTCTGTTTGTTCCACCAGCTCGCTGAAGTTGCGCGTGGGGTGCACGTTGACTTCGATCACGCCCGGATCAGGGGTGATTCTGAAGGATTGCAAGCGTGGATCACGCGGAGGCTCGTAGCCCTCGAGGATAATGGCCACGTCGCTGGCTTCGGCCGCTTGTTCTATCGCGTTGGTGAGGAAGACAAACTCAGTGGCGCTGCGCAGCGGCGGCAAGAAAACGTAAATCGACTCATCACGCCACTCGACACAGAGTGCTGTCTGGAAAGTCTTGGGGTGCGCTTTGCCACGCGACTTGGGTTTTTTGCGCGCAGGAACCGGCAGCGGGCCGTCGGCGTGCATGGTGTCTTCAGGCAGGGCCAAGGGGGCGTCGTCCGCCTCGATGGCAACCGAGCCCAAGGGCAGGCGCAAACCAGCCGGGGAATCGCCGGGCGCGAGGAATACCTGCCCGCGGCGCATTGGCCATTTGCAGCTCTGCCACTCGCCGGGTCCGGTGACGGATCGCAACGGCAGTACCCAGGCCACGGCTTCGTCGAGGCCCTGGCTGAGTTTGGTCGCCAGCTGGCGTCTCGCCGAAGCGTCTTTGAGGTCTAAATCCTGTAGCTCGATACCGTCCGGCAGCAAGCTCTCTAGGTGCAGGTGGTGCAGCGGATCTTCGAAGGCGGGCATCAGGCAATCGCCGGGCACACCGAGCCACTCGGAGAGGCTGTCGGCAAAGGCCAGCGCCGAGGCGTGTGTCTGCTTGGCTTCGGGCTGGCCCGGTAGAGCGAGACAGGCCGGGTTTCGCCAGAGTTGTTTGCCGTCCTGGCGCCAGTGGCAGATCATCGCCCAGCGCGGGGTTTCCTCGCCGGGGTACCACTTGCCCTGAGCAAAAGAGGTCAGGCCACTGGGGGCGAAGCTCTGGTGCATGCGCGCCATCAGGTCGCCGGCCAGCTTGAGCTTGTCCTTGCCCAGTGCTTCGTGGTTCCACTCGGCGCCCTCCATGTCATCGCTGGAGACGAAGGTAGGCTCGCCGCCCATGGTCAGGCGTACGTCCTGATCTTTGAGACGGATGTCGACCGCTTCGCCGAGCGCCAATACGGACTGCCAGACCTCTTCTGTGTAGGGCAGGGTGACGCGCGGCCGCTCGTCGATGCGTTGCACGGTGTTGCTGTAGCTGAAGTCGTCGGCGTTAGAACTGGACATACCACTGAGTGGCGCGGCGCTGGTGGGCAGCGGGGTGCAGGCCAAGGGTATGTGGCCTTCGCCAGCGAGCAGCCCGGAGGTCGCGTCCAATCCAACCCAGCCGGCGCCGGGCAGGAAGACTTCGGCCCAGGCGTGCAGGTCGGTGAAATCTTCGGCGGTGCCCGCCGGGCCTTCGATGGGTTTTTCATCGGGGCGCAGTTGTACTAGGTAGCCTGAGACAAATCGCGCGGCCATGCCGTAGTTGCGCAGTATCTGCACCAGCAGCCAGGCGCTGTCGCGGCAGGAGCCGCTGCCGAGCTCGAGGGTTTCCTCGGCGCTCTGCACACCGGGCTCCAGTCGCACGCGGTAATCCACAACTTGCTGCACGGCCTGGTTGAGCTCCACCAGGATGTTGTTGATGGCGCCTTTCTTGGGCTTGTTTTTCTTCAGCCATGTCTTCAGCAGCGGGCCGGGTTTCTTGCTCTTTAAATACGGCGCCAACTCCACGGCGTTGTCGTCATCGTAATCAAAGGGGAAGTTCTCGGCGTAGTCCTCGACAAAAAAGTCGAAAGGATTGATCACGGTCAAATCGGCGATCAAGTCCATCTCGACGCTCAGCTCGGTGGTCGGCTCGGGGAAGACGATGCGCGCCTGGTAGTTGCCGAAGGGGTCTTGTTGCCAGTTGATGAAATGGTTTTCGGGTTTGATCTTCAGACTGTAAGACAAGATGGGGGTGCGACTATGGGGAGCAGGGCGCAGCCGAATGATGTGCGGGCTGAGCGTGACTGGCTCGTCGTACTTGTAACGCATGACATGCGTGAGACCAACGTGAATGCCCATAGTGGCTTAGAGTTCCTTGGGTGAAAAGTAGCTGCCAACGATGCTGTCGCTGACGCTGGCCAAATGTATTTCCAGTGTGTCGACAAAGTCGTGCAACCGCTGTGGATCGCTGCCCAGTTCCTGAAATTCGGCTGCTGCGAGCAGGGCGCTGAGTTTGGACAGTTCGTTCAGCGCTTGATCGCCGCCGCCGATGGAGTGGATCAGTTCGCCGAGACGGTCTATGCAAAAGCGATAACTGCGAGGGCTTGTTGTGCTCTGCAGCAAATAGGCCAACACATCCGCCCCGGCCACCGGACCGCAGTGGCGGCGGTACATTTGCAAGGATGAGACCGAGCGCAGCACCGATTCCCACTGCCGGTTTTCGAAGGGCAGAAGCGCTTGTTGATCTTTGCTGGGCAAGAGATTGGCGGAGCGCACATCGAGGATGCGCGAAGTCATGTCGGCGCGCTCTATGTACGTGCCGATGCGCATGAACTGGAAACTCTGGTCACGGTTCATGGTGCCGTCCACCGCGCCGCGAATCGACAGCATGTGCTGTTCTACGGTGTTTAGAAAGTGGTGGCGGTTGGCGGTGTCGAAATCATCGCTTAGAGCGGATCTGGCGCTCAGGCAGAGTTTGTTGATGGTTTCGTAGAGGCTGGTGGGCACCATGTCCCGGCAGGCCCGCAAGTTGTAGCGTACCGCCTGGATGGAGCTGGCCAGGGAGCCAAAGTTGCGTTTGTCGGCGATGATAAAACGCGAGACATTGGCGGCGGTGACGTGATCGTAGAGTTCATCGTAGAGTTCGTCTGCGCCGGTAACGGCGAGCAGCGGCGACCAGCCGTTCTTGGCGCTGGTGTAGGGAGAGTCCATGAGCATGTTGGTGTGGGCATTGAGCAGGCGAACGGTGCCCTCTACTCTTTCCAGGTAACGGCCCAGCCAATAAATGTTTTCTGCAACGCGAGCGAGCATAAGTCTGCGTCCCCTAGAGCTGAGCGGAAGATTGTGATTGGCTCTGGACTGAGTCCAGTGTCTCTGGGTCGACATCGTCTCGATTGTCGACAATCCAGGTGTCTTTGCTGCCGCCTCCTTGGGAGGAGTTGACGATGAGCGATCCAGGGACCAGGGCTACACGTGTGAGCCCGCCCGTGGTGACTTGCAAATCCGCACCTTGTAGAACAAAGGGGCGAAGATCGACGTGTCTCGGAGCGATGCCATCGCCGTAAAGTGTGGGAGATGTGGAAATGCCCAGCGTTGGTTGACCGATGTAGTTGCGCGGGTCTTCCAAGACGCGTTTGCGGCAGTCTTCGCGCTCTTCGGCCGTGCTGTGTGGACCGATCAGCATGCCGTAGCCGCCCGATTCGTTGGCCGGTTTAACCACCAGTTTCTCAAGGTTGGCGAGCACGTATTCGCAGTGCTCGGGCTCGTCGCAGCGGTAGGTCGGCACGTTGTCGATCAGCGGTTCTTCGTCGAGGTAATATTTGATGATATCCGGCACGTAGGCGTAGACGACCTTGTCGTCGGCAACACCGGCGCCCGGTGCATTGGCTATCGCTACCTTGCCCTTGCGCCAAGCCTTCATCAGTCCTGATACGCCAAGGGTGGATTCAGAGTTAAAACACTCGGGGTCGATAAATTCGTCGTCGACGCGGCGGTAGATAACATCCACGCGTTCATAGCCTTCCACGTTGCGCACGTAGACATAGCCGTCTTCTAATACTTCGAGGTCGCGGCCCTCGACCAATATCGCACCGATGCTCTGCGCCAAGTAGGTGTGCTCGAAGTAGGCGGAGTTGTAGACGCCCGGTGTGAGCACGCAGAGCGTGGGGCGCGGCTTGTCACTGAGTGAACAGAGCATGGCGCGCAAATTGGCGGTGTAATCGTCGACGGGCAGGATGTTGCACAGGCTGAAAAGCTCGGGCAGGGCGCGCTTCATGATCTCGCGGTTCTCGATCATGTAGGACACGCCGGAGGGTACGCGCAGGTTGTCCTCCAAGACATAGACCTTGCCGTCTTCGTCGCGCACTAGATCGCTGCCACAGATATGCGCCCAGACACCGTGCGCGGGTTTGATGCCGCGGCATTCGGGCAGGAAATTCTTGGAGCTGTCGAGTAGCGACTGCGGCACCACGCCGTCTTTGATGATGCGCTGCTCATTGTAGATGTCATCTATGAACAAGTTCAGGGCGCGTAGACGCTGGGTCAGGCCCCTTTGTATTTGCGTCCATTCGGATTGTTCGATGATGCGGGGGATGATATCAAAGGGCCAATCTCGGTCGATGTTTTCGCCGTCGGAGTAGACGGTGAAGGTAATCCCCATCTGGGTGATGGCGAGCTCGGCGGCCTTGCGATGTTGATCTATTTGGGTGTCGTCTAGGGAGTCAAAATACGCGACCAGCTTGCGCGATGCCGGTCGGGGTTTGCTGTTCTTATCAATTAACTCGTCGTAACTGGGGCTCTGGTAATTATGCCAGCCTGATTTCATGCTTATCTCCGAATGGTGTGACCCGTGCTACGCGTACCGGCAGCTGCTCTGTCCCCATTCTTATGATTTTATTCTGAACCGCCGAGAGAGATTGTTCACCCCGTCGCACAAGGCGGCCTCAAGAGCGTGACGCACTGCTCGACTGCCCAGCTATCGGGAGATTTATACAGATGCAACGCCAGTGTTTAGTCGATTGACATCGACTGAAACGGTCATGCTTGGCGTACCACCACCATAGACTACACCTTTTAAAGGCGCTATGTCTGCATAGTCACGGCCCCACGCGGTGGTGACGTATTGCGCGTCTGGACGCTTGTTGTTGGTGGGGTCGAAGTCGAACCAACCGAGCTCGGGGATGAACACCGAGAACCAAGCGTGTGAGGCATCTGCGCCCTGCAGTTTCATTTGCCCCGGCGGGGGCAGGGTCTCCAGGTAGCCGCTGACATAGCGCGCGGGTATGCCCGCGCGGCGCAACACTGAAATTGCTAGGTGAGCGAAATCCTGGCAAACACCGCGGCGCGCTTCCAAAACTGCGCTGATAGGTGTGACTAGAGTCGAGAAGGTGGAATCAAATTCAAAGTTTTCAAAGATGTATTGCATCAAAGCGCATGAGAACTCGAGCGCATCGCCCTGGTGCTCTGCTAGCTCGGCGATGAGACTGTCGACTTCTTGCAAGACTGGCGCAAAGGGCGATGGCAGCAAGCAGTCCGTGGCCAGCAGCGCATCACCGGTGATGGAATGGCAGAGCTGTTTTTTCAGCAGCTCGATGCGCGGGGCCAGCGGCAGCGGCGGGGCCTGGTCCGCGGTCTCCAACAGTGACCGCGCTGTCACGGTAAACTGCAAGTGCGGCTCATCAATACTGAAGTAGTTGATCTTGTTGCCGTAGATGTCTTCGATGACGTCGATTTGTACAGGGCTGGGGTCGATGCTGATCTGGTGTTCTAGCACCCGTTGATTGGGTGTGTCGCGAGGGCTGAGGCATAGCCTGTTGACCGATTGGGAGACATTGGCGGTGTAGCGGTAATCGGTTTTGTGCAGGACCTGAACTTTCATGGGCGGGGCTCGCTCGCAGCGTTGTCAGCTGGGTCGGTGTTTTCCACAAGGATGGCTGTCAGCAGTGAGGCTGTGTCGAGGTTTGTGGGAATCTCGGTGTGGGTGAGGTAATTGGCCGAGAGCGTGGTGGCCAGCTTGCTGGTGAGCTCTTCGATGATCATCACGAATTTCTTCAATGACTGGCGTTGGTTTTGGTTGCCGGCCAAGAGCTCGGCGGGTTCGGCCAGTCGCACCCGGCTCAAGACGGCGGTGACAAGCTTGAGCAGGGGGTCGCTGTGATCGGCGCGGCGCATGCCGGGCAGGGTTCGGATGCTGCGGTCGATGTGCAGCAGCTGGTAGGCGACAGAGCGGGGGTTGCGCTCGTCGAGCAGCAACAAATTGAGCACCAGTCGCGCGTCGAGCTGACTGCGGTAGCGGCTGCGGTAGGTCATCACGCTGTCGAAGTTGCGCAGCAAGTTTTCCAGCACCGCGGGGTCGTTCTGGTTGTTCTGCAACACACTGCCGAGCACGGCGGTGGCTTGGCGGGCGCGCTCGATGCGCCGCCCGAGCATCATGAATTGCCAGCCCTCGCCGTGCGTGAAATTTTCATGGGTCATGCCGCTCAGCGCCGCGAGGGAGTCGATAAGCTGGTTGAACTGCTCGATCAATTGGCTCAGTGCTTTGCTGTTGCCGGTGAGACTTTTGTAGGCGCTTTCCTGTTGCAAAAAGCGCGCGCGATCATCGAGGCGGTTGAGTATGCGCAGCAGGTCGTAGCTGACACGGTCGCGCACGGAGCCCGCGGTGAACTGCAGGTTTTGCAGGGTATTTGCCAGGCTGCCTGTGCGGTTCTCATTGAAAATGATCGAGAGCAGCTCGCGGTCAGGTTTTTGTAGCCGCCGCGCCGCGCCCGCACCGACAAAACCCGGCAGTGTGTCGGTGGCGGTGGTGGTGGCGCGCAGCTGCGAGGCCAGCAGCTCGGAGGTGGGCACCGGAATTTGCTCATCTGCGTCGAAGCGGCGCATCAGCTGCAGCGCGCTGCGCAGGTTGCGCAAGGTGTTCTCGGCGCGCTCGGCGTTGCGGCCCAGCCAGAAGAGGTTGTCCGCCACGCGGCTGGGCAGTTCCCCGTCATGGATCGCGTAGTCGGGGATGTCTTGATGAGGCAGCAGGCTGTCCTCGGGCACATTCTGCCGCGACAGGACCCAGACATCTTTGCTGGATTGGTGCTGCTGATCGTCGCCGGGGTTGTTGTCGTCCAGCAGGCAAAGGCCGCCGGGCATGGCTTCGAAATTCTCGCCGTTGTTCACTAGATAGGTTCGCAAGATGATGGGCAGGGAGGTGGGCAGTTGGTTGAACACACTCTCCACGCGCTCGCGGTCAATCGGCTCAACTGCGACGAAGCTGTGAGGGGTGGCGTCTATGCGCGTCAGCAAGGCGCTGCGCTGTTGCTCATTGAGTGCGGACACGGGGCTGTCATCGGGGGCCGCGTTGATGTCCCTGATCGAGAGGGCGTCGAGCCGCGAGAAGGCGGCATCACGCTGCGCCGCATCACCCAGCCAGTAGCTGCCGACACTGTCCAGCAGCGGTGTCTCGCCGAGGTAAAACTGACACAGGGGCGCCAAATAAGCGTCCAGCGCGGGGTTGTCCAGCGCGGCGGAGCCGAGCGGGTTGATGATCTGCACGTTGTTGGCAATGGCTGCGTGCAGCAAGCCGGGTATGCCCGTGCCGTCACCGCCGGAATAGGCGAGTGGGTCTGTGTCCCGGTCGTTGATGAAGCGGAAGATCACGTCGACCCGCTGCAAGCCCGCGACTGTCTTCAACCACACGCGTTGATCGCGCACCGTCAGGTCGTTCGGCTCTACAAGTGTGTAACCCAAATACTTCGCCAGATAGGCGTGCTCGAAGTGGTTGGGGTGTGAAGCGCCGTAACCCAGTAAAACACAACGCTCATCGATGTCCATGGAGTTGCTGAGCGTCGCGATCAGGGAGCGAAAATACGCGGCGTGACGTTGCACACGGCCGTAGCGGTAGTGATCGGGCAGCACCTGCGAGAGCACCAGGCGGTTTTCCAGCGCGTAGCCCACGTGGCCGGGTTTCTGGTTGCTGTCTCCCGTTGCCAACCAGGTGCCGTGGCGGGTGCGGGTGACGTCGATGTTGCACAGGGGTAACTGCCAGGCGCTGGGCACCTGCCGCACCGCGCGCAGGTAGCCGCGGTGCGCGAACACCGCCTGCGCGGGCATGATGCCCTGATGAAAAAGCGCCTGCTCGCCGTAAATGTCATTGAGCAGCGCTTGTTTTAAACGTGCACGTTGGTTTAGGCCCGCCTCCAGTTGTTGCCACTCCGATTGCTCGATCAGTTTTGGCAGCACATCGAGTTGCCAGGGGCGCTCTTCCAGCCGACGCTGACCGACACTGCCGTAGGCGAGGCCGTTGCTGCGCAGCAGCTGCGCTATCTCTGATTCGTGCTGTTGTGCATGTTGTGCCGCGAGGCTTTGCAATCGTCGCGTGAGCGGTGCCAGGCGGCTGCTCTCTTCGTTTTCAAAAGGCGTGTTGGTCATTTAACTGTCGTATTCAGGAGGTGTCGCTACGCGATCGTTCAGACCGAGCCAGACGGGAGGAGTTATTCACGATAGACCGTGGGCTGGGTTTTCGCAAGCCGCGGGCGTGGAATTGCTGGGCCAATGTGGGCGTATGCTGGCATATGATCAAGGCGATTAGCTGTCTAAGGCGCCCGCCATATTTGCGTGTGATGGCGGGCTTGAGTTGATGTTGGGCTTGCTGACGAGCCATGGATACAGCCGGAGTCGGTGAATTCACCGTTTGTGACAGCGAAAATATCCCGCTGTTGGCGATCCCCGGAGGAGCTTGTTCGTGTGCCTTCAGCGCAGAGCCGCAGTGGTCCGTGAATGAACAGCCGTCATACTGTTTCGAAAGGAAATCGGTGACTGCAGGAATGGGCCTCGATGTGTGATCTGAGGGCGCATCAGAGAGCGGTCTAAACAATGGTGGGGGAGCTTCAGTGGCTGTTTTTTGGTTGATAGTTGAGCGGGCTGCTGTAGCAGCTGCGGGGAGCCCGTGCTCAAGCTCAGCTGAAATTGAGCCGCTAGTGGCGAGTGCATCAATGACAGCCATATTCGGTGTGCATGGCCGCTGGACGTCCGCCTAAGGTGTAATTGTGTGTTCGTCTACTAGGGAGCAGGCTTTCAACGTTGAGCTGGTATTCAGGCTCGTCTCCTCTTTAAAGTTGTTTCACCGATTCCATCTGAAATCACTGCGGTTATGAAGAGTCGCTGACTCTCTGCCGCGTTGCTCAAGTTTTGATGGCGTTGATAATGCAACTGCGGCCAGGTTCGATTTTATGCAACGCTCCGTTCACCCGTATTTCTGTAGACAGCTTTTCCATTCGGCCGTAGTGGTCATTCTCATCAGTTCACCCGGGGCGTTGAAAGCTGAAGCCATCAATGTGCACGGTTGGGATGCGGTGGGCCGCATTTTTCCCGAAATTGTGCAGCAATTGCAGGGGACCTTTGACGCTGAAGTGGTGTTTACCGATATTCCCATGGAGAACTACAACGCTGCTGTCGAAGAGCGCCTGATCTACGCCACCGACGTTGATGTGGTAGGGCTGATGGCTGCGTCCACCGCTAGGTTTTCTGAATCGGGGTGGATTGAGCCGCTGGCCGGTGATGAGCGCATGGTGTCTGCGGCCAATCAGCACTACAAGCACTTGCGGGATGCTATCCATTACAAGGGAGCTTTGGTAGGTTTGGGTTTGGGAGCTGTCGTTTGCAACATGCCTGTTGTGGACATGGACGCGTACCAATCACTGGGACTGAAGCGCAGCGATTTTCCCGCGGACTGGGATGACTTCTACGATCAGGTCGTCTATGCGGCGAGCAAACACAGAACTTTCTACTTGCCACACTGGCACAATGGCGACTTGGGTTTACCGATGAGTTTTATCTCTGAAGTGTTGAACAGAGGGGGGCGTATTGTTGAGCTAAGCTCAGAAAAATCAGCCATGCTAAATGACAGTGGGGCCGCCTTTGACACGCTGATTGACTGGCGCCGTGCGTGGGATTCGGGGGCAATACCGGAGCATGTGCTTGATTTGAGTTTTGATCAGTATTATCAAGAGTTTTTCGCTGAGCGGTACGCCGTTAATGGTATGTGCAGTCACGTTCTGCTCAGCACCAAACAGTACGCTCACAGTGCGCAGAGAAGACTCTCACCGCTGCCGCGTGTTGGGCAAAGTTGGGGTTCCTCGACGGTGGGGATATTCAGCATCGGAGCTTCTCACGACCGTTCTAATTTGCGCGCGACAAAAGATTTTTTATTCAATTACAGCTTGGGGCAAGGGCAGGGGAAGTTCGCAGTATCAAGGTTTAACCTTGAAAAAAACGGATTTTTACCGGTTTATCCTGAGCTGACAACGAGCCCAGACATACGGGGGATTATTGGCAGCAAATTGTCGCGGGCAGACGATGCTGAGGTGTTGATCGATCTTTACGAGCACGCCCCTTTCCCGGCCGATATTTATAACGTGCTGTGGTTTGAGGAATTTGCTCGGCGTCTGAGCGCTGAGCTGGTGTCTTATCTGCGGACCCCGTGGCAAAACCCTGAGCACGTGATAAGTCGAATCAATAACCATATCCGTGAAGTTCGAGAAAGTTACGGTTATTGATGTCTGCGGATGAGGCGAGCAGTAGTGTGGGCTCCAGGAGTTGGGATGCGGGATGGCAGCTGAGTCAATAGAGATTGCATCAGGCGCAGGCGGTTTGCCAGGTTTGTGCCAGAAGGCCAGCGCAAGGAGAGTTGCGTGCCCTTTGCGGCGGATGTCGTGGCGACCACCGATGAAGCTGTTGCACGTGTTGTCGCTGGGCTTGATTCTCTTCGCGCCGAATAGTGCTGCGGCCGAACCGTCGATCGGTGTGCATGGTTGGCGGAATGTGGGCGATTTGTTCTCCGACGCAGTGCTGGAGATAGAGAAAGCTATGGGTGTGGACTTGCAGTACAGCAAGCTCTCGCGCCTGCATTACAGTGCGAGCCTAGAGGAGAGCTTCATCTACAACGACGATGTCGATGTGGTGGGCTTGATGGCGTCTTCTACCTCCCGATTTGCCGAAGCAGGGTGGGTGCGGGATTTATCCGAAAACGGGCGAATTGTCTACGCCGCGAATCAGCACTATAACCACCTGAAGAATGCGATCTATCACAAAGGGAAAATTGTTGGTTTAGGCATTGGTGCCAGCTTGTATAATTTCCCGGTGGTGGATTTAGACAGTTACAACGATCTAGGTTTGGGCGAGAAGGACTTCCCCCAAGATTGGGATGCATTTTACGACCAAGTGCTCGAACTTTCCGAGACAAACAGTTCCTTCTACTTGCCGCTGTGGTATGACGGAAACTTAGGGCTGCCCGTCAGCTTTATCAGCGAAGTGCTGAATCGGGGCGGCCATGTGATTGATCCTCTCACGCGGCAAAGCGCGATGACCGCGGACAGCGGGCCGGCCTATGACACGCTGATCGACTGGCGCCGTGCTTGGCAATCCGGCGCGATTCCTGTGAGTGTGATTGAAAAGGATCAATTTCAGTTCTATCGGAAATTTTCTTCGGAGCGATACCTATTTGCCACGTTGATCAGTGATTTTTTTCTGCGCGTGAATCAGGCTGAAGGGCTTGGAATGAGGCGTTTGTCGCCGCTGCCACGATTCAAGCAGAGCTGGGGGGCGGCATTGCTCGGGGTGTTCAGTATGTCCACGGTGAACGACCCCGAGCAGCAGGCTCTGGTGGAAGATTTCCTCTATCAATACAGCTTGGGCATGGGGGCGAATCGCTACGCGATCGCCGAGTACTATCTCGACAGATTGGGCTTTCTGTCGGTTTACCCGGAGTTCCTAGAGGGACCAGTGGCGCGAAATATCATCCGGAAGAAGTTGGCACGGCCGAGCGACGAAGCCGTTTTGATTGATTTATTCAAGACAGCGCCCTATCCCGTGGGCGAGTTCCAGGTGCTTTGGTACGAGGAGTTTTCGAACGTGCTGCGCGAGGAGTTGATCGCTTTCTTGGATAACCCTGAGCTGAGGCCCAGCGATGTGATTAACAAGATCAACAGGGACATACTTGAGATTCGCATCAAATACGGCTATTGATGGTTTTGCGTCAGTGGGCGATCTCGCCACAACGGCTATTTGTGCGGCGGTTTGCTCTCTACTACTGGCCTTGAATTCACAGCGCACGGTCGGTGGCGAGATTTATTCAGTGAGGTTTTTGCAGCAGCGGCACCAAGAGGCGATTGGAAATTCACGACTGCCGGCCGGGTGTTTCAATTTCGATACAAGCGTTCGGGTACAGGGGAGAGCCACCGCGCCGATGGCTCAGTCCGCGCTGACACGGGCAAAAAGTTTCCCCTCGCTGGGGTGGCTGGGCCAGGCGTCTACGTTGCGTTCCAGCTGCAGCAGCCAGCGGTCGCCGTCGTGTTGCCAATATTGGGTTTTGTAGGTGATGTCTTTGAAGTAGCGCGAGCGGTAGCGTTGTTTGAAACTGACCATTGCCATGGCCTTGTGCTCTACATCGGGGTACATGAAGATTTCCACTTCGTCGACTTCGATGTCTATTTTCTTGCGAGCAGCGGCGATGCGGCGTTTTTGATCGGCGTAGGCGGGCATGCGCTGTTTGGCGTTGCGGAAGTTTTTGTCGTGCATGCCGAGGAAGGCATCCATGTCGCCACTGGCCCAACTGAGGCGCCATTGTTCGAGGGTGTCGAGCAGGGTGTCGCGCACGCCTTCGGCGTTTTCTCGGGTGCTCCAGCGCAGGCTGTCGGCAAGAATAACAGGCGTCGATTTGAGCTCGCTGTTGTCGTGCAGGGCAGGCATGAGCGCGTTGCTCACCACCACGCAGCCCTCTGAATCACGGGCGGGGCGGCGGTCTTTGTCGCGCGGCATGCCGTGGATCCAGATGCCGTGACCGGTGCGTCGCTGTTGCACGTCCCAAGCGTTGGGGAAATCCAGTGGCAGGGCGCCATTGCCGTAGAGTTCGGGCAGGGCGTTATCACTGATAAAGCTCTGCACACGGTAGATGCCCACCGGTGTGCGGTTGTCGCCCTCGCGTCTCTTGCCGTAGCCGGCCTTGCCGATGGTGGCAAAATGCGAGCTGATCAGTTCGGGCACGCCGTCGTTATTGGCAAAGACAAAGAGCTGATTAGAGCTGAGGTCCACGGCCACTGCGTAGCGGTAGTCGCCGCGCATCTGCAGCAGCGACAAGGGCAATTGCTCTTGCTTGCTGTGCAGGGAATAGGCGTTGTTGGCTGCCAGCACCAGTTGATCGGTGGTGAGGGCCGCCAAGGGCGGGGGAGGCACTTCGCTGGCGGTGGCGAGAAGCGGTAGCTGTGCCCCGGTTGCTAAGGCTGCGAGCGTGACGAAACGCGTGATGAGGCGCTGCAGGGGTTTGGGCCCAGAGACGCGGGATCGCTTAGCTAACACTGAGGGGCCCTTAGTTCAAAATATGTGGCCATGTTACGCGGGTTGCCCATTATAGTATCTAATTATATTTTAATATTAAGTTGTGGCCGTCATTCGCTCATAGACGGCTCGCAGCGTATGCTGCGTTTTTACTTTGCGACGGGTATTTTATGCGTCTGATATCGCGCGGTTGTGGGACTGCTTTAGAAATTCCACTGCCGAATCAATTTCATAGCCGAACACTTCACTGGCTTTGAATTGTTCAAGCTAGGGATTCTCTCGCGTTATGCCGTTATTTGACCTGAACCCTGTCACGATTTAACATGTTTGGAAAGAACGCGCCGATTTGAGCTCTGCTTGCGGGCGCACTATAAATTCCGCTAAACGACGCATGCCTCCGCCGCCCGGCGCTGGTGCTGTGGTTCGAATGGCACAGACTGAGGTTTGATACCCCTATGCAAGATTTTGACCCCAGTGGTAAACAGCTGGAATCCATCGCGGTGCGCGCTGGCCAGCGACGTGGACCCGAGCGTGAGCACGCCGAAAGCCTGTTATTGACCTCCAGTTATGTCTTTGAAAGCGCGGCGGAAGCAGCCGAGATATTCGGCGGCGACAGCTGCGATGAAAACATCTATTCGCGCTTCACCAACCCCACAGTGCGCAACTTCGAAGAACGCTTGGCGGCGATGGAAGGCGGCGAAGCCTGCGTGGCGACAGCCTCCGGCATGGCCGCGGTACTGACCCTGTGCATGAGCACGCTCAAAGCCGGCGATCACCTGCTGGCCGCCAAAGGCATGTTTGGCTCGACCACCAATTTGTTTTTGAAGTACCTCACGCGCTGGGGCATTTCGGTTGATCTGGTGTCGCTGAAAGACGTGGCGGCCTGGCGCGAGGCGATTCGCCCTGAGACCAAGTTGTTGTTTGTCGAGACACCCACCAACCCGCTGATGGAAACCGCGGACATCCGTGCCCTGGCCGACATCGCGCACGACGCGGGTGCGTTGTTGGCAGTGGACAATTGTTTCTGCACGCCGGTGCTGCAGCGGCCGCTGGATCTGGGCGCCGATGTGGTGGTTCACTCAGCAACCAAGTACATCGACGGACAGGGGCGTTGCATGGGCGGTGCCCTGGTGGGCTCTAAGGCCTTGATGGACGGTGAGGTGATGGGCTTTTTGCGCACCTGCGGCCCGACCATGAGCGCGTTTAACGCCTGGGTCTTCCTCAAGGGCCTTGAGACGCTGCACCTGCGCATGCGCGCGCACTGTGAGAGCGCGCTGACCTTGGCCGAGTGGCTGGAGGCGCAGCCACAGGTGCTGAAAGTACACTACCCCGGGCTGCGCAGTCATCCACAGTACGAGCTCGCGGCGCGTCAGCAGCAGGCCGGCGGAGGCATCGTCTCCTTCGAGCTGGCCGGCGGCAAGGACGCAGCCTGGTCCTTGATCGACGGCGTGGCGATGTTGTCACGCACTGGCAATCTCGGCGACGCCAAATCCACCATCACCCACCCAGCCAGCACCACGCACGCACGCATCAGCCCAGAGCAGCGGGCGGAGGCTGGCATTGTGGACGGCTTGGTGCGGGTCTCGGTGGGCCTAGAGAGCATCGTGGATATTCAAGCGGATCTCGCGCAGGCGCTGGCGGGCTGAGGAATGGCACCGCCTTTGCTCCTGCACACGGGTACCTGCCTCTCCGGACATTGATATGCCGTTAAGCGCTCAATTATTGCAGTTCCCTCGCGGCGTCTGGCGCCGCTTTGTGGCGGCGGATGCCTTCGGCGCGAGCTCGGCACTGGCCTTTTCCACCTTGCTCGCCCTGGTGCCGCTGGCGACGGTGGTGCTGTCCATGTTGACAGGGGCCCCGGTGTTCCAAGAGCTGGGCGATTCCCTCAAGGCTTTTATCTACGAGCAGCTGGTGCCCTCGGCGGCAGGCAGTGTGGAGCTCTACATGGAGGAGTTTGTCGGCAAGGCGGGCAAGCTCACCCTGTGGGGCACGCTGCTGCTGTTCGTCACCAGCTTGAACCTGCTCTACACCCTCGAGCGCTACCTGAACCGGATCTTTGGCAACGGCTACAGGCGCGGGGCGGTGATGCGGCTGGTGGTCTACTGGGCCATGATCACCTTGATGCCGCTGTTGTTTGGCCTGAGCATCAGCTTGACCAGCTACGCCTTGGCGCAGGCGCAAACCCTGGTCGGTGGCACCGAACTGGGCCTGTTGTTGGGCCGCATCGCGCCAATGGTGCTGGTGGCCGCGGGCTTTTGCGTGCTCTATATCAGTCTGCCCAACCGCACCATCAAGGTCTCGGCCGCATTGGCCGGCGGTCTGGTGGCGGCTCTGTTTTTTGAATTGGCCAAATCCGCCTTTGCGCTGTGGGCCGGCCGGGCCGTGGGCTACCAGGCTATCTACGGCGCCATGGCCATTTTGCCGCTGTTTCTGGTTTGGCTGTGGGTCTGCTCTTTGGTCAGTTTTTTGGGCGCCTGTGTCGCCGCCGAAGTCAACGAGCGCGGTGGCGATGACCGCTGAACACGCGCTAAATTTTCAGCTTAGAAGAGGTTTGCTGTCTTGATTCCCTTTATAGGAGAGCCCAGTGGGGTGCAAAAATCCCTGGGTTATGTGGTGTTTTGGGCGCCCGGCGAGGGCCGAGCGCGCTGTGTGCTGCCGCTCAAGGCAGAGCTGCTGAACCGTGGCGGCTCCTTGCACGGGGGCATGGCGGTGACGCTGCTGGACGCCGCCTGCGGCATCGCCTGCGAAGCCGCGATCGCGGATAAATCCAACACCGCGCTGCGGGCGCAAGGCGTTGTCACGGTGGACTTCTACACCCAGTTTGTCAGCACCTGCAGCAGCGGCTCGGTCACTGCCGAGGCGGAGGTGCTGCGCTGTGGTCAGAGTATGATTTACGTGCGCGGCGATCTGCGCGATGCGGCGGGCAAGCTGCTGACCACCGGCACCGGCACCTTCAAGCGCATCAAGCCGCGCGCCGTGTTGCCCTGACAGCTGAGACCTGTGGCGGCGAATTGCAGCGGCTCGAACATGGCAAGCCATGCCGCAAGTAGCAGCCAAACGCTAGCGAAGGCTCTGTTCTTCCCCTGCTGCCAGTTCGTTCAGCGCGTTTTTAAAATGCTCGATCATCAGGTGTTTTAGCGGTTTGCCGCTGGGGGCTGCGGGTAACAAGTCCGTGATCACCACGAAGGATGGCACCTTGTAGGGGGCGAGTTGTTGCCGGGTCCAGGCCTGCAGGTCTTTGGCGCTGAGCTGTTCGCCGGGAACCTGCTGCACAAAGGCCAGCACTTCTTCGTTGCCCCCCTGCACGGTGCGGCCTACAACTGCTGATTGTGTCACGGCGGGGTGGCTGTTCAGCGCTGTCTCGACCTCGGGCGGGTAGACATTAAATCCGGAGCGGATGATCAGCTCTTTGCAGCGTCCGACGATCTCCAAGCAGCCGTCTGTCGTCCAGCGGCCCAGATCACCGGTGTGCAAAAACCCCTCGGCGTCCAGTGTTTCGCGGGTGGCTTCGGGGGCGCGAAAGTAGCCTTTCATCACGTGCGGTCCACGCACCAGTACCTCACCCACTCCCGCGCTTGGCTTGTCGCCTTGGGGCGGTGTCGCCAATTTGATCTCGGTGCCGGGCAGTGGGGGCCCGCAGGCTTGATCCGCAGGGTCTGAGCCGTAGCGGGTCACTGAAATGCCCGGTGAGGCCTCGGTCATGCCGTAGCCGTTTTGCAGGGTGAGGCCGAAGAAGCGTTCCACTCGGGCCTTCCAGTCT
Organism: Granulosicoccaceae bacterium; assembly: GCA_033852095.1. Taxonomy (GTDB): domain Bacteria; phylum Pseudomonadota; class Gammaproteobacteria; order CALCKW01; family CALCKW01; genus CALCKW01. The sequence continues at coordinate 118,809 of JAWSVD010000074.1, read as the reverse complement.
GGGTCCAGCGGCGCGCCGCCAGCGGCGATATAACGCAAGCGCGGTGCGTCGATGCGCTGCAGACCCAGTGTTTCGGCGTGCTCCATCAGCTGGGCGTACATGGCGGGGACTGCAGGCATGCAGCTGATGCCGTCCCGCAGTGCTTGGAAGGTGTGCTCTGGTGAGAAGCGGCTGCTGAACTGCAGCTCGGCGCCGCAGCACAGGGTGCTGAGCATGGCGGAGGAGAAGGCGTAAATGTGGGTGACGGGGATGCAGCAATAGAGTCTGTCTTGGTCGTTTAATCCGCGCACCGCGGCGCTGGCCTGTGCCATGAAGATCAGGTTGGCGTGGCTGAGCATCACGCCCTTGGGCTCGCCAGTCGTGCCGGTGGTGTAGAACATGGCGGCCACCTGCTCGGCGGGGTCGGCGCTGACGGGCTCTGGCTGTGTATCCCGCGCGGCGCAGAGGCGTAGCTGGCCTATGGCGGTGTCTTCTTTGGGGGATGCCGCGAAGTGTTCCGCGTGGGCGGCCGCTGCGGCGGAGATGCCGCTGATAAAGACCAGTGCGCGTGGTTCGGCGTGCTGGATGATCCGCTCCAGCTCGGCGCTGCTCTGGCGTGCGTTGACCGGGATCACCCAGGCGTCGAGCCGTGAGCAGGCGAATATAAAGGCGCACATGGCCACGGCGTTCTCGCCGATCAACAGCAGGCGATCGCCGGGGCGCAGGCCGGCTTGCAGCAGCCGCTGCTCGGCCCAGTCGATGGCGGCGAGCGTCTGCGCGCGGCTGAAGTGCTGGCCGTCGTGATCGATCAGACACAGCCGCTCTGGCTCTGTGCGCAGTTTGGATTCAAACACCTGGTGCAGCCGGTCAAATGCCATGGAGCCGTGCTCATCGTTCGCAGAATACAAACTTCACAATCGCACAGCGCAGAGGCTCCGGCAAGCGCTGAAATTGCAAGCTCGCGTTTTTCCTGTACGCTGCTTTATCAATCCACCGCCACAGAGAGGAAAGCGTATGTCCGGCTTTGATTTGCAAGATAAGGTAGCTTTGATCACTGGAGCCTCTTCGGGGCTGGGGGCGCATTTCAGTCGGGTGCTGGGCGAGGCGGGTGCCACGGTGGTATTGGCGGCCAGGCGCGAGAAAGCACTCGCCGCTAATGTCAGCGCGCTGCAGGCGCAGGGCATCAAGGCCTTTGCCGTGGCCATGGACGTCAGCGATCGCGCCTCGGTGGACGCGGCGGTGGAGCGGGCCGTCGAGCTCGGGGGCAAGCTCGATATCTTAGTCAATAATGCGGGCGTTGCGGATAATCAGCGTTTTTTGGAGATGAGCGAAGAGAGCTGGCAGAAGGTGCTGGAAGTGGACCTGAACGGGGTGTTCCGCGTGGGGCAGGCGGCGGCGCGGATAATGGCGGCGCAGGGTTCGGGCGGCTCTATTGTTAATATCGCCTCGGTGCTGGGTGTTCTGGTGCAGCCCACGCAGGCGAATTATTGCACTGCCAAGGCGGGCGTCATTCAGCTCAGCAAGGCCATGGCGCGCGAGCTGTGGCGAGAGAAGATTCGGGTCAATAGCATTTTACCGGGCTATTTTAAGACCGAGATCAACGCGGAGTTTTTTGAGACCGACGCGGGGAAGGACTACGCTAGGGCATTGTTTCCGCGCCGCATCGGCGAGCTGTCTGAGCTCGACGGGCCGTTGCTGCTGCTGTGCTCTGAGGCGGGCAGCTACATAACGGGCACGGCAATCTCGGTGGACGGCGGCACCCAGCTAGCGGGGACTTAATACACTCTCAATGGCGCGGCAGCTCAGCTGCGTCGGTCGCGGCCAGGCGTGGTGTTGAAATGCGCCTTGTAGGCACTGCTCAGGTGCGACTGCGAGCAAAACCCCACGGCGCTGGCGATCGCTGAGAGCGGCAGCTCGCTGTGTTTGATCAGGGCCTGTGCCCGCGCCAGCCGGCGTTGGCGCAGCACGTCTTTGGGTGGCAGGCCGATCTCCCGTTGAAACAAATCCTGCAGCGCGCGACGGCTCATGCCGACGGCAGCCGCCAGGGCCGCCACCTGCGGCGGGGCGTCGCCCGCCGCTTCGAGCACGCTCAGTGCACGCTGCAACCGTGGGGAATACTGAATTGCCTGTTGTGGCTGAATGCCGCTGTCCGTCGCTGGCTCCGCTTGCAATAACATTTGTCGGGTGATTTGAATGGCGATGTCGATGCCCTGCTCACGCCGCACCAGTTCCAGAAATAGATCCAGGGTAGAGGCGGCGCCAGAGCAGGTGTGCCTGTCCCGGTCTAGCACGTAGCGTTGATAGCGCGCGTGCACGGCCGGGTAATCCTGCGCGAATTGCGGGAAATCCTCCCAGTGCACCGTGGCTTGGTAGCCGATCAACAGCCCGGCGCGGGCCAATAAATAACTGCCGTTGGAAATACCGCCCAAAATCACAGGGTGAGAGGCTTGTTGCTGCAGCCAGTGGCTGAGCCTCGGCGCCTTCAACTCGGCGGCGCCGAAACCCGCGACCACATAAATCGCGTCGGCCGTGCCTGTCTGCGTCAGCTTGCAGTCCGGGCGCAGCTCCAGCCCTGTTGCGTCGCGCACGGGCCGGTCGTCCGCGCTCACCAGTGACCAGCGGTAGGCCTCGAAACCACAGGCACGATTGGCGTGCCGCAGTACTTCCAGCGCCGAGGCGAGGCTGAACAAGGGCAGTTGCGGGCAGAGAACGAAGATCAGGCGCCGTGTTTGATGCATGCCCAAATATGACATAAATACCCCCGAAGATGATAGTAAGAGGCGCGCTGAACGCACACACTTTGCTTTCTCACACGGGCATGGAGGGCTGTTGCAATCATGAGCGATCAGGTGCTTGAATTCGTGCACGAGCTGCGCTGGCAGGATGTGCCAGCGCAGGCGCAGCACGCGGTCCGGCGGTCTCTTTTGGACTTGCTCGGTGTGGCCGCCAGCGCGGTGCACACGCCCTTGGCGCTGAAGGTGCGACGGCACGCATTGGATAACTTTTGCAGCGCCACGCGCCCGGCGCAGCTGATGTTTGACGGGCGGCAGCTGAGCGCGCCCGGTGCCGCGCTCGCCGGGGCCTTCAGTTTAGACGCGATCGACGCGCACGACGGCTACAAGCCGGCGAAAGGTCACGTGGGGTGCGGGGTGTTGCCGGCGCTGTTGGCCTTTGCCGATCTGCAACCCATGAGTGGGCAGCAGTTCCTGAGCGCGCTGGTGGTGGGATATGAGTTCGGCAGTCGTGCAGGGGTCGCCTTGCACGCCAGTGCCGATGATTACCATACCTCGGGCGCGTGGATCGCCGTGGCCTGCGCCGCGATTGGCGGGCGCTGCTTGGGCTTGAACCGCGAGCAGACACGCGAAGCCATGGGCATCGCGGAGTACCACGGCCCCAGGAGCCAGATGATGCGCTGCATCGATCACCCGACGATGGTGAAGGACGGCTCGGGTTGGGGGGCGATGGCGGGTGTCAGTGCTGCCTTGCTTGCCGAGGACGGCTTCACCGGCGCACCCGCTGTGACCGTCGAAAGCCCTGAGCTGCAGTGTTACTGGTCGGACATCGGCGCGCGTTGGCTGGTCGAAGAGCAATACATCAAAGCCTTTCCCGTCTGCCGCTGGGCGCAGCCGGCGATCACCGCTGCACTGCAGCTGCGCGCGCAATACGGATTCACCGTCGATGAGATCGCCACGCTGGAGATCCGCAGCTTCCATGAATCGGTGTGCCTGCACAGCGCGCAGCCCCTGAACACCGAGCAGGCGCAGTACAGCTTGCCCTTTCCGGTGGCGGCGGCCCTGGTGCACGGCGCGGTAGCGGTGGAACACATCAGCGGCGATGGTTTGCTCGACCCAGCTGTGCTGGCGTTGAGCCGGCGCACACGCTTGATCGAAGAGCCTGCATATAACGACCCTTTCCCACAGCGGCGTATCAGCAGTGTGCTCGTCGAGCTGCGGGATGGGCGGGTGCTGGCGTCCGGTCCCACCGAAACCGGTGGGGATCCCGAAGATCCCTTTGACGATTCTTTTCTGACGCAGAAGTTCTTCGCCTTGGCCACTGCAAAGCTCGGCGCGAGCAGGGCCCGCGAACTTCATGACGCGGTCTGGGCGCTTGGCCGTTCGGCAGATGCTGACTTGTCACATTTACAGGCATTGATTTACGCCCCCGTGGAGGCCGCATGACTCAGGTTGAAAATAGACGTCCTCGGCGCGGTCGAAAAAGAGGGCGGGTGGCGAAAATCTTGCCGCAGCCACCGCTGCGGCAATTGCGGAACCGCTTTGCCGCCGTGGAGCCGCTGGACGCAGAGCAGTTGGAGATGATTCACGAGGCGTCCTTGCAACTGTTGGAGCAGTGCGGGGTTGAAGTCTTGGGTGAGCGCGCACTTGCGCTGTTCCGGAAAGCAGGTGCGGACGTAGACCCTGACGGCAAGGTGTGTCTGGACCGGGAGCTGGTGATGCGCTGCCTCGGCACGGTGCCCGGCGCTTTCAATTTGCACGCGCGCAGCCCCGCGAGAGATATCCGGGTGGGCGATGATCAGATCAATTTTGGTCTGGTGTCTGGTGCACCGCACGTGCACGACAACATACAAGGGCGGCGCTCGGGGAATTTCGCCGACTACCAGACACTGATCAAATTAGGGCAGCACTTCAATGTCATCAGCTTTTTTGGCAACCAGGCGCTGGCACCCACGGACCTGCCCGTGGACACACGGCACCTGGACACCGCCTGCGCCAACCTGACCCTGAGCGACAAGGTCTTCATGGCCACGGGCATAGGCGCTGGGCGGGCGCTGGATGCGGCGAAGATGTGCGCCATCGCGCTGGGTATCGGCTTCGATGACATCGCGGCCAGGCCCATTGTCGCCACCAACATCAACATCAATTCGCCGCGCAAGCTCGACGACGCCATGGCTTACGGCGCGATGCAAATGGCCGCGCTGGGGCAGGCGGTGGTGGTGACACCCTTCACCTTGATGGGAGCGATGACCCCGGCCACCTTGGCGGGTGCGCTGGTGCAGCAGAACGCGGAGGCCCTGTTTGGGGTGTGCCTGACCCAGCTGGTGCGGCCAGGTGCGCCGGTGGTGTACGGGGGCTTTACATCAAACGTGGACATGCGCTCGGGTGCTCCCGCTTTTGGCACACCGGAGAATAGCCTGGCCAATATGGCCGGAGGGCAGCTGGCGCGAAAGTACAATCTTCCCTACCGCAGCAGCGCCTGCAGTGCCAGCAACGCGGTGGACGCGCAGGCCACGTACGAGACACAAATGGCCCTGTGGGGGGCGGTGATGGGGCACGGCAACCTCATCTACCACGCGGCTGGGTGGATGGAAGGAGGCCTGGTGGCCTCCTTTGAAAAGCTCATCGTCGACGTGGAAATGCTGCAGGGCATGGGCGCGCTGTTGCAGCCGCTGAAGATCGATCGCGAGGAGATAGGCTTAACAGCGATAGAAGAAGTGGGTCCGGGCGGGCACTTTTTTGGCTCTGCCCACACCCTGGCGCGCTACAAAACCGCCTTCCACGAACCGATGCTCAGCGATTGGCAAAACCAAGAGAGCTGGCAGTTGGCCGGGGCGAAAGATGCGCAGGCGCGCGCCACCGAGCGCTGGCAAATGGCGCTCGCTGAGTATGAGCCGCCGCCTCAAGACCCGGCGCGCAGGGAGGCGCTGCAGGCCTACGTGGAAAAGCGCAAAGCCGCTGTGCAGCGCGATGGGCTGGCATGGGAGCCTGAGAACTGATGCGGGCCATCTTGTTACTCGCGCTGCGGTCACTGCTCCGCTAGAAAGCGGCCTGCAGTGCGCTGCACTTACACCGAGTTCTTGTCTCGGTGATTATTCTCGGCCGCGACGGCGGCGAGGCCTGCAGTATTCGCGCTTAAACCCCAGCATTTCTCTGCTCACCATGTTCCCGGGCTTGCATAAACTTGAGCATCAAAATGGGGGTAATTACCGCCATAAACTTTGGCGCAACAGCGGCAATTTTTGCACTGCTTGCTGCTTGCATTTCCAGAACTAGATCCGCTGAGATGTATTTTCGGCACAAATTGGCTGTGTGTCTTTTTCGTAAGAATTCCTGTTTGAGCTTTTTGCCGTTTGGCTCTGCTTGGGCAGGTAATTGTTATTTATGCAATATTGCGATGTTTTCGCGATCGCCAAGGCAGGAGGGGATGGTGCAGGGTGGCCCGTTTGTGCCGGCAAACACCGGTTATTCATATTCCCGTGGATCGCTAATTGCTCGATTGGCATAAATCAAATCCGCAGGTGAGCAGCATTGTCACACCCACTTTTCAGTCGAGGATTTTCCTTGGTAGAGGCCCTGATCGTGATTGCCATCATTGGCATTTTGATGGGCTTGGCCGCGCCTCAATTCAATGATCTTTCGGCACAGCGACAAGTTGCATCCTCCACGCAACGCTTGGTGAATATGATACAGCGCGCTAAAAACGAAGCGCGATCCAGATACAACATGGTGAGCCTGAGTCACGCCGGATCGAGTTGGCAGAATGCTCTCTCTCTATACGCGGTGGATTCGGGAATTGCCAGTCAGGATTTCGTCGCGGCAGATGATCGTTTGATCCACCAGGAAGTGGCGGGCGCAGCGCGTGTGCAAGTGAGTTCCAGTGATCGTCCTAGGCCTTGGATCAGCTTTGACTCCAGGGGCTGGATAGTCAGCAGCGCGGGCTTGACCTTGACCGTCTGCGCGGGCATGGGCGGCAGTGAACATTACAGCAACACTGTCACCGTCTTGCCCAGCGGGCTGACGCGGATCACTGACACGAGCGGTGATGGCGTATGTTGAACATATTGACCGACGATCGCTCGGTGGATTCGTCTCATCGATTTTTAGGTCGTTTCTCAGTTCGCTGTTCAAGCGGCTTCTCATTGATAGAAGCTTTGATTTCGCTTGCTATTTTCTCCATCGCCATCCTGGGCTTGAGTGGGCTGCAGATCCGCAGTTTCGGCACCGTTGTTGACTTAAACCAACGTTCAGTTGTCACTCGGGTGATGCAAGACTACGCCAGTCGAGTCCGCAGCAACCCCGGTGCCACAGCAGACTACACGGGAACTGTTGCCGCCAGTCTATGCAGCGCAGCACCGGGCACCCGCTGCGATGACCGAGCCGGCGCAACAGCCACCGAGTGCAGTGCGACAGAGATAGCAGGCTTTGATAAGTTTGCGGCATTCTGTGGGCTCGGCGGCAGCAACAGCGGTGCGCTTCCAGGCGCCGTGATCGACTGGTCAGCCAACATAAATTGCTTGGACGGCAGCGATTGCAGCGACGCCAACGCGCAGATGCAGATCATCACCACCTGGCGAAGGCACAAGAGTGCGACGGACGAACTACTAAAAAACTCGGCGGGCGAATCAATGTCACTGGTATTTTCTCCATGAAGAGCTCAACGAAAAGCACGGCGAAGGCAGAGCGTGGATTCACCTTGATCGAGCTGATGATTGCGATGGTGATTGGCTTGTTCATTTCTCTGATGATGATGAATTACTTTGTGCAGTCCATGCGCAGCACCACGGTGCAGCGCATTGAGAAAGGCATTGCGATGAATGCACAGACGGCACTGTCGATATTGACTCAGGCAGTGCGAGAGGCGGGCTCAGGTAATCCTGCAAGTGCAGATGTTCCCTTCTATTCGGGGCGTTGCGGTGCTTCCTGGGCGCAGTGTACCGACAACGGATCGGGCAGAAACCCTGATCGCATGGCTGTGTTGTTAAAGCCAAGCCAAGACCGAGACTGCACCAACACAGCGATAGCCCCAAATGCCGTCGTGGCCAATGTCTATTTTATTGAGAGCAACGCCGGTCGCAGTTCGCTGAGTTGCCGGGGTTTCGATGTAAAGACTGAAAAATGGATCGGCGATGCCGAGCCTTTGGTGGATGGTATTGAGAATTTGCAAATTAGTTACCGAGTACAAGATTCAGAGAACGCTACGCAGCGCTATCTGGCGGCGGACAATGTGCCTGCAGTGCAGGGGTCTCTGGAGTTGGGCTGGGATTTCGTGCGCGCCGTGTCCCTGTCGCTGATCGCGTCCGATGCGAGCGGTGATTTTACCCCCGGGACAGAGGCGACCCAGAGTTTCAAAATAGGCGATGCTCCGTTGATCAGCTTCACGGATCAGGTGTTGCGCCGGGTCTTCTCAACGCACGCGATTATCTACAGCAAAATGGGCCAATGACGTGAAACATGTAACGCGGAAGCAACAGTCCGGTAGCGTGTTGTTCGTCACGTTGATGGTGGTTTTTTTGATCACGGTGTCGGTGTTTATGTCGATGGGCGGGCTCAACCATCAGGACATCATGGCGCGCAATGATCAGCTCAGGGTGAACGCTCTGTTTGCCGCCAGCAGCGAGATCAGTGCACACATAAAAGATGTCAACAGCAATTCCCACGAGCAAGACGATGCGCTGATCATGGGCTTGTTGGACACGAACGGGCTTGTAAAACGCTACGAACTGGGCATAGACGAGGATGCCCACCGGACCAGTATTCCCCAGGCGGTGATCAGCGACGTGTCTATCGATGCGAATCTCGCCACCAGTGTGGCTTGTCCCGGGGAAAGCATTGGCACAACCAAAGTTCTGCTCGGCACGGTGTACGCCAGGGCTGAGATGGGGGAGACAGGAATACAGTCGAATCAACAACAACACTTCCTGTATTGCTGGCCATGAGCGCCATCGAGACTGTCACTTGTATAAATCTAAATGGATTCACGATGCGCAATTTATTGTGTGGTAAAACGGTTTTCTTCAGCCAAATTAGACGTGGGAAAATGGCCGCGCGACGTGCAGCTATTCGTTTTGTATTCAGGCTTTTTTCTACGCTCGTCATTGCCACTGCTGCCTGTACTGTCACCGCGGACGACATCGAACTCTATGAGCACGGCGGATGTCCGAGGCCTGAAGCCTATCGTTTTATTTTCATCGTCGATAACTCGGGTTCGATGAGTAGCACCGACTTCAACAACAGCAAGGCAACAGTCAATGTTGCCATCAGCCACGTGCTGAACTCGGGCTTGGATGACGTAAAGGTGGCAGTGGTGCAGTACGGGACTTCTAGCGGGGGCGGCGTTCACGATTATAATGTTACAGTGCCTTTTACCGCTGACAATTCGACGGCAACAAACTGGTCACGCGATTATGGCAGCGGTGGCACGTATTTGCCGAGTTATTACCAGGATCATCAGCCGGGATCGTTGGCGAAAATGCGGCGCGACGACGTTTACGCCGAGGGCGGTTTACTGGATGTCAGTGATGCGACAAATGTTCAGTTTGTCTTTTTTACTGATGCCTGGCGTGATTATTACGGCGGCTGTTGCTCGTCGATCGTTGCCCAATACCGGACCTATATCCCCAGTGACGTCAAACAAGACTTTGGCGAATACGATGTGCTGAAAGACGGCTCGGTGCTGCCGAATGGGCTCAAGGGCCAATTCACCCTACTACATGCAGCGCCAAATGGCGCGGCCATGCGGGCCGGTGCCGCTATCGCATCAGTGGGCGGCGAATACACGGGCAGTGTGGAGTCTAACAGTGATGATCCAGACGGTGCGAGCGTGGGGCCGCGGCGCTATATATTAGGTGATCTGAGCGTGAGCGATTCGAGCAAAATAGTCAGCTTACTCGATACCGTGTTTGAGGAGATCAGTGTTGCCGCCACACTGGCAACACCCTCTGTCAGTACCAGCGCTTCGAATGACACTCGGCACAGCGACAAGCTGTATTTTTCCTTGTTTCAGCCCGGCGATACAAAAAGTTGGGCGGGCAACATTAAAAACTACCGGATCAGTGACGACGGCGTCATTGTCGACGCAGTGGGTGTCGCTGCGATGGATTCTGAAACGGGCGTGATTCAGCCAACATCACGCAGCCTGTGGTCCAGCGAGGATGATGGGCGCGAAGTGACATTGGGTGGCTATGCTGCTCAACTGGCCGCGCCGCGCAATTGGTTTACCGATGTGGGTGGCGTTCTAGCGAAAGTTACCAGTGCTTCGCAGGTACCTGCTTCTGCCTTCGGTATCAGCAGTAACAGCAAGCGCAATGATGTCGTCAACTGGGCAATCGGATGGGACTCTTTAGATCTGAATGAAAATACCCTGGTCAACGAGAACAATCACTACATCGCCGACTCACTGCATACCGGGCCGTTGATGGTGAACTACTGGAAATCTCGCAGTGATGCAGGAGTGCCCAGTCGCGATGTCCTCTTTACCGCTTCTAATCTGGGGGTGATACACGCGATTGACCCAATAACAGGTGCGCAGTACTGGTCTTATACACCTGAAGAGTTGCTCCCCAACCTGTTGGCCTTTAATGAAGAGCGACTGGACATCAACGACCATAACTACGGCATGGACGGCCCTTTGAGTTTTTACCGCAAAAAGGAAACGGTCAGCAGTTCATCCATCACATTGAACAAAGGCTATTTGTATGCCTCTCAGCGCCGTGGTGGTAGCGGCATTTTCGCCCTGGATGTCGGCCGTGCACGCGAAGACACTGAGCCATTTAAAGTAGCGTGGAAAATAAGCGGTGGTGAGGGCGCGTTCAAGAACTTGGGTCAGTCCTGGTCTAAACCGGCGATTGTTACAGTAAATGACAACTGCGACACAGCGTGTGAAAAGCGTGATGTTCTGCTTTTCTCCGGCGGTTATAATCCACTCTATGACGATGCCAGCGCAAGCGCTGTGGATCCTTCGATGGCAGGCCACGGCAATGCCATTTACATGGTGGACCCAGTTACAGGAGCTTTGCTTTGGTCAGCCGGAAAAGGTGGCAGCCATGATCTCTCCCTGGACATGAAGGCCAGCATCCCTTCTGAGCCAGTGGTCATCGACACGGATGGTGATGGAGCTGTGAACATCATTTACGTCGTTGATATTGACGGTGTTGTCTGGCGAATTGATCTGGATCCCCGTTCAGAGCGTTTGTCAGCCTTACACTTAGGCGGCGGCAAGATCGCCGATCTCAAGGGGGCTGAAGGCACGAACTTTCGGTTCTTCAATCGCCCCGATGTGGTCATGAGTGTTTCCGGTTCAAGCGCCGCTCATTTCAAGATCATGGTGGGATCAGGCATGCGCAATAACCCACTCTTGGATGAACCCGCTGAAAACAGCTTCTACTTCATTCGCGATCCGTGGGTGAACAGCAACCCCGTCAGCGTGAGGGCGTCGGACGGGAATATTGAGCCAAACTACCAATATGTCACAAGTGGCGGTGGGCGCTCAATCATTAAGCGCGGCGACTTAGCGCGTATCAATGGACTGGAGGGCGCCTTGGCGAGCTCAGACTATGGGTATTTCTACGACATGGAGGAAACGGCTGAGAAAATTCTAGCGCCGTCCCTGACCTACGGTGGAAAGACGTTGCTGCTCTCCTATGTTCCGCCGGATGGTTCGGCCGCTGAGAGCGATGAAAACGCCTGTGCCTACGCCTTGGGGGTGTCAAAGCTCTATGTGTTTGATCAAGAATTGAACACATTCATTACCCTGCCAAATACCGAGAAAAAATCGATCGATGTGTCCGCGGGCATTGTCTCTCAATTGACCTTGGTGGACACAGGTGGATCCAGTGGGGTGGGGATTGTAGCGGGATTTGGCACATTGATCGATTTGGACACGGTTGTAGACATTGATCAAAACAACATGCGAAGGATCCGCAGAACCAGTTGGATTGAAACGCAGGCAGACGGTGGGCTATAAAATGAATTATAACAAGGGTTTCTCGTTGATAGAACTGATGATTGTCGTGGCGATTGTCGGCATTTTGGCAGCGGTGGCAATGCCAACTTATACCCAGTATCTGATTCAGGCTGGGCGTGCCGAAGGTGCTTCCATGTTGATGGAAGTGATGGCTCAGCAGGAAAATACCTTCAGAACAAAACTGAGATATTTCGGGAACTTAAATAAAGTGGGCTACACCACGAAAAAGGTCAACAGTGAAACGGGTCTCTATAAGATTTCCGGTGGGCTCTGCTCCTCTGAGAGCATTTCGCGGTGTGTGTTACTCACGGCAACACCACAAGGTGCGCAAGCCAGTTACGGGGAATCGCCGCTCACCCTTGACAGCCTGGGAAATAGAGGAGGAGAGTGGCCATGAATATCGCGAAGCTGCGTATCAACGTGATGGCAGCAGGGCTGCTGTCTCTGCTTGTGTTTGTATCTGATTCCTATGCGCTGGACATAAACGCGCCTAAAGAGGACGTGGGCTTGACCGAGGTCAAGGTCATCTCGTTTTTCCAGAACGGTGATCAAAGCGCTCGCATAGTTATTCAGCCGTGCGCTAAAGCGCAACAGTGCCTGCGCAAAACCGTGTATGTGGACAAGAACACGGATATCTTGGACAACGGGAGGTCTCTCTCTCTGTCTCAGGCGAAAAAACTGAAGTGGAAGTACGCCGTTTTGACGTTGGGGAAAAGTGGCGAATTGAGCATGATCAATCGAGTGCCTAAGCTGTATTCTATGTGATTGTATGGCCTCTCTCGGCGGTCTCATTGAATGGCTAGGCTGACAGGCGGTGCCCATTTCCACTCGCCGTGACAGTGATTAACGCTGTGTATATAATTTGACGTTCTTTCTATGAGAGGGCTTCAAGGTGATCAGGGAAAATGAGCAGGGCATCGTCCTCTACGGCCGGGACACGTCATACAATGTGCAGAAAGTACTGTGCTTGCTGCACCACTTGCAGATTGATTTCCAGCATATCCAGACGGGCGGCCGTTTTGGCGGGAACGACAGCGCTGAATTCTTGGCCATGAACCCCATGGGAAAAGTGCCTTTACTCGTGGACGGCGGACAGAGTGTCTGGGAATCAAATACCATCTTACGTTATGTGCTGGAGCAGTACGGCAACGCTGAGACGCGAGCCGTGGGTGCGTTTGAACGCTCGCTGTATGAGCGCTGGATGGACTGGGCGCAAACGTGTTTCGAAACGGCTTTTGTGGGTGTTTTCTGGGGTCATTATCGCACCCCGGCCGAGCAACGTGATAGCGCTGCAATAGAGCAGGCAAGGCAGCAGTGCCTGCAGTGCTTGAATACACTGGAACTGCAGCTTGATAATCGCCGTTATCTTCTCGGGGATGATTTTAGCCTGGCGGATATCTGCTGCGGGGTGTTCCTCTACCGTCTGGTTGAGATCGATCTCGTCATCCCACTGCCTGCGCAGGTGGCTGCTTGGTATGAACGTCTGCAACAACAAGAGAGTTACAGGCAGTGGGTCATGCGTGATTTTTCTGAGCTCAGCGGGCGCCTGAATTACTGATGCGGGCACGCACTTTTGTCGTGCCGCTAAACAATGCGCTCAAGTGATTACTGTGCTGCGGTGATCTAGGTCTGCAGGCGCTGTCCCAGGGCTTGCAACATGTGCAGACAAGAGCTGAGCTGCTCCACCGCCACGTATTCATCCGCTTTGTGTGCCTGCTCTATGGAGCCGGGGCCGCAGACCACAACGTCCATGCCGATCTGTTGGAAGGCACCTGCCTCCGTGCCGTAGGCGACGGCGTCCACGCTGTTGCTGCCGGTGAGGGCCGCGACTATTTCTCTCGCCTTGTTGTTGTCCACCGGGACAAGCCCGTCGATCTCAGCGAGTGTTTGTGTGTCTATGCGGGCATTGGGGTGTACCGCTTGCATCGCGGGCAGGAGCTCGTCGCGCACATAGGCCTCAAGCTTGCCGTCAACAAAGGCGATGTCGCTCGCTTGCACGCTGCGGAAATCCCAGTGCACGGCCGCGTGGTCGGGGATGACGTTGTTCGCCACGCCGCCGTGTAACTGGCCGACATTGATGGTGGAGTAGGGAGGCTCGAAGCGTGAACCCTCCGGTGCACGTGAGATGAGCTGCTGGCGGATCTCCATCAGGCGCGAGACATAACGCACCGCGAATTCCACAGCATTGACACCACGTGCAGGGGCGGAGCTGTGGCCGGCTAGGCCGGTGAAGCGGGTGCAGCTTTGGCGCCCGCCCTTGTGCGCATCAATAACGCCCATGCTGGTGGGTTCGCCGACAATCGCCACCGCGGGTTTTAAGCCGCGGGCCGCGAGATTGGCGGCCAGTGCTTTGCCGCCGATGCAGCCAATCTCTTCGTCGTAACTGAAGGCAAAGTGCAGCGGGCGATTGAGTTTTTTTGAATTGAGCAGGGGAGCCAGAGAGAGTGCAGCAGCGACAAAGCCCTTCATGTCGCAGCTGCCGCGGCCGTAGAGCAGGCCCCCGTCACGCCAGAGCTTGAAGGGGTCCTGGCTCCAGGGCTGGCCGGTCACGGGGACGACATCCGTGTGGCCCGAGAGCACGATGCCGTCATCGCCGTCTGGCCCCAGCGTCGCGAACAGATTCGCCTTGTTGCCGCTCTCATCATAGTGAGTTTCAACCCTGGCGCCGCTGTCTTCAAGGATCTGCGCAGCGTACGCGATGAGTGCCAAGTTGCTGTCGCAAGAGACCGTGGGGAAGGCGATGAGTGCGTCGAGGGTGTCGATGCAATGGTCTAGCAGATTGGCGTCCGTCATGGTGCAAGCCTTGGTTTCTTTTGGCTTTTATACCATGCGTGTGGTGCGCACAGGGCAGCATTTGGCACTGTTCGGCGCTTCGGTGCCACTGTGATTTACAACGCGTGTTTAACTGCGAGGCATTCTGCCTCACAATACGGCCATTATTGACAGGACTGCCTCATGACCGATATCGCAAACGCACTGATAGACCAACTGCCCAAGGCAGAATTACACCTCCACATCGAGGGCACGCTGGAGCCCGAGATGATGTTGCACCTGGCAAAGCGGAACAACGTCGAATTGCCCTATGCCTCGGTTGAAGAGGTGCGTATTGCCTACCAATTCGATTGCCTGCAGGATTTTCTGAATCTATATTACAGCGGCATGTCGGTGTTGTTGCACGAGCAGGACTTTCACGACCTGACTTTTGCCTACCTGCAGAAGGTAGCGCAGGACGGTTTGACCCACGTGGAGATGTTTTTTGATCCGCAGGCGCACACTGATCGCGGGGTATCATTTGAGACGGTGTTGGGCGGCATCACCACGGCGCTGGAGCAGGGCCACCGAGAGCTGGGCATCACCTCCAAGCTGATCATGTGTTTTCTCCGCCACCTGCCCGAAGAGCAAGCTTTCGACACACTAGAATGTGCCTGCAAACACAAAGAGCATATTTTTGCGGTGGGCTTGGATTCCTCCGAAAGCGGCTTTCCGCCTGAGAATTTTTCCAGGGTTTTTGCAGCGGCGCGCAAAGCGGGTTTTGTGGCGGTGGCGCACGCGGGCGAGGAGGGGCCGGCTGCTTACGTGCAGGCCGCGCTGGATGATCTGCAAGTGCAGCGCGTGGACCACGGCAACCGGGCACTGGATGACGCCGCCCTCACGGCGCGTCTGGCGCGTGAGCAAACGCCCCTGACCATGTGCCCGCTGTCGAATCTACGGCTCAAAGGCATTCCCGATCTCAGCGCCAGCCCGGTGAAAAAAGCACTGGACGCCGGCCTGCTGGTCAGTGTCAATTCGGATGATCCCTCGTATTTTGGCGGTTACCTGAACGACAACTACCGCGCCGTGCAACAGGCCTTGGCGCTGAGTGAGAACGACATCGTGACCCTAGCCAAAAACTCCTTCAAAAGCTCTTTTTTGAGCGACAAAGAGAAACAGGCGGCGCTGGACAAGGTAGACGCAACTGCTGATGCTATCGCGCGGAACAAGGCTTAGAGCAGGGCACTCTAAGCTTTGATACAGAAGAAAAATGGCAACGGTGATTTCATCGTTGTGAGGCTGATAAATCCAGCAGAGCTTTTGTTGGCAATTCCTTAACAGACGTCGCACTGCAGGTGGCACGTCTGAGGCGAGCGAGGCTCAATGACCAATAGACTGATATACGTGCACGACCCCATGTGCAGCTGGTGTTGGGCTTTTGCCCCTGTGTGGGCGCAGATCCGCGCGCAGTTGCCAGCGGGCCTAGAGGTGCAGACACTGCTGGGCGGCCTGGCACCGGACAGCGATGCGCCTATGCCGGCGGACATGCAGCAGTTCCTGCAACAGACCTGGCGGCGCATTGAACAGCAGGTGCCGGGCACGCACTTCAACCATGACTTTTGGACTGCGTGTGAGCCGCGACGCTCCACTTGGCCCGCTTGCCGCGCGGTGATAGCGGCGGAGACCCTTGAGCAGGGTGCGGGTGACCGCATGACGGCCGCGATTCAGCACGCCTACTATCTCGAGGCCCGCAACCCGGCCGACACGGCAGTGTTGCTGTCGATCGCGCAAGGTCTTGGACTGGATGGATCCGCCTTCGCGGCATTGCTTGATAGCGCGAGCATGCGAGCAGCGCTGGAACAACACATGGCTGAAGGGCGGTCGATGGGGGCCGACAGTTTCCCGACCTTGTTGTGGCAAGGAGCAGAGCAGCTTGTACGCTTGCCCACTGATTACAACGATGCCGAGCTGACACTCAGTGCGCTGAGAGAGATCGCTTAGCAATTGGCAGGCGGGTTTTGTTCAAGCAGCTGCCGTGTCGTTGATCGGAGATGCTACTCAATCGAGCGATTTTGCTCCAAAACCGCTACAATTGCTGGGGTTTGCTGGTGCTGTAGCCATTTTGGCGCGGCGCTGGCATCACCGATGATGACTATTTTCGCTGAGCGCCCCCAAGGGTGTGCTCCCGTACCCGCTCTTCATAGCGAACACCAACTCTGAGTCGCACACGCGGGCAGCCATTGAGGAAGGGATGAGCCGTTGTTTTGACGGCATAATTCACCAGAAGAGATAATGTGTTTAAACACAAAGAAGACCGCATCCCCACCTTGTTGATTGTTTTGCTCACGGTGCTGGATTTTTATCTGTATTTCACCGTGCAAAGCGTTTGGGTCTTGCTCGCCTACTGGTTGTTGATGATCATCCCCAAGGGGACCATCGGCGCTTGGAACCACCACCACCAGCATTTGGCCACGTTTCGCTCCCCGGCGCTCAATCGCTGCATCGAGCAGGTCTACGCGCTGCACACCGGGCAGACCACCAATTTGTGGCTGTTGCACCATGTCTTGGGGCACCACTACCATTATTTGGATCAGAGCATCGATGAGAGCCGTTGGAAGAATGCGAGTGGGAAGAAAATGGGGCCGCTTGAGTACACAATTGAGGTGACCTTGACCGCCTATTACCGTGCCTATCAAGTGGGGAAATCTAAGCCCATGCACGCGCGGCATCTCAAGGCCTTTGTCTTGTACAGCTCCATCACAGCGGCTCTGCTGCTCGCACTGATTGTCTACCATCCCCTGCAGGCACTGTTTCTGTTCGTGATCCCCATGATCGTCAGTTTGATGTTCACCGCTTGGGTCACCTACGACCACCACGCGGGGCTGGACACGGATGATCATTTTGAGGCGTCCTACAACATCGTCAATCCGCTGTTCAACAAGCTGACCGGCAATTTGGGTTACCACACCGCGCACCATTACCGTCAGGGCTTGCACTGGTCCAAATTGCCAGCGCTGCACGAAAAAATCAAAGACAAGATTCCGCCAGAGTTGTTCGTGAAAAGCACTTTTGACTTGATCAGCCCCGGACCCACGGTCACGCAAGTGAACGCCTCAGGCAACGATTAATCCGAGCTTGGGTGGCTGATAGCCAGAGGCCGCTGACCGTAGAGGTCAGCGGTTTTTTTATTGCTTGAGCAGGTAGTCAAAGGCCGCGAGTGATGCCTTGGCGCCTTCGCCCATGGCGATCACAATCTGCTTGTAGGGCACGGTGGTCACGTCGCCGCAGGCAAAAATCCCCGGCTCGCTGGTCTGGCCGCGGTGATCGATGATCACCTCGCCGTGCGGGCTGAGATTTACCACATCGCTGAGGAATTGGCTGTTCGGCAGCAGACCGATTTGCACAAAAACACCGGCGAGGGAGATAGTCAGTATTTCCTCTGATTCGCGGTCTTGATATTGCAGTCCTGACACTCTTCCGTTCTCGGCAAGGACTTGCTGAACCGCCACGTTTTTGATGATGTGGATGTTGTCGCGCTTCTCGGTTTGCTGCACCAGCACTTGGTCTGCTTTCAGTTCGGGCAGGTACTCAAACACCGTGACCGATTTGACGATGCCGGCAAGATCGAGTGCGGCCTCTATGCCAGAATTGCCGCCACCGACAACTGCGATGTCTTTGCCTTTGAAAAAGGGCCCGTCACAGTGTGGGCAGTAGGCGACGCCGTTGCCGATGTTTTCCTTTTCCCCGGGCACACCCAGCTCACGCCATCTTGCGCCCGTGGCGATGATCACGGTCTTGCTTTGGATCTGCTCACCGGAGCTCAGGTGCAGGGTCTTGATGTCGCCGCTCTCGATGCGCTGCACCTGGAAGTGCTCGCGGAAGCTGATGTCGTAGTCGTCCATGTGCGCCTGCAGGGAGGCCGCGAGCTCCGGCCCGGTGGTCTTGGACACGGAGATGAAGTTCTCTATGCCCATGGTGTCCTTGACCTGACCGCCGATGCGGTCGGCAATCAGGGTGACAGCCAGGCCCTTGCGCGCGGCGTAGATCGCCGCTGCGGCACCGGCCGGGCCGCCGCCGATCACCGTGACATCCTGCAGCGGCAGCAGCTCCGCGGCGGCGGCTTGCTCGGTGAGTTCTGGGTAGCGTTCGGTCAGTTTGCCCACCAATTGCGCTGTGTCTATTTTGCCGTTGGCAAATAATTCGCCGTTTAAGAAGACAGTCGGCACGCCTTGTATGTTGCGCTGCTCTATCAGCGAAGGGTACAGACCGCCGTCGATCATCTCGCAGCTGATGGCCGGGTTGAGCAGGGCGAATTTGTTCAGCGACTGCACGATGTCGGGGCAGTTGTGGCAGCTCAGACTGATGAATACTTCAAATTTCAGCGGCTCTTGCACCGCTTTGATCAGGTTCTTTACCGGCTCATCGAGCTTGCTGTCAGTGCCAGAGCTGTGCAATACCGCGAGTATCAGTGAGTTGAATTCGTGCCCGCCCGGGATGCCAGAGAAAACAATGCCGTTGGGCTCGCCCGCGACTTCTAGACGGAAGCTCATCGCGCTGCGCAGCTCACCCTCGGTGTCGCGTTCTTCAAAGCCGATGTTGTCGGAGCAGGCCGCCAGTGCACTGAGAAAGTCGACCAGCTCTGAGCGTTTGCTGTGCTCCCCAGTTTGCAGCACGAAACTCACGGGGTTCTGCATGTTGGCGGCGTATGATTTTACGGCTTCAAGAATTTCTGGCGTGAGCATGTCTTCACCTGGTCATGAATAGGAATAAAAAACGGGGGGCAGTGCGGGGGCGGGGTGGCGGCCACCCCAGCCGGGTGTCAGGCAGGTGCTGACGGCGGCATCATCGGAGATGCTGGCAGCGCCACTGTATCGCAGCAGCCTACCAGTTCAATCCCATGACGCGCCTTGGGGTTTAGATCTTGCCGACCAGATCCAAGCTTGGGGTCAGGGTCTTCTCGCCTTCTTCCCAGGCCGCAGGGCAAACTTCACCGTCGTGTGTGGCGACGTACTGCGCTGCCTTCACTTTGCGCACCATGTCTTTGGCTGATCGGCCGATGCCCAGGTCATGGATCTCGGCGACTTTGATGATGCCTTCAGGGTTGGCGAGGAAGGTGCCGCGCAGCGCCAGGCCGTCTTCTTCAATCATCACATCAAAGCCACGGGTGAGTGCGCCCGTGGGATCGGCGAGCATGGGGTAGTTGATGGTGCCGATTGCATCGGAGGCGTCATGCCATGCCTTGTGCACGAAGTGGGTGTCGGTGGAGACGGAGTAGACTTCCACGCCCAGGCCTTGCAGCTCTTCGTAGTGCTTGGCCATGTCTTCGAGTTCGGTGGGGCAAACAAAGGTGAAATCCGCTGGGTAGAAAAGAAAAATTGACCACTGAGCTTTCACGTCATCAGACGTGACAGTTTTAAATTCACCGTCGTGAAATGCCTGGCAAGTGAATTCAGGGATCGATTTGTTGATCATGGACATCGGGGTGGAGCTCCAAGTGTATTTAAGGTTTATCTACAAACAGCGGCAGATTCTAAGAGCTTGTGATGATTAGTTCAAGTTGATAATCTAGCATGGTACATCCGGTTTTTTAGAACATAGAGTGATTGTTTATGGTGTCCCTCAAACAGCTTAATTACGCGGTTGCAGTCGACAAGGAACGCCACTTCAAGCGGGCGGCTGAGCGCTGTTCCGTGTCGCAATCAGCCCTGAGCAGCGCCATCGCTGAAATGGAGCATCAGCTGGATGTGCAGCTCTTTGAGCGCGACAACAAGCGCGTGCTGGTGACCCCCATGGGGGAGCGGGTGCTGAAGCAAGCGCGGCTGATCCTCGGTCAGATGGATGAATTGCTGCAGATTTCACAGCAGGGCCAGAACCCCCTGAGTTATCCCATGGCGCTGGGTGTGATCCCGACGATTGGCCCCTATCTGCTGCCAAAAGTATTGCCGGCGGTGCGGCTACAGCACCCGGATTTCCAGCTTTCCATTGTCGAGGAGCAAAGTGCGCGCCTGGTGGACCTGGTGCGGCGCGGCGATCTGGACGCGGCCATTGTCGCCTTGCCATACCCGCTGGACGGGCTGAATGTGAGTGAATTCTGGCGTGAAGATTTTTATCTGGTGGCGCATCGCACTGACCCCATCGCCGCCAAAGAGCAGGTCACGGTGGATGAGCTGGACGCGCGTAAGTTGTTGTTGCTGAAAGACGGGCATTGCCTGAAAGATCACGCGCTGGCGGCGTGTCACCTCAAACTTCATTCTGGCAATGAGGCCTTAGGTCACACCAGTCTGTATACATTGATACAGATGGTGGCGGGACGCATGGGCACCACACTGGTGCCTGAAATGGCGCTGGAGCAGCTGATTACCGACGCGTCTGAGTTGGCCGCGGTGCACCTCGATGCGCCTGGGCCACACCGCAGCATCGCCATGATCAGCCGTGCTAACTACACAGGGAGAAACAACATCGAGGTCTTGACGGAGCTGTTTGCAAGCCAGTTGGGCGGGGCGTAGGGCGGCGGCTCGGCGTTAGCGCAAAAAAAAACACGGCCAGTTAATCGTGGTGATTAACTGAACCGTGCTCAGGGGTACTGTGGGGCGAGAGTGCACGTCCTTGTGCGAAGGTCCATCCATGGTCTGCTGGTCAAGGGCTGGGCCGAATAAGATCATCCTGATCTGCTCGGCGGCCCCGAAGTAATCGTCGACATGTCTACTTCAAAATCAAAAACCTACAGCTAACGTTTTTAGGCACATCCCTGTGCCTTCGCGCAATCGCCGAGCTATTCGGCGCTTGCCGGTGTGTTCAGGTACTTCAGAACACTGGTCGAGAATGCACATCCGTGTGCCAGTGATCGTCCTTGATCTTCTCGGGTCTAGCTTTCTCCAGCAATTGAAATTGGCGGCGAGCTTGCACATCCGTGTGCCGATCCATCCTTGGTCTTGTTCGCTGCCACTGGCCAGAGCACTTCATCAATCGCAGTTGTTGAACAACTGCTCATAAATATAGCCTAGTTGAAGGACTATTCAAGTATGAGTGAAAAGAAAGTGAAGTTATTTTTGCAACAATTACATATCTATCTGATAAATCAGAAATTTCTTTGCATGGACAGACCGGTGGAATGCTCGCGTTCTGGGCCGTGATTGGCTCTTCCGTTGTCGTGATTGAGTTTGAGCGAGAGCTGATCGCTCAATTTCAATGACAGCTGCAGCTCTACTGTGGACCAGTTATTAGTGGCGCCTAGGTCTGCGCTCAGGGCCGCTCGGATATCGGCGCGCTGGTTGATCTGGCGTAAGTAGGCGGCGGAAAGCCGTGTACTTGCCGCTGCGCGAGAGCTCTGCTCGGCCGCTGTGTCGATCGGCGAAAAGCTCAGTTCGCCCAATACGCTGCCGCCGCCGCTGCGGTCGAACTCTTTGCCCATGCCCACACGGTAGCTGGGTTGTTGGATGCCGGCGGTGGTGCTCGGCGCCCGTGTGCCAAATAGGTAGGCGTCATTTCCCATGAACAGCTTGGTTTTTTGACCGATGATCAAAGACGGCTTCGCGCGGGGTTTTGGCAAGGCAGCGCGGTTTGCGGCCCTGTCGGTCAAGGCACCCGTGTCCGGAGGGATTGACATGCCGTCGCCCGCGAACAAGAAAATTGCCGAAACGGTGCAAATAGCGATCGCGGAATTTTTTGAAATGGGCATGTACGTTACTCAAAGTTCATGCAGCGTGAGCGGCAGACCGGCGATAAACTTTGCCGTGTTAGTGTCTTTGAGTACTACAAACAGGGTGGGCATAGCTGCGCTTGTCGAGCAGATTTGGCCGCGAGTGATGGCACTCGACGTTTTCTCTGCAGTCTGGTCGTCAATAAAAGCGCCTTTGGGTATTGCAGCGGCTAGAGTGGTTTGAGCTTATCTACGTGGATGAAAGTCGGATGAAACTGCAAACCATAGAGACGATGGTCGTCGGCAACCCACCGCCCCGGCGCGGCGGGCGTTACTTTATCTTTGTGCGGCTGCGCACCAGTTGCGGCGTGGAAGGCATCGGGGAGATCTACAACGCCACCTTCGGTCCTCATCTGGTGGCGCAAATGGCGGTGGAGATGTTTGCGCGCTATTTTGCGGAGCAGGACCCGCACCACGTGGAAAAACAGTGGCGCCGCGTCTACGGCGGGGGGTTTACCCATAGGCCCGATGTGACCGTGATGGGGGTCTTGAGCGGTATAGAGATGGCCTGCTGGGACATCATCGGAAAGGCTGCGGACAAACCGGTCTACGAGCTACTGGGTGGGCGCGTGCACCAGCGGCTGCGCAGCTACACCTACTTGTACCCGCCGGGTGAGACTGATGCGCACGCGGCAAGTGAAGAGAGTGCGCGGGTCTACAGTGATCCTGACACTGCGGCACAGCTCGCATTGGACTGGGTGGACAAGGGTTTCACAGCTGTAAAGTTTGACCCGGCGGGACCCTACACTATCTACGACGGTCATCAGCCGCTGTTGGAGGACTTGGAGCGCAGCGCCTTGTTTTGTCAGCGGATCCGCGAGGCTGTCGGTACCCGGGCCGATATTCTGTTTGGCACACATGGGCAGTTTTCTGTGTCCGGCGCCAAGCGCATGGCGCGCATGATCGAGTCCACAAACCCGCTGTGGTTCGAAGAGCCCATCCCGCCTGAGCGCCCCGAGTTAATGGCTGAAGTGGCACGGTTTACCTCTGTGCCTATCGCGACCGGCGAAAGGCTCTGTACCAAATACGAATTCGCACGGGTACTCGAGTCGGGTGCCGCGTCCATTGTGCAGATGAACCTGGGCCGGGTTGGTGGCATTCTTGAGGCAAAGAAAATTGCCGCTTTGGCTGAGGTGCACCAGGCGCACATTGCGCCACACCTCTACTGCGGACCTGTTGTCGGGGCTGCCAATGTCCAGCTGGCGACCTGCTCCCCGAATTTCCTTATCCTCGAGAGTATCCAGCGCTGGGACGGCTTCCAGGCGAAGCTGCTGAAGCGGCCCATCGAATGGGAGGCGGGTTACGTCATCCCGCCAACGGCGCCGGGTCTGGGCATAGAGCTGGATGACGAAGTGGTGCAGGCCCACCCCTATCTGGGCGATACTCTGCACTTGGACATGCAACCCGAGGCGCACGAACCCGTCTCCCACTGAGGAAAACCGCCCGTTGGACGCATTATCTCGATCCGTCACCTCGAACCAAGAGGGGATTCATAAGAACCTAGAAGTGACGGTTCTGAAGCACCGGCGCTCGCTGTTTGCCAAGCCCATCAGCGAGCACTCCGTGCAGGCGTTTGAGCAGGCGCAGCGCTGGCGCGAGCAGCAGGGCGAGCGCCCGTTGATCTTCGACGCCTGCTGCGGCGTGGGGCAGAGCAGTCGGCTCATCGCCGAAGCGCACCCGGCGAGTGCCGTGATCGGGGTCGACAAGTCGGCGCACCGACTGGGCAAGGAGCATGAGGCCAGGCCTGATAATCTGTTGTTATTGCGCGCAGATCTCAATGATTTTTACCGCTTGGCGCGGGATGCGCAGTGGCGCCTGCAAAAGCACTACATTCTCTACCCCAACCCCTGGCCAAAGTCTGCCCACCTAGGGCGTCGCTGGCACGGTGCGCCCGTTTTCCCGGCGATGCTGGCCCTGGGCGGAGAGCTGGAGCTGCGCACCAATTGGCGGCTGTACGCGCTGGAATTTCAACAGGCGCTGCAACTGCACGGTTTTGAATCAGCGCTGGCGCCGATGTCTGTCTCTGCACCCCTGACACCTTTTGAAGCCAAATACGACCGCAGTGGTCAACAGATTTGGCGCTTGAGTGCATCGCTTTAAAACCCTCGGCAGGGCTTTATATTGCGGCAGCCGCAGGGGTGTCGCGGTTTGGTTTCCTGTTATCGCCCTGTGGCCTTGCTAACCTGTCGTGCACGACAGTTGTGCCGGGCCTTAGCCCGCCCTAAAATTTTCTTGGCAGCGTGAATTGCAGTCATTTGCCGTGGGCTGATCAGACTGAACAGTCTGCCGTTCTTCAATCGCGCGGATGCGCCGAAAGCTGTTTAGCTTTCAATGGCTCGGTGGCAGCTCAAGCGCGTTGCCGTGTTTTGAAGCAATCTCCGAGCTTGTGTTGATAAGGCGGTTCGGACCGATTGAATGGGCGCGATTATTGGACAGAGTTCTCGCATGGATGCAATCAAAAACCTCTAGAAACCGGTGGCATGCAGTGAAATGGGTGCAGAGTAGAGTCCTGCTGACAATGTTGTTTTGTGTGATGGCTTGCTCAACTCAAGTTGCCGCGCAGGAGGCTGTGTCGGCGTGTTTTGATCGAGATTGGGTCTTTCAACAGGGCGATAATCGCGCTTGGCAGATCCCAGATTTTGATCACAGCGATTGGCAGGCGGTGGATGTTCCCGCTCTGCTGCGCTTGAACCCGGCGGCTGGCATTGTCGGCTGGTACCGCTTGCGCTTCGATTGGGATCAGCGTGCTGCCGAGCCGCTCGCTCTGTTCATCGGCGGGGTCAGGCGCGCCGATGAAACCTGGCTCAACGGTGAAAAAATTGGTGGCCTGGGTCGCTTTGGCGAGCCCTGGCAGTTTTTCAACAGCCAGCCACAATCCCTGCCGCGTCTGTATCCAATTGCGCCTGAGCTGTTGCGGCAGGGTCAGAATACGCTTGCCATACGCGTGTACATTGGCTTCGCTGATACATGGGGCGCGCTGTTTCCTGGGGCATCTGGTATCCACCGCGAAGGCGTGTGCATAGCCAATGCCGCAACGCTTGAAGCCCAGAGCACGGCTTCAGTGGTCCGCATAGCGGCGATCGACGTGATGATGATCGTGCTGGGTTTTGCCGATCTGGTCTTGATTGTATTTTTGCTGCGAGGTGTGGTCTATCCCTTTCCTGAATTTCGTTGGTTGCTGCTGGGCAGCCTGTTGTTGTTCATGGGCTCAGTGGGCCATGATTTACTGTATTTGCTGCGTTTTCACTGGCTACCGACTGATCAGCTTTTTATGGCCTCAATGCTGCTGGTGCCGCTGGCGAATGCCCTGTATTTTTGGGCTCAACAGCGTGATATCCCAACCCGATTGATGCAGCTCCTAGGGATTGTTTGGGTGTTGGCGGTCATCATCGTTTTGGCGCCTGGCGTCGGCGAATGGGCCAAAACGCTGGCGTGGAAGGCGTGCAGCTTACTGGTTCCAGCGGCACTTTTTTACGCCTTGTATTGCGCCGTGTTGGCTGTCAGAGATCGGCGCACCGGCGGTGTCGCCCAGTTACTTGGGCTGCTTGTCTATATGCTCAGCATCCGTACCCAGTGGTTGCCGACGGATGTCTGGGCGCACCGAAATATCCAGATCGGCAGCGTGGTGTTTCGCTTCGCCTTGCTGATTGCCTATTTTCAAGCGCTGTGGCAATTGCGCCGGGATTTCAGCGCCGCCACGCAGGGTTATCTACGCCGTATAGAAGAATCCCGGAAAGCCGTGTCGCGCGATTTACACGACGGCATTGGCCAGCGTCTGGCTTCGTCGAAGCTGCTGCTCAGCCTGGCGCGCCAGCAGGCTGACTCAGACTATCTGAGTGATTTAAACAAAGAGATAGACGCCAGTATCGTGGATCTGCGGCATGCATTGGGAGAGCTCAGCGGTCCCACCGATGCGGTAGAACTGAACAAGTTGATTCAGCAAGAGTGCAGCGATTTACAGCAGAGAAACGAGCTTGAGTTTGAGTTGCATTTGCAGGATATCTTGCTGCCGAGTGAGCAGCGTCACCATGTCTACCGTATTGTTCAAGAGTGCATCCACAACGCTATTCGGCATGGGAAGGCTGAAAAGCTGCGCATTGATATGCACAGCAATACGCGCATGGTTACGCTGTGTGTGGCCGACAATGGCAGGGGATTCGACCCCGCAAAAGCCGTGAGCACCTCGGGGGGGCACTACGGCCTGCAGAACATCAAAGCACGGGCCGCGCTGCTCGGTGGCAGAGTGGTCTTTAGATCGCGCAGAGGCGGTGGCAGCGAAATTGAAGTACTCTTCCCGCAGCGCTTGTCAGATACGGATTAGATCCAAGCTGAGCGCTTTCGCGGCGGCGCTGGAACGGCTCACCACGTCCAATTTGCTGAAGGTATTGGACAGGTGAAAGCGCACCGTGCGTTCACTGATGCTGAGTTCACGTGCAATCTCCTTGTTGCTCATGCCCCGAGCCACGGCATCGAGCACCATCAGCTCGCGGCCGGTGAGGGGCTCTGCAGCCGCCTGATCGCCATTCATTGCAGCCTGCAGGGCCGGGGATGCGTAACGCTCCTCGTGCACCACCGTGTCCAGTGCGATGATGAGCTCGTGGAAGGCTGACTCCTTGAGCACGTAGGCGGCGAGGCCCAGGGAGAAAAGCTGCTTCGCCCGCGCGGCATCAAGGTGCAAAGTCAACGCAACCACCTTAACAGCGGGGTTGATGCGCAGCAGCTCCGTCAACAGCGCGGTGGCACCGGGCCCTGGCATGGAGAGATCGAGTAAAACAACAGCGGGGGCCTCAGACTTGGCGAGGCCCAGCAAGTCGTCGCCATTGGTGCAGGTGCCGATCAGCTGGTAATTCTCAATCTGTATAAAAAGGCTGCAGAGGCCCTGCAGAAAGATCTGATGATCATCAGCGGCGAGCACGGACAACGGGGCTTTTGTGTGTTCGCTCAAGGTTTTTTTACCTGAGCAACCGGTGTTTGAATCTGGGCTGTTGCGAACTTAACCTTGCCCAGGTGTTGTTTTACGCTGACTTGGCCGAACAAGAATCCTCCTTGATACAACTGGAACGGGGTACTACTTAAACAGCACCGGCAAAAAGTTAACAGGGGCATCGCTTAATTGCAATGTTTGGCGTTGGGTTGGCGTTGGCTTTTGTCGGTGTGTTGTGACATCTGCTGCAAGTTGTTGTTAGTTACGAACGAACTTGTGACAGGTGAATGCGCGGTCTTTGGCGAGAAATTCGTCTGTCACTGGCTAGCTGTTCGTCACGTCCAATTCGAATCGTGTATTACAAGCCATGGAAATGCAAGCTGATCAGCTGCTGCCTTGGCCTGCGCGGCTTGGGTCGACCAAGGTAGCCCGACCAACGTGGCGCGACCAACGTGGCCCGACCCTGCCCCCCGGCGTGGGTGCACTCTTAAGTTCATAGGGTCGTGAATTGGCGAAGTAGGCAGCAACATGATCCGTGAATGGACTTTCCCCGTTCGCGGGCTTTGCGCTACTGATCGGCAGTGTCGCTGAAGTCTCGCAGCAACTTCCTCACGTGCAGGTACAGTGCGAGCGCGATGAAGGGCACGACTGCACTCAGCAGTTTCAAGCTCAAATCTTCCCAATAGCCCGTGGGAAAAATGTTGCGGATACTCCGCTCCAGTAGATCGAAGGCGTAGTAGGTGACCACGATAACGGTGAGGCCTTCGACCTTGGCTTGTAAGCGCAGCTGACGGTCCGTGCGGCGGTTGATGGCGGTCAGCAGATCTCGGTTCTGGCTCTCGAGATTGAGGCTGACCTGGGAGCGTATCAAATCGGTTGTGCGCGCGATGCGGTTGGAGAGGCGGTCGATGCGCGTGCCACAGGCTCTGCAAGTGTCCCGCGCGGGCACGAGGTGACGGTCCATGAATTCAGCGATGTTGAGCAAGCCTGGTTCGTGGTGCTCTCGCAGTTCTTTGATACGCCGGTCGACGAGATTAAAATAGGCCTCTGAGGCGGAAAATTGATTGGCTGAACGCGCAGAAAGCGCTTCGACTGATGCCGCGAGGGCGCTCAGCTCTTGCAACAAGACGCCGGGTTCTTCGTCCAGCGTGGCGCGCTCTGCTATCTGCGCCAGTTGTTGGTCGTATTCCGTGATTTGCGGCATTTGCTTGCGGGCCATCGGCAGAGAGAGCATCGCGGCGTGTCTATAGGTCTCGATTTCACACAGAAGATTGAGCAGTCTTCCTGTCTGGGCGGGTTGAATGCCGAGGCTTTGCACGATAAAACGATTGAAGCGCTGGTTGCCCGTGGGCAGAAAGTCCGTGTGAATGCGGGCCGTGCCGTCGGCCAGAGACTGCACTGTGTATTCCCGGTCGGCGGGGTAATCCGTGGTTTCGTCCCGCAGTATCAGTTCGATGCCACAGAGCAGCTGCCCGGGCAGCTTGTCGAGCCAGTCCTGTGGGAAGCGTGGCGGCGTCAATTGCTGCAGTTTGTAGAGCGTCACAGTGAAAAAATCCGTGTGCGGCTCAAAACGCAGTGCCCACTCTTTGTTGCGGCAAAAGAAGAAGCCACTGTCCGCTGGCTGTGCATCGAGACCGAGTTGTGGCGCAAGCTGTTGTATGTGCTGTGCGGTCACGGCCCTTTCAGCGGGGCTGTAGGCAACGGCAATATGGCACTGCGCCAGCGGTGCGTGCAAATTGTAAAAAGGGCGCGCATGAACCTCTTGGATGATCAGGTTGCGCAAAGGGTGGTTTTGCATAATGAGCCCGCGGCTGAAGTGATCTCCCCAGCATGCCGGATTCAGGCCGCGACTGTGCGGGTCGTTGGAGATACCCCCGAAAGGGAGGCAGGCCTGTTGAGTCTAACGCGTGTTGCGAAATGTCTCGGGTGGGATTTCTTGTGGTCAGCGACGGGAAAACCTTTTCTGAGCGTCGATTCTAAGCTGTGTGTTCAATTCAACTGAACGCTGAGTAGTGCGGTTGATAGCCAGGTGCGAGCCACGAAAAACTCAAGGATCACGCTGTTTTCAAGAGGACTCACGCGACACTGAATATTAACTGCGTGTTTAATTTGAAGGGGGAACTCTGCGCTTGCGATTTTTAAAAGCCAGCGAGGTGCTGGTGCTGTGTTGTTTACTCAGCTTTCACTTCACTGGCTTGGCCTTTCAAGGCCTCAGTCTGCGCCTCAGTGGCAGCGCAGCAGGCTGCCGTAACCCTGAAATTTATCGCTGATGCCGGCGCATCGAAAGGCGTCCCAAATGGTGATCTGGTTAGAGCAGAGCACGGGTTTAGCGGCAATTTGTTCAATTTGATCCACAATTTCCATGGCGCGCATCGCGTGGGAGCTGATGATGATCGCATCGGCGTCCGCACGGTCTACCGAGAGGCTGAAGTCACGGATGTAGGCGTGTGAGAGGCGGCCCAGATCAGCCTGGTTTTTGAGGTTTAAGCCTTGAATGCTCAGCACTTCAGCGCCGCAGGCGTTGAACATGTCGACCGTTGCTTGGTTCCGTGGGCCCGTTTTTCCGGTCGCTATCACGATGCGTTTAGCGTCGACTGCCCGCAGCGCACGACGGGTGGCAGCATAACAAGAAGAGACCAGTGAGCCTTGGGCACCGAGCTGCAGTGCCTTGTTTAAATAGGGCGCGGTGATCTGATTGATCAACTCTTCGCCCGCATAACTGGCGACATCCAAGCCACCGGCGGGTAACAGCGTGCGCGCGACATCGCTGACACTGGCCATTGCTTGTTCAAAATCAGCGCTGTCCAGCAGCCCATCGAAGGAGGTTTCGGCCAGTCTGGTAAAATACAAGCCCACCCCTTCGGGTTGCAGAGCCAGAGCGTCCGATTGAAAAGTTTGATCGGTAGCGGAGAGAATGAAGCCAATGCGAGCGCGAAAGTAGGGGTCTTGCTCGAACATCGTCGTCGCAATATACGCTGGGTTTTGAGCATTTCCATTCATCATTAATAGTGTCATCGTGTGATGCACGAACAGCGCGTGTGCTGCGTTGAGTGTTTATCTGCCGAGCCACGCTTTATGGCTCGTATTTGCCAGTGCTTTGATCAGCTACTTGTCGGTGCCTGTTAGAAAAACAAGCTTTCACATACAATGGTTGGCTTGTCTGTGTGCAAGCGGTGCTGAATCAGGCGGCAATTGTAATAGAGCGGCTGGCAAAAGTTGGAAAGGCTACTTCGGTGGGCTGCTCTTGGGTGCCGATATGCAGTGAGTTTCTTAAGCTTGTTCAGTTATTGGTGTTTTTTTCTCAAATGTTTAGGAATGGAGTCGTGTCATGAGCTTCGAGGCATGCATCGAGAGGGCTTGGTGGTCGGCCGTCGATGAAGTGAAAGGTGAGCGGGCGGTGAGTGTCGCTGCGCAGAGCGCTGAATTTGAGCAGGCGCTGCACGTGCTCGCGGTGGGCAAGGCCGCGCCGTCGATGCTGAAGGGCCTGTTACAAGCGGGTGTCGCCGTGGAGCGTGCGCTGGTGATCACCAAGGACGGTCACAGTGATGCTGAGTTGCAGGCCAATCCGGCTGTTGAGCAAATTGAATCCTCCCACCCCGTGCCGGACCAGCGCAGCTTGGACGCGGGCGAACGCGTGCTCGCCTTTGTGCAAGCCTGTGCGGTCGATCAACCCGTGTTGCTACTGGTATCGGGCGGAGCATCGGCCTTGGTGGAGAAGCTCATACCGGGGGAGAGCCTGGCCTCCCTGCAGCAGAAGACGCAGGCCCTGCTGGCGGCGGGCGCTGATATCGGCGAGATAAACACAGTGCGCTGCAGCTTGTCCGTGATCAAAGGCGGCGGCCTAGAGAAACTGTGCGGCAGTGACATTGAGAGTTGGCTGCTGTCGGATGTTGCCGGTGACGATCCCGCGGTTATCGGTTCGGGCATTGGCTTGCTCAGCGACTCGAGCCGCCACACCCTGGTGGCCAGCAACGCTGTGGCACGCACAGCGGCTGTGGCGGTGCTCGAACAAGAGGGTATGACGGTGCGCTGCAATGAGGAGTCTCTGTACGACGATGTCTTTGTCATCGCCGATCAGGTGGCCGCTCAGTTAAAAGCCGGTGAGCCCGGCGTCTACGTGTTGGGCGGCGAACCCACCGTGTTATTGCCCGACAATCCAGGCGAAGGCGGGCGCAACCAGGCGCTGGCATTGGCACTGGCGGTGCGTTTGGCGGGGCAGCCGGTGGTGGGTTTGGTGGCGGGCACCGACGGCAGTGACGGCCCGACGGACGCCGCTGGCGGGTGGTTCGGCCGAGCGTCGGTCGATGCCGCGGGCGCAACTGCCGCCTTGACGGTCGCCGACGCGGGCAGCTTTCTGCGGGACACGGGGCAGCTGTTTGTCACTGGGCCGACCGGGACCAATGTCATGGATCTGCTGATCGCGGTTAAGTACTGACCGCGTTTCGCCTGATCAAGAGTGCTCGGTGGAGCAGTGCTTTCCTTGGTACAAGCAGGCAGCGAGCTCAGCGTCGGTGAACGCTGCGGATTGCAGGCCGGCGGGGTGCGCGTTTTACTGTCGGCGATGACTGCAGCTTCAGCGCGGCTCTGTTCAGGTCAGCACTGATAGGGGGCAACGCCACTTGCCGCCACTTTCACCCGCTTAAGAAGCTCCGAATCCAGCCCAAATTTGCATCTCAACAACTTGCATTTTGCCACGGACACAGAACTTGCATGAGAAGCTTATCTTCCCTGTGTTTGGTGCTGCATATGTCATCCCTGCCGGCGTTACGCGCCCTGATGCTGCCGTTGTTTTGGTTTCTGCTGGCTGCGCCTTGGTGTTGGTTTGTCTGGCTCTGGATCAGCGGTGATTCGACGGTGCACTACCTGTTGCACCCGAGCGGCAAGTACGCCACGCGTCTGATGCTGGTCGCCATGGCCATCACGCCCTTGCAGATGTTATGGCCGGCCAACCCGTGCAACCGCTGGCTGATGAAGACCCGCAGGCACTGGGGGGTGGCGGCCGTGGCCTACGCGCTACTGCACACGGTGTTGTATGTCATCGACGAAGGCGTGTTGTGGGATATCCTCGCCGGCGTGAGCAAACCAAGCTATTTGTTTGGCTGGATAGCCTTTGCCCTGTTATTGGTCTTGGGCGCGACTAGTAACAACCGTTCCGTGAAGGCCCTCGGCAAGCGCTGGAAGCCTTTGCAGCGCTGGGCCTATGCCGCGGCGCTGCTGACCTTTCTGCACTGGGTGCTGCTGGAATACAACGTGATGATGGGCATTTATCATTTTCTGCCCCTGTTGTTGTTGCAGGGCTGGCGCGTCTGGCACATCAGAGGGCAGAGGAAACAACGCCAAGCGGCTTAATCAGCGGCGGCGTCTGCGTCGCCCTTTGGGTCTTTCGCCGCCCAGATCAACTTCCTTGCTGGCCGGTAGGGCGACTTCTTTGGCCAACTCAGGGAAGCTGTCTGTCTTGTTCGGGAAGGCCATGGCGTCAACGAAGAGCTCCTGAAAACGGGGCTCCAGCGCCGTCTCTATTTTTTCCACTGCGCGCACGGTATCTTCTATGACTTGTCGCGATTGTTTGTTCAGCAGCGCGATACGCGCGCCTGAGCCGGCGGCATTGCCGGCCGAGGAGACCTTGTCCAGCACACAGTCGGGGATCAGCCCTAAGACCATGGCGTATTTGACGTCGATGTGTGAGCCAAAGGCGCCCGCCAGTCGAATGCGGTCCACGCGCTCGATGCTCATGTGTTCCATCAGCAGTTTGATGCCGGCGTAGAGTGCGGCCTTGGCCAGCTGTATTTGGCGCACGTCGTTCTGCGTGATGGCGATGCGCACCTCGCCGTCGTACAACAAATAACTGAAGGTGCGGCCGTCCTCGTAGACCCGCGCATTGACCGCGGTCATCGCCGGGTCAATCGCGCCGTCTTGGTTGATGACCCCGCTGAGGTACATCTCCGCGACGATCTCGATGATGCCCGAGCCGCAGATGCCGGTGACGTTGGGGGCCGCGGCTGTAAATTCATCTTGGTCCGACCAGTGCTCGCAGCCGATGATGCTGAAGCGTGGCTCGAGGGTGGTGGCGTCGATGCGCACACGTTCGATGGCGCCGGGGGCGGCGCGCTGTCCGCCGCTGATCTGTGCGCCTTCGAAGGCCGGGCCGGTAGGGCTGGAGCAGGCCAGCATGCGCTGATCATTGCCCAGTACAATTTCGGCGTTGGTACCCACGTCCACCAGCAGGGTGGTCTCGGCGAAGCGCTGCGGCAGTTCCGCCAGCATCATGCCCGCGGTGTCGGCGCCGACGTGGCCGGCAATGCAGGGCAGTAAATAGACCCGCGCGTTGGCGTGCGCGTTTATGTCGAGCTCGCGCGCGAGGCAATTGACCGCCTCGTCGATGGTCAGTGCAAAGGGCGCGCCGCCGAGCTCGATGGGGTCAATGCCCAGCAACAGGTGGTGCATCACCGGGTTGGCGACAAAGGTGAAGGAGAGCACGTCTGTCACGGCGATATCCGCTTTTTTGGCGATGTCCGCGAGCAGGGTGTTGAGCGCTTCGCGCACCACCTGGGTCATCTCCACGTCGCCGCCCGGGTGCATCATTACGTAGGAGACGCGGCTCATCAGGTCTTCGCCAAAACGTATCTGCGGGTTCATGATGCCAGCGGCGTTGAGCACTTCACCGCTGGCCAAATCGCACAGATGCGCCGCGATGGTAGTGGAGCCGACGTCCACGGCCAGGCCGAAAATGCGTTCCTTTAGGCCGGGCCAAAGGCCGATGATCTGGGATTCATTGTCCACCGCGACCGTGACTTTCCAGCCGCCTTTGCGCAGTGTTTTTTGTAATTCGGGCAATAAGTTGAAATCGCAGCCGAGATCTTGCAGCTGCCACTCGCTTTCGAGTGCCGCCTTGAGGCGGCGCAGATCCCCGGAGGGGTCGTGCATGTCCGGTTCTTGCACTTCGACGTAGTGCAGACGGATGTTGGCGTCGAGCTCGATATCGAGTGCTTCGGCGTCTTTGCGCACCACCTGGCGGTGCACCTGCGATTCGGGCGGCACATCGACCACCACATCGGCTTGCAGCAGGGTGTGGCAGCTGAGACGGCGGCCGTCGAGGGATTTCTTTTTAACCCGTTCAAAGCGTTCTTCGGTGCCGCTAAAATCGGACAGGCTGGCGGCGCTGGAGCGTATGCCGTGTTTGGGGAAGTCGCCCTCCATGCAGAGTATCTGGCAGCGACCGCACAAGCCGCGACCACCGCAGACGGAATCTATGTCCACACCCAGTGAGCGGGCAGCTTGCAAGAGGGGCGTGCCCACTGCAAATCGACCCCGGTGGCCCGAGGGGGTGAAAACCACCAGCGCTTCTGCCTGGGCTTCGGCGGGGATGGCTGGGGTAGTGGCTAGAGCTTGTTCATCCATCAGGTGGCACCGAACTTAAGAGAGAGCGACGGCCGGGCCATCAAAAAAAGCACACACTGCCGGCAACCGTGGCTGGACAGTGTGGTGATGCAAGTGCGGGGCCGCTCGGAAGAATGAGCAGTTACTTCCAGTGCGGCGGCCCTTAGCTGGGGCGACGGCGGCGCGAGGTGCGGCGCCCGCGTGCACCGACTTCACCTTCTTTGGCTGGCACGCGGTAGGCTTGGATCCACTTACCGCAATCCGAATCGTTGCCCAGCAGCGTGTTGGCGGCGCGAATGGCCTGTGCCTCGGGCTCGTGGGTGGGGTTCATGATGGCGGAAGTCATGCCGTGACTGGCGGCCATGGCCAGAAAGTGGGCATTGATGGCGTTGCGGTTGGGCAGACCAAAGCTGATGTTGGAGGCGCCGCAGGTCGAGTTTGCACCGAGTTCCGTGCGAATTTTGTACAAAATATCAAAGACTTGGCGGCCGGCCTGTCCCAGCGCACCGATGGGCATAACCAGCGGGTCGATGATCACGTCCTGGGGTTTGATGCCGTAGTCTTGGGCGTGCTCGACGATTTTCTTCGCCACAGCAAAGCGCACTGCGGGGTCTTCGGAGATGCCGGTCTCGTCGTTGGAGATGGCAACCACCGCACAATCGTATTTTTTCACCAGTGGCAGCACAGCCTCGAGGCGGTCTGTCTCGCCAGTGACGGAGTTCAGCAGGGGGCGGCCCTTGACCACGGCCAAGCCAGCTTCCAGTGCCTCGTGGATGGAGGAGTCGATGGAGATGGGTGTGTCGGGGCAGAGCGCCTGCACCAACTGAATGGCTTTGGCCAACATGGCGGGCTCATCGGCGAGCGGTATGCCGGCGTTGACGTCGAGCATGTGCGCACCTGCTTTGACTTGTGCAATTGCGTCGGCTTCCACGCGCGAGAAGTCGCCGTTTTTCATCTCTTCGGCGAGAATCTTTCGTCCCGTCGGGTTGATGCGCTCTCCAATGATCGTGAAGGGGGAGTCAAAGCCCATGACCCATTCTTTGCCACTGGCGGCGGTGAAAACGGTGTTGCTCATTGCGCTGTCCTCGTGCGGGCACAAAACCCATTATGCTAATCGTGTTGTAGTTGCCATGTGCTGAAAGCTCTTCAGGACAAAGCTGATTTTAATTCAATCTTGCGTGGCTGATGCCCGGCCGCGCCATCAGGCCCGCTCAGGGCAGGGGCTGTTGCAGGCTGAAGCTCTTGTTGTCCAGGCTCATGTCGAAGGCGCCTTTGGCGACTTCGTTGGTCCAGAAGGCTGTGCGTTTGATGCCGCCCAGCGGGTACATGTGCACCTTGCGGATACCGCAGCGGGGGTCGTTGGCCTTGTATTGAGCGAGATCGACAAAGAGCTTGTCGGGTGCGTTGACGGTCAGCAGCTTACTCACGTTCATGGCCTGACGGGTCAAGAAGCGCATGGATGCGCCGATGCCGCAGGCCTTGGAGTGGGCGATCAGGGATTTGAGCGTGGCGAGGCCAGGTGCGCCGATGTGGATGGGCAGTTGATTGCCCTCGGCGTTGATGCGTTTGTCCCAGGCAATGACAGGTGCCGCCTCAAAGACAAACTGGGTGATCACGTAGAGCTCGGCGTCGGTGCGCTCCGCCAGTCCGTTCTTCCAGGCCAGCGCGCGCTTGAGTTCCTCGTCCGAGATGTCCATGCAGCCTTCGGGGTGGCCCGCCACGCCGATGGTGCTGATGCCGTGCTTGTCAAAAAGCCCGGAGTCCAGCATGTCCATGGAGGAGTCATAGGGGCCGGCTGGCTTGCTGACAGCCCCAGCTAATGCGACGACCTGATTGATGTCAGCCTCGCCTTTGCAGCGCGC
This sequence comes from Granulosicoccaceae bacterium, assembly GCA_033852095.1. Lineage (GTDB taxonomy): Bacteria > Pseudomonadota > Gammaproteobacteria > CALCKW01 > CALCKW01 > CALCKW01. The sequence goes on along the minus strand of JAWSVD010000074.1, from coordinate 82,520 downwards.
CAAAAAATCATCCAGCTGTGCTTCGCTGCTGATCGAACGCCCGCAAAAATGCGGCGCTGGCTCAAAGCCTTCGCGGCGCAAACGCGCCGCGGTGGCCACGGTTTCTTTGTAATCAGAACCCGGCAAGAAAGTGACCGCTATGGGCGTGCCCGGATTAAAATACGCTTGGAAAGAATCGACCTTTTTTGCCTGGCCGGGTGTTGTCTCGACGGTCCAGTCTTTCACAAAGTCGACGATGTTTTGTTTGATATCGCCGGGTGCATGATGGGTAGCGCTTAGGGTCATCACGATCTTCCAAGGTATTGAGGTTGTGGTGGGGCGTTTTACTCGCCGTTCTCTGGCCCGTTCTCTGGGCCATTTTTGCTGTTTTCTTCCAAGCCCTTATGTTTGACCAGTTGCAACAATCTCTCGTCGCTGTAGTCGGCCTCCAGTTGCTCAGCAGCGACGCGTGAGGCGGTTTCTATGACTTCGCTGGTCTGAATTTCCTCTCGGCGCCAATCTTCCAGGTATTCATCGGTGGTGCCGCGCTTGGCGCGCATCGCGGCTTTGTCGATGGCTTCTTGAAAGCGCTCCGATAAAAGTACTTTTGATGTTTTACGCCCTTGTTTAGCGACGATTTGTGACGGGATGTCCCGCCACCAGATGGTGATCAGTTTTGCCATTGTATGCTGTGCTCTGCGGTTTTTTGCAGGCCGTCGGCGAGTTCGCCGTAGCCAGTTTCAATGTAGGTATAGCTCAGGCCGAGCTGACGCGCTGCGTCTTCAGCCAGGCTTTGCAATTCAGGGGTGGGGCGCTGCGCGAGATAGACCAGTCGCGTGTAGTTGCCAAAATACAGCGGCATCAGCTCCGGGTGTTTTTTCAGGCCCATGCCGTGCAGGATCAAGCGATCGAAGTGGCGAGCCAGAAAATCGGTCAAATAGAAGGTGCCGAGTTCCTCTTCAGCTAGGATTTCCCAGTCGCGTTGGCCTGTATAAAACGCGTAACAGTGCGCGCCCGGCAGGCGCTCGACGCCCTCTTCTGTCAGCACCTTGTCCAGCAGACCACCCGTGCCGCAGTCGGCATAAGCCACAAATATGTGCGCAAAGCTGGCACGCGCCTTGTGGATTTTGGCGCGCACTGCCGCGGGGATTTTATCGGGGAAGTTGTGCAGATCGGCCGGCAGGCACTGCACTTTCATGTGCGACCAGCGATTGGCGCTGATCAGGGCGGTGATCTCATGGGCGAGGGCGCCGCAAGCGATGACGAGCGTTTTCTCCGACATGCTTGCAGCTCCTCTGGCCCCTAGCGGTTGGCGCGTTTTTCGGCGATCTTGGCTTTGGCTGTTTCCACCGCAACGGCTGCGTCGCGGCAGTAGGCGTCGGCGCCAATGGCGTCGCCGAACTCTTCGTTCAGCGGTGCGCCACCCACCAGCACAATGTAGTCGTCGCGAATGCCCTGTTCTTTGAGCGTGTCGATCACCACTTTCATGTAGGGCATGGTGGTGGTCAGCAGTGCGGACATGCCAATGATGTCGGGCTTGTGTTCTTCTATCGCCGCGAGGTAATTCTCCACCGGGTTGTTGATGCCCAGATCAATGACCTCGAAGCCGGCGCCTTCCATCATCATGCCGACCAAGTTTTTACCGATGTCGTGGATGTCGCCCTTGACAGTGCCGACCACCATTTTACCGATCGGGTCGGCGCCTGTCTCAGCGAGCAGCGGGCGCAGTATGCTCATGCCCGATTTCATGGAGTTGGCGGCCATCAGCACCTCGGGCACAAACAAAATGCCGTCGCGGAAATCGATGCCGACAATTCGCATGCCCTCGACCAGTGCCTCTGCGAGCACCTTGTCCGGCCCCCAGCCGCGTTCGAGCAAGATGTTGGTGCCTTCGAACACCTCGTCTTTGAGGCCGTTGTAGAGGTCGTCGTGCATCTGCTCAACGAGCTCTTCGTTGTTCAATTCCGAGAGGATGATGTCTTCTTCATCGTCGTACTGCTCGTTGTCATCAGACATGCTGTTGTTTCTCCGGTTGATCCAGTTTTTTACACTGCGGGTGATTGCCGCTTAGACTAGGGCCGAGTGCAAGATAATGCTGCTAACAATGCGACTACTCTTGGGTCAAGCGCGACAGTCACGGCGCGTATTGTGAAGTGAATGGGTGAGTAAAAAAAGAGCCGCATGAAATTCGCTGCAACATTTACGACAATATTTTTCAATATGCGCCGTTATAGCCCTGCTTGTGCGCGCAATATTCACACCTGTGCTTTGTTTTAGCTGATTTTAGGGCCGATTTTTATTCAGCCACATTAGCATTCCACCACATTGACAGGGACATCCAGAACATGGATGGCGAGGCCGCCCCGGGCTGTTTCCTTGTACTTGAGCGACATGTCTTTGCCGGTCTCGCGCATGGTTTTGATGACGCTGTCGAGCGAGACGAAGTGCGAGCCGTCGCCGCGCAGTGCCATGCGGCAGGCATTGATCGCTTTCACCGCGCCCATGGCGTTGCGTTCGATGCAGGGCACCTGTACAAGTCCACCAATGGGGTCGCAGGTGAGGCCGAGGTTGTGTTCCATGCCGATCTCCGCGGCGTTTTCCACCTGTTGCGGTGTGCCGCCCAGCACCTCGGTCAGGGCGCCGGCGGCCATGGAGCAGGCCGAGCCCACTTCGCCCTGGCAGCCCACTTCAGCGCCGGAGATGGAGGCGTTCATCTTGTAGAGGGTGCCGATGGCGCCCGCCGTGAGCAGAAAGCGCACGATGTTGTCGTCGTTTGCGCCGTTGCAGTGATTGAGGTAGAAGTGCATGACAGCGGGGATGATGCCCGCCGCGCCGTTGGTGGGGGCGGTGACCACGCGGCCACCGGCAGCGTTCTCCTCGTTGACCGCTAGGGCGTAGAGGTTGACCCAGTCCATGGTCGCCAGCGAGCCGGGCAGGGAGGTGGAATCGCTGCTCAGTTTGCGGTGCAGGGCGCGGGCGCGGCGTTTCACTTTCATTCCCCCGGGCAAAACACCTTCGGTGGCGATGCCGTTTTGCACGCACTCTTGCATCACCGCCCAGATGTTGAGCAGCTCGCTGCGTACCTCTTCTTCGCTGCGCCACGCCAGCTCATTGGCCAGCATGATGCTGCTGATGGACATGCCGTGCTGCTCGCTCAGTGCGAGCAACTCTGCCGCACTGGAGAAGGGGTAGCTGACGGCCGTGTTGTCGGGGATGAGCGGGTCTGAGTCGCTGGCCGCGTGCTCGTCCACCACAAAACCACCGCCCACCGAATAGTAGACGGCCTCTTGCAAGCACTCACCGGCCTTGTCCTGGGCGATAAAGCGCATGCCGTTGGGGTGGTAGGGCAAGGATTTGCGGCGGTGCAGTATCAGGTGTTTCTTCTCGTCAAATTTGCAGACGACGCCGCCGTGCAAGACCAGCTGCTTGGTTTCGCGTATCTCCCGCACCTTGTCGTTAACTGTTTTGGTGTCGGTCGATTCGGGGGTCTCGCCCATCAGGCCGAGCAGCACTGCCTTGTCTGATCCGTGGCCTTTGCCAGTGGCGCCGAGGGAGCCATAGAGCTCGCTGCGCACCGCGGCGGTACGTTCAAGCGTCCCCGAGTCTCTCAGCTTGGCAATGAAGCTGTTGGCCGCGCGCATGGGGCCAACCGTGTGGGAGCTGGAGGGGCCAATACCGATTTTAAAAAGATCAAACACGCTGATAGACATGGAATATCCTAGGCTCTTTGAGCGGGTGTGGTTTACAGAGAGCTATTCTCGTGCCGAGGTGGGATCAACCCTTGCTAAGGAGAGACAATCCCAGTCTACAAGACGACACAGGACGGAAGAAATTTGAACGCCAGCTCCTCAAATACAACGAATACGCCGGAATTGGCCATCGAGAGCCTGCAGAGTATGCCCGTCTTTGGGGGTCTCAGCGAAGACGCTTTGCAGCACTTGCTGTTGCACACCATCGATGTGCGTATACCTGCGGGTGAGAGTTTTTTCCGCGCGGGCCAGGGCGATCAGGGCATGTTTGTGCTGCTCAGAGGGCGTGCAGTTGCCTCGCTGGAAGACGAGCACAGCAGCTTTGTACTGCGCGAATTTTTGCCGGGAGATTCCTTTGGTGAAGCCGCCGGCATCGATTTGCAGCCGCGTGGTTACAGTGTGCACGCCCGAGAGGACTGCGTGGCCCTGACGGTAGGGGCGGAGGCTTTCTCTGCGCTGCAGCGTTACGACACCGCTGTTTTTACCTTGTTTTATATGAACATCGCGCGGGAGTTCAGCCGCCGCCTGCGCGTCTGCGAAGAGCGCGCTTTTCGCTTCTGGCGCGAGAGCTCGGACACACTCGCCTGCAAGGATGTTCAATAACCGCGGCTGAGGTCCACCGATTCAGTGGGCGCCAAGCCCTGATCCATACGGGCTATTTCCGCGCTGACCTGCTGCGCCGATTGGGCGTAGACCGTCTCCGCTGCCACGTGCGGGCTGAGCACCACCTTGGGGTGGCGCCAGTAACGATGCGCTGCGGGCAGGGGCTCGGTGTGAAATACGTCGAGCATGGCGCCGCGAATATGATTGCTGTCCAGCGCTGCCAACAAGTCATCGTCCACCACCAGCGCACCCCGTGCCACATTCACCACCACCGCCCCGGCGGGCAGTTGCGCCAGCAGTTCGCTGTCGATGATGCCGCGGGTGTCTGCTGTGTCGGGCAGCAGGCACACCAGCAGCTCGGTCTGCGCCAAGAACAAGCCCAATTGAGATTGCCCTGCGAAACAGCGGATGTTCGGCATGTCCTTGGCGGTGCGTGACCAGCCACTGACGGGGAAGCCATTGTCCCACAGGGATTGTGCGACCACCGAGCCCAGGGTGCCCATGCCCAGTATGCCCACTTTGAGTCGGGGCCTGACTTGGCTGACGGCGTTATCCCAGTGAGCGGTCAACTGGTGGATGCGCATGCGGTCGAAATCGCGCTGGTAATGCAGTGCCGCGTAGAGCGCGTATTCGGCCATCTGCGTCCCCATGCCGGCGTCTCTTTGCCGGATCAACGGCACCGCGGGCAGCTCGGGGTCGGCGCTGAGGTGATCGACACCGGCGCCCATGGAGAAGATGGCTTTGAGCCGGGGCAGGGTTTTCAGGAAGCCGTGCGGTGGCTGCCAAACCAGGGCGTATTCAACCTCATCGTCGGCCTGTTCGAGGCCGTAGACCACGGTGAGATCGGGGGCGCAGGCTGCAAATTCGGCGCGCCAATGCGCGTAGCGGCGTGCGTTGGAGGAGTAGATCAACAGGCTCATGGTTTTCCGCTGCGGTGGTTCAATGGGACGATGCGCTGCCGCGGTCTTGCATCGGGGTCATGCCAAAGCGCTCGCGGTAACACTTGCTGAAGTGCGATTGTGAAACAAAACCCACCGCGACCGCAATGTCGTAGAGCGGGCGGGCGGTCTGGGTGACGAAGCGCCTGGACTGGTCCAGTCGCATGGCGAGGTAGTAGTGCTGGGGCGTCAGCGCCTTGTGTTTTTTGAACAGTCTCTCCAGCTGCCGCAGTGACAGATTCACCCGCTCGGCGAGCCGGTGCGGCGCCAGTGGTTCGTCGAGGTTACTGCGCATCAGGTTGATGGCGGCGGCCATCTTTTGCGATTGCCGGGCGTTGAGCGCGTCTTCGGCGAGGCGCTGGTGTTCGCTGGCGCTGCGGGTGCGGTCGTGGATAAACTGGCTCGCCACCTCCGCCGCCAAAGTGTTGCCGTGTTCCTCGGCGATCATCGCCAGCATCATGTCCATGGCAGCCGTGCCGCCGGAGCAGCTGTAGCGTTTACGGTCCATGACGTAGAGCTGATCGACGATGTCCAGTTGCGGGTAGCTCTCGGCGAAGCTGACGATGTACTCCCAGTGGATGGTGCACTGGTGATTGTCCAGCAGGCCGGCACTGGCCAGCACCAGAGAGCCCGAGCTGACACCACCCAGGGTGCTGCCACGGTTGGCGTGTTGCCACAGGCCGTGGTGATAGGGTTTGATCGACTCCTGGCTGACTGGCAGGCCGGAGCACACCAAGACAGTCTGGTATTTCTCGCTGTCGCTCAGCTTGCCGGTGCAGCCAAGTGTGATGCCGCTGCTGCAGCTGACTTCTTCTCCGTCTAAAGACAGACAGTTCCAACTGTAGAGTTGTTTGCCGCTGAGTCTGTTCGCGGCCCGCAGGGGCTCGGTGATGTTGCTGAAGGCCATCAAGGGGAAGTCCGGCATAAGCACAACGGCCATGCGGTGCACGGGCGTGTTTATTGATAGGCTGAGCGGTGTGTTGCTGCGGTCGTTGGGTTGCATGGTCAGCGTTCTACTCTTGCTAGGAATATCTGAATTAATCCATCCTGGATACTCAGCGTCACAGTCACTGAAAGCGCGGATCGCCGTTTACCCCAGAGCAACATAATGGTGCCTTGGGTTTTAGTGGTTCATCTCCGTGCCGCGGGATTCTCTGAATGGCTCACAGTCTCCTGTGGTGAAAGGTGCATGATTTATCGGGTCGCAGAAGTAGCCGCCGCGAATTATCGAGCCGGCGTACTTTGCATAGGCCACATGAAAACCCCGATGCACAGCGGCTTTCCCTCAAGCAAAGTTCATTCTGACACAGCTGTAGTGGCTGTATATGCCTTTGCCAACGCACTTGCCGAGATGCGTCGTCATCAGTCGCATTTGCATTGCTTTGTCGTTTTCTTTGGTTGATGAGTCGCTCAGAGGACCGGTGCTTCTGGCGAGCGTGTGTACATTCAGCCGACAGATAAGGCGACAGTGAGTGCCCGGTGTCAGGGCTGATACGTGAAGTCGGTTGTATTTCTCGTTTATAGATCGATCGTTTGCGCTGTGATAATCACAGCGTGAGTTGCTTTTATTTCGGGTGTTTGACGTTGTTTTTTAACTTAAACAAGCGCGTTTAACGGGTTTTTAATGCCGTGAAGCCGTGCTTTATTGGCTTTAAAATCGGAGTCCTTATGTCGGTCAAAACAGATATTGAGATAGCGCGCGAAGCGTCCATGCAGCGCGTAAGCCAAATTGCAGAGCAACTGCAAATACCCGATGAGGCCCTGCAACCCTACGGCCATTACAAGGCAAAAGTCGCCTTGGATTATATCGCCGGCCTTGCGGACAAGCCCGATGGCAAGCTAGTGCTAGTGACCGCGATCAGCCCCACACCAGCGGGCGAGGGTAAAACCACCACTACGGTTGGGCTGGGTGATGGCCTGAATAAAATCGGCAAGAAGGCGATGATGTGTCTGCGCGAGCCGTCTCTGGGTCCCTGTTTTGGCGTGAAGGGCGGGGCCGCCGGCGGCGGTTATGCGCAGGTGGTGCCGATGGAGGACATCAACTTGCATTTCACCGGCGATTTTCACGCCATTGGTGCGGCGCACAATTTATTGTCCACCATGATCGACAACCACATTTATTGGGGCAATGAACTCGGCATCGATTCTCGCCGGGTCGCCTGGCGCCGGGTGGTCGACATGAATGACCGCTCCCTGCGCAATATCAACAGCAGCTTGGGCGGTGTGGCGAACGGCTACCCACGTGAGGATGGATTCGACATCACGGTGGCCTCCGAAATCATGGCGATCTTTTGTCTGGCAAACGATCTACAGGATTTGCAAGAGCGCATCGGCCGCATCGTAGTCGCTGAGACCCGCGAGCGAAAGCCCATCACGGCGAGCCAGCTGAGCGCAGACGGCGCCATGACCGTGCTGCTCAAAGACGCGCTCGCGCCCAATCTGGTACAGACTCTGGAGAACAACCCCGCCTTTATTCACGGCGGCCCCTTTGCCAATATTGCGCACGGTTGCAATACGGTTATTGCAACCCGTGCAGCGCTTAAATTGGCGGACTATGTGGTCACCGAGGCGGGTTTTGGTGCGGACCTAGGCGCGGAGAAGTTCTTCGATATCAAGTGCAGAAAAGCGGGTTTGTCGCCTGATGCCGCAGTTGTTGTCGCCACTGTTCGGGCCTTGAAAATGCACGGCGGGGTGAACAAAAAAGAACTGGGAGCAGAGAACGTTGATGCGGTTACCAGCGGCTGCGAAAACTTGGCGCGCCATGTGCGCAACGTGAAGAGCTTCGGCGTGCCGGTGGTGGTGGCGATCAATCGCTTCAGCGCCGATACCGACGCCGAAGTGGCTGCGGTGCAGGCGGCGGCAGAAGAGTTGGGCGTAAAAGCGGTGCTGGCCAATCACTGGGCGGAAGGCAGCGCGGGCACCGAAGAGCTCGCGCGGCACGTGGTGGAGCTGGTGGACGGTGGCAGCTCGCAGTTCGCTCCGATCTACGATGATGCCCTGCCGCTGTGGGATAAGATCAGCACCATCGCCACGCAGCTCTATGGCGCCAGTGAAGTGGTGGCGGATAAAAAAGTGCGCGACAAATTGCGCCAATTTACCGAGATGGGTTATGGGGAGTTCCCCGTGTGCATGGCGAAAACGCAGTACAGCTTTTCCACAGACCCGAACCTCATCGGTGCGCCCACCGGTCATGTGGTGCCCGTCCGGGAGGTCCGTCTGTCGGCGGGTGCGGGCTTTATCGTGGTGGTCTGCGGCGACATCATGACCATGCCGGGCCTGCCACGCGTGCCGAGCGCCAACAAAATCCGCCTCGACGATCAGGGCTTGGTCGAGGGCCTGTTCTAGCGCTAGCCATTTTTTGAACGCCGAAGTTTCGGCGCTCAAAGCATCAGTTTGTTCTGGTGGAGGGCCATAGATCACTCTATGGCCCTTTTTTTGTGTGCGATAATTCACTGTCTAGTGATACTTTTTTGAGGGCGGGTGATGTCAGTTACGCAGTTGTTTTTTGTTCGGCATGGCGAGACAGTCTGGAACGCCGAGGGCCGCATGCAAGGCTGGGCCAACACCGATTTGAATGAGCGTGGCGTAGCTCAGGCGCAGAGCAGGAGCGCCGAGATGATCGCGCTGAATTGCGACGCCGCCTACAGCAGCACCAGTGCCAGAGCGCAGCAGACGCTGCACGCGCTTTTGGGCGGGGAAAGTGCTGCGATGAACAGCCACGAAGGGCTGCGAGAAATCTCCCTGGGCCCTTGGGAAGGCTGCCTGCTGCCGGACATAGCGCTGCAGTACCCTGAGCAGCACGGCTTCTTCTTTGAACAGCCCGGTCAGTTCGCGCTCGCAGGCGCGGAGACTTTCGCGCAGCTGCAGGCGCGTGGCTCGGCCGCCGTATCGAAAATCGTTGAAAATCATCCCGGCCAACGCGTGCTGATCGTGAGCCACGGGGGGATGATCAAAGCCCTGTTGCTGCAGTACCTCGGTTGGCCCTTGTCGCAAATGTGGGCTGAGCCGAGAGTGGCTAATTGCGGCTGCAGTGTGGTGGAACACTGCGCAGACACCGGTTACGCGGTGAAGTCGATATCTGATCAGCCGCTGTGAGCAGCCGTGGGCTGATGAGTGGCGTAGATGACCAGCAGTGACTCCTTGAGAGAGTCTGCGAATTGAGCTTGTGATTTCCCTGTGCGCCGCAGGGCGATTCTAATAGCTCGAAAGCTGACCGTGGGCGCGGATGTCTTTAACTGCGAGGTTTTGCCGCTTCTTCCGCTTCGGCCAGCAAATGCAGGTAGTTTTTGTAGCGCAAGCCGTCGAGCGTCTTGTCGTTGACGGCGGAGCGGACCTCGCAGTCGGGTTCATGGCGGTGGCTGCAGTTTGAAAATTTACAAGACTGCGCCAGCTCGGCGATCTCCAAAAAGCCCGCGCGCACTGTTTCCACGGGGATGTGGTCGAGCCTGAACTCACGCACGCCCGGGCTGTCGATCACCGCGCCCTCGTCTTCCAAGTCGTACCAGACGGAGGCAGTGGTGGTGTGCGATCCCATGCCGGCGGCGGACAGGGCGCCCACGCGTATGTCACGGTCGGGCACAAAGTGCTGGATGATCGAGGACTTGCCGACGCCGGAGGGGCCTACAAAGATCGCCACTTGGCCGCGCAGCTTGTCGCTGAGCTCTGCCAGCCCGTCGCCCGTCTCGGCGCAGGTCAGCACACTGTCGCAGCGGGCGCTCTGGTAGCTGGCCAGCATCGGATCGAGCGACGCGATGTCCTCGATCAGGTCAGATTTGTTGACCACCAACAGCGGGCGCACGCCGCCGTGGTCCGCCGCGACCAAGTATTGATCGATCAAGAGGCGGTCGATGCCGGGCGCGGGCGCGCAGACCACCACCAGCCGGGTGTGGTTTGCGGCCAGCGGTTTGGGCTGACCGCGGCGGTCGATGCGCTGCAGGGTAGAGTCGCGCGGCTCGATGCTGTCGATGTGGACCAGCCCGCCGCTGGCGTCACTGAAGCGCACCCGGTCGCCGACCACCGGTGCCCCGGCTTTGTATTTGGCGGTCGCCTTGTGCAGGGCCTTGTCTTTGCCCTGGATGAGCCAGTGCGAGCGGTGCACGGCGACGACCCGGCCGATTTGTACAGCGGTGTTTGAAGAGGACATAGGGCGGGGCGAAGGCTCCAGAGTAGGGATGGGATGCACTATACTGGAGGCCTGTCCACAACCACAAATAGCGCACATGCAGCCCAGCAAAGACAACTTGATTTGGATCGACCTAGAAATGACCGGTCTGGAGCCGCAGCAGGACGTGATCATCGAAATCGCGACCATCATCACCGACGTGAACCTCAATACACTGGCGGAGGGCCCGGTGCTGGCCGTGCACCAGAGCGAGTCGGTCATGGCGGGCATGGATGACTGGAATCAAAGCCACCACGGCGCTTCGGGTCTGATCGAAAGGGTTCGCCAATCGACGCACACCGCCAATGACGCGGAGTTGGCGACCATCGAGTTTCTGGCGCAGTGGGTGCCGACCGGGGTCTCGCCCATGTGCGGCAACAGCATCTGCCAGGACCGGCGTTTCATGGCGCGATTGATGCCGTCCCTGGAGGCCTTCTTTCACTACAGAAATTTGGATGTATCCACATTGAAAGAGCTGGTGAAACGCTGGGCGCCGGAGAAAATGGCGGGCTTCCAGAAAAAAGCCACGCATCAGGCTCTGGACGATATACGGGAGTCCATCGAGGAGTTGCGCTACTACCGGAAAACCGTGCTTTCGATCTAGACGTTCTGCAAGCGCCCTGTGCCTGTGCAACAAAGTGTTGCAGCTGTGACAGGGTCGGCTTTTGCGGGCGCAAAACCGGAACTTTGGCCGTGTCTGGTAGTCTCAGCATCAGCTAAGCCACTAACAGCGAGTAGCAATGACCAGTAATGAAGCCGATTTGGCCTTGGTAAGGCGTGTGCAACGCGGTGATACCAACGCCTACAACCTGCTCGTGCTGAAATACCAGCACAAGGTGGCCAACTTGGTCGCCCGTTACGTCAACAACGGCTCCGACGTGCCCGATGTCTGCCAGGAGGCTTTCATCAAAGCCTACCGCGGACTGAAAAATTTTCGCGGTGACAGTGCCTTCTATACCTGGCTCTACCGCATCGCGGTGAACGCAGCTAAAAACCACTTGGTATCGGCCGGACGACGGAATGTGGAGCGCTCGGTAGACGCCGATGACAACGCGCACTTGGCGGCGGCAGAGCGTTTGCATGATATCGCCACTCCCGAACGAGAAGCCCGCACCGACGAATTGCGCAGCGCTATCCACGAGGCGATTGAAGACCTGCCTGTCGATCTGCGCACCGCCATCGCGCTGCGGGAATTTGACGGTTTGAGTTATGACGAAATCGCAGTGGCAATGGATTGTCCTATCGGTACCGTGAGATCGCGCATTTTTCGCGCACGTGAGGCCATCGAAGCAAAATTCCGGCCCTTGATGGACGGTGAGCAAACAGGACTAAAAGCATGAACGAGAAAAATCGAGAGTCACTTTCGGCCTTTTTAGACGGCGAATTGAGCGATGCGGAATCGATTGAAGCGCTGGTGCGTCAGAGCGGCTGCAAGCAGGCTTTTTCTGCTCTGTGCGAACAGCGCGACGCACTGCACGGGCAGATCAATTGCCATTTGCCAGCAGGTTTTGCCGAGCAGGTCGCGCTCGCCGTGGCCGAAGAGCCAACGGTGTTGAGCCCAGCGGCAGGGCGGCCAGTGACGCCCACCGCTGTGGCGCCTACCGATAATGTGGTACAGGGCTGGTTTGCCGGTCGGACCCAGAGTTTAGCGGTTGCCGCCAGTGTGGCCGCACTGGGTTTTGTCGGGCTGGTGATGTTCAGTGAGAACAATAAGCAGCCCGATCACCGCCTGGTGGCACAAGTACCACAGAGTGCGGTCAGCCCACTGGCTGTGTCGTCTCTGGCCGTCGCCCCAGACCTGTCCGTACGGCAAGACGCGGTACGGCCGGTGACGTCAGACGTGCGCAGCATCGATTTCAATTCGCTGTCGCCACAACTGCGCAATCAGCTTATCCAGCACATGGAGTCGGGGCGGCGCTCGTCGCTCGCTGTGGGCGTCGCGCAACCGAGCAACATCAGCTTCCAACCGGCGAACTGATGCCTTTAGGCCCTGCAGTGGCCGGCGAGCACATCGTCGCGCAGGTGGGCAGTGCCTCGGTCCATCACGCGGAGCTCAGCGCGCAACGCGGTGGCGCCTGTCACAGGTGCAAGAGCGCATGCGGCGCTGGCCTTGCAGCTCGGGCAGAGGTGAGGGTGACGGCACGTACCTCTGAGAGCCTGCAAGCAGGGCAGTCAGTTCATTTAGAAGCCGATCCCGGTGCGCTGGCGCAAATTTCGCTGTTACTCTATTTCTTCCCCGCGGCTGGTTTTGTCGCGGGCGCTTTTTGTGCTCTGATGCTGGGGCTCGGTGATCTGTCGCAGGGGGCGGCTGGGCTTGTGGGTCTGGTGGCAGTCCTGTGGCTCGCGCAGCTGACGCTGCGGCAACACTTTTCAGCCGGCGCCCCTTTGAGCGCTGTGCAATTCTCTGACAAATAAAGGATTTTTTCATGCTTTCAGTCTTGCGGATACTTGTTTTGGCCGCCTTTGTTGTGCCGGCCTACTCGCAAGCGGGTGCCTTGCCTGATTTCACCGAGTTGGTGGAAGCGCAGCACCCCACGGTGGTCAATATCAGCACCACCCGTCAACGTGATGCTGTGGCCTTGCCGCCGGGCATGGACATGCCGGAGCTGGAAAACACCCCTTTCGGCGATTTGTTGAAAAAGTTCTTGGAAGAGCAGCGGGGCGGCTCAGGCGCCGGGCCGGGTGAGCGGCCAAGCTCGCAGGGCTCTGGTTTTATTATTTCCTCTGACGGCTACGTGTTGACCAACAACCACGTGGTAGAAGGCGCGGACAAGGTGATTGTGCGCCTGTCTGACCGACGCCAGATGGAGGCCGAGGTGATCGGCACGGACAAGCGCAGCGATGTGGCGGTGCTCAAAGTGGACGCAACGGGATTGCCCGTGGTGGACATCGGCTCTTCGGCGGCGCTGAAGGTCGGCGAGTGGGTGCTGGCCATCGGATCGCCCTTTGGCTTTGATTTCAGTGTCACCGCTGGCATTGTCAGTGCGAAAGGACGCTCTCTGCCGAATGAAAATTACACGCCTTTTATCCAGACTGATGTGGCCATCAACCCCGGAAATTCCGGAGGGCCACTGTTTAATTTGGCCGGTGAAGTGGTGGGGGTAAACTCCCAAATCTACAGCCGCAGCGGCGGTTTTATGGGCTTGTCTTTCGCCATCCCCATCGATGTGGCGATGGACGTGGCGGATCAACTGCGCACCACCGGCCAGGTCTCCAGAGGGTGGTTGGGTGTTGTGATTCAAGAGGTGACCCGCGATCTGGCCGAGAGCTTCGGCATGGCCACGGCCAGCGGTGCCCTGGTGTCGCAGATTCTGCCCGACAGCCCCGCCGCTAAATCTGAACTGCGGGTGGGGGACGTGATCGTCGCGTTCAATGGCATGCCAGTTGCCACCAGTTCGTCATTGCCGCCGCTGGTCGGGCGAGTGCGCGCCGGCAGTGACGCCGATGTGGATGTCATGCGTGACGGCGAGCGAGAGACGGTCGTGGTCAACATCGGTGAGCTACCGCAGGTGGCAGAGCTCGCGGCACGATCCGGTCGATCCGCGGCCGGGCGTGACGATAAGCTGGGCTTGACTGCGGTAGAGCCGGACGAGGCGCAGCGCGAGGCTTCGGGAATTGAGTCCGGCGGTGTGCTAGTGGAAGAGGTGAAAAGCAATAGCGCTGCCGCGCAGGCGGGCATTGCGTCGGGGGATTTCATCATGCAGCTCAACGGGCAGGCGGTCGAAGACCTCGCCAGCTACCGTGATATTACGCAATCCTTGTCCGCGGGAGAGTCGGTTGCGGTGCTTGTTCAGCGAGGTTCAGGCCCCATGTTCCTCGCGCTTCGCTTGCCGGAGTAGCAACTTTCGGCCATGATGGTGAGTTGACGAGCGCGCCCCTGTTTGGGCGCGTAAACAGGACTTGCCGCATGCGCCGCAATTTACGCCCACTCGATGACGCCTCGCCCCGAAATACGGAGCGGGCTCTTAACTTGTACAGCCGACAGAGCTGCCACCTTTGCGACGACATGGCGCAGATGTTGGCGGCACACGGGGTAGAAGTGGATATCATCGATGTGGACACCGACCCCGCCTTGTGCGATCGGTACGGCGCAGGCGTCCCGGTGTTATGTCACGGCGATACCGAAATTTGCCGCTATCATCTCGACATGGCCCGTCTGCAAGCCCACTTAGCTACGCTTAACTAGCGCGACACGATTTATGGATCAGCAATACATACGCAATTTCTCCATCATCGCTCACATCGATCATGGCAAATCAACCTTGGCGGATCGATTGATCCAACTGTGCGGCGGGCTCTCGGAGCGCGAGATGGAGGCACAGGTTTTGGATTCGATGGACATCGAGCGAGAGCGCGGTATCACCATCAAAGCGCAGGCGGTGACGCTGAGCTACAAAGCCAATGATGGCCTCGAATACCAACTAAACATCATCGACACACCCGGTCACGTGGATTTCGCCTACGAGGTCTCGCGTTCTTTAGTCGCCTGTGAAGGCGCGCTGTTGGTGGTCGATGCCTCGCAGGGTGTCGAGGCGCAGAGCGTGGCCAACTGCTACACCGCGGTTGAGCTGGACCTGACCGTGATGCCGGTGCTGAACAAGATCGATCTGCCGGCTGCCGAGCCTGACCGTGTGGCCGAAGAGGTTGAAGAGATCATTGGCATAGACGCCAATGATGCGCTGGGAATCAGCGCCAAGACCGGTGAAAATGTCCCGGAATTGCTCGAGCAGCTGGTTGCGACTATTCCCTGCCCGACCGGGGACCCCGATGCGCCCTTGAAAGCGCTGGTGGTCGACTCGTGGTTCGACAGCTACGTCGGGGTCGTGACCTTGGTGCGCATCATCGATGGCACAATTCGCAAACGCGATAAAATGCAATTCATGTCCACCGGGCGCAATTTTCAGGTGGACAATGTCGGTGTCTTTACCCCCAAGCGCAAACCCACCGATGCCCTGACGACCGGGCAGGTGGGTTATGTCATTGCTGGCATCAAAGAAATTGACCAAGCCAAGGTCGGCGACACCATCACGCTGGCCAGCAATCCCGCGGTCGATGCCTTGGATGGTTTCCGGGAGGTGACCGCAAAAGTTTTCGCCGGTGTTTTCCCCGTGAGTTCCGAGGACTACGAAGCTTTTCGCGATGCTTTGCAAAAGCTAAAACTCAACGATTCATCCTTAGTATATGAGCCGGAGTCATCGGCTGCACTGGGCTTTGGTTTTCGCATCGGTTATCTGGGCATGTTGCACATGGAAATTGTGCAAGAGCGTCTGGAGCGCGAGTATGACCTAGATCTCATCACCACAGCACCCACAGTTGTGTACGAGATTTTGAACAAAAAAGGCGAAGTATCTCTGGTGCAGAGCCCCTCCGAGTTGCCAGCGCCCAACGAAATTGATGAGCTGCGTGAGCCGGTCATCGAGGCGAGTATTTTGGTGCCGCCCGAGTACGTGGGGGAGGTGATCAAGCTCTGTATCGAGAAGCGTGGCACGCAGACGCGTATGCTCTATATTGGTCGACAGGTGTCACTGGGTTATGAGCTGCCCATGAGTGAGGTGGTATTAGATTTTTATGATCGTCTCAAATCTGTCAGTCGCGGCTATGCTTCTTTTGAATACAGTTTTTTGCGCTACGAGCCCGCCGATTTGGTCAAAGTCGATATTTTGATCAACGGCGATGTGGTGGATGCACTGGCGATTATTTTGCACCGGGCTAAATCGCAGACCCGCGGTCGGGATCTGGTGGAAAAGATGAAAGAGATCATTCCCCGACAAATGTTTGAGGTGGCTATTCAGGCCGCTATTGGCACGCAAGTTATTGCGCGTTCGACGGTGAAGGCGATGCGTAAAAACGTCTTGGCCAAATGTTATGGCGGCGATGTATCTCGCAAGAAAAAACTGCTAGAAAAGCAGAAGGCGGGCAAAAAACGCATGAAGCAGATCGGCCGTGTGGAGATTCCACAGGAAGCCTTTCTCGCGGTGTTGAAAGTCGACAATTGATGACGAATGCTCCTGACTACTCAGGGCATAAAAAGGATGGATATGAATTTTAATCTGGCTTGGCTCTTGGTCTGTGCGACGGGGATTTCTGGCTTTGTCTGGTTGCTGGACAAGATGATGTACGCCGGTGAGCGCTCCATGAAGGCGGAGAGAATCGCCTCTACTGAGGGCACGGCAAAGGGCGATGTCGAGGCTGCGCTGGAGCCCTGGTGGGTAGAAAATGCGCGCTCGTTTTTCCCCGTGCTGCTTTTTGTGCTGGTGCTGCGTTCTTTCATCGTCGAGCCCTTTCGTATTCCCAGTGGGTCGATGATGTCCACCTTGATGGTAGGGGATTTTATTCTGGTGAATAAATCGGCTTATGGGCTGCGCCTGCCTATTGGCCACAAGAAAATTCTCGATCTAGGATCCCCCGAGCGCGGCGATGTAGCGGTGTTTCGCTTTCCCGACAACCCCAAAATAGACTACATCAAGCGTGTGGTGGGGCTTCCAGGCGATACCATCAAATACGCTAATCAGCGCTTGTATATCAACGGTGAGTTGGTGGCGGAAGTGCCCGAGGGCGAATACACAGGGCCCGATACCCGCACCGCAACCATGCAGTTCAGCGAAGACCTCGGTGGGGTCAAACACACCATCTTAAAGTCTAAGCGTGCTTATGAGAGCCTTGCGGGCACCCGGCAGTACACTCAGAACTTCACCGTGCCAGCTGGTCACTACTACATGATGGGGGACAATCGGGATAACTCGAATGACAGCCGTTACTGGGGTGTGGTGCCTGAAGCGAACCTCGTGGGCCGTGCATTTTTCATCTGGCTGAACGTGCGTCACCACAGTGGCCTGGATTTTGATATGGATTGGGGGCGGATCGGTAATCGAATTCAGTGACAAATATCAGGAGCAGGTGATGCATAATCAATCGGGCGGTGTGTCCTTTTTAGGGATGCTCGGCGTCTTTGCCGGAGGGCTGGTGCTGTTTGTGGCAGTGGCGGTGTCGCCTGCTTTTGTTGAGTATCATCAGGTCAAGCAGCTGGTCGCTGAAGCTCGGGTCAATGCAAAATTGGCCGGCGCGGATAAATCGAAGGTCTACACCTGGTTTAACCGCTCTTTTAAGACCAATAATCTGTGGGATTTGGACCCTCGGGACATTATCCAGGTGACGGGGAATGGATCCAATCGGCAGATTAAGTTGCAATACGAGGTTCGTAAGCCTTTGTTTTTTAACATTGATCTGCTGATGGACTTCAACGACCAGGTTTAAGACCGGCACGTGCTGGCTGCGCTGTGCTGCGGTTGTTGCAGCGCGTGGCGGCCATGTCAATCACCGCTGTGAGCAGTTGTGCCTGAGTCCGCGCGCCACGTGCGCACCCCACGTTACCCCCCATATAAGATTTCTGGCTGATTGCGAATCGGTCTTGTGTACCTGTTGGTACCTTGATGTTGTTGCATCGCCAGCGCTTGCTTCTTGCTGTTACAGCTGCGGGTCGCACTTGGCCGCCTGTACCTGGCTGCCCACACCTAGCCGGCCGCACCTAGCCGGCCGCGACAATACACCGTCACATTGGTTTCTCTGTTAGATGCGGAGCTGGTTTTTTGTGCGCGGAAACAGAAATAAATATTTTGTAACAGTCCGCTGGTATTGCTGGCCGTAATTGCCTGTACATGACCTTAATTATCCCGAGCCTTCGACGAAATCTCGAAGACCTGTGTAGATTTTCAGTGAGAGCGGCATGATTGGAATTTTTAGTGGGCTGGGTATGAGGCTTGTCTCCGCCGCTGCGGTGCTGATGGTGCTATGGATCGTCATCGGTGTGGCGCCGGTGTTTATTCAGCACAGGATCGTGGGGGAGCTGATTGTCGAAGCGAGTGCGATACGGGAGCTTAGAAGCGCGTCCCCGGCACGCACCTATAAGTGGTTGCAGCAACAATTCAAGCAAAATGAATTGAGGTCTTTCGACGCCAAAGAAATAATAAAAGTTCAGGGCATGGGCTCGCACCGGACGGTGAGTTACGACTACGAAGTCAAGCGCCCGTTGTTTCGCAACGTCAATTTTGTTATTCAATTCAGCGGCAGTGCTTGAGCATCGGCCTGCGATCAAACGTTTGTTTGGTTATTTGTTCGACTAATTGCTCGCTGACGTCGAATTGAAGGGGCTAAAGCGTTAGACTTCGGCCCTATGAAAAATCCGCATCTCGCCCTCGCCGAGCGCCTCGGCCACTTATTCAAAAATGAACAGCTGCTCGCCCTAGCGCTGACCCACCGCAGTGCGGTAGGTCAGAACAATGAGCGCCTAGAATTTTTAGGTGATGGGGCGCTCAATTTCATCATCGCCGCCGAGCTCTTTCGCCGCAGACCCGAGCTCTCCGAGGGGGATCTGAGCCGTCTGCGCGCCACGTTGGTTCGCGGCCAGACCTTAGCTGAAATCGCCCTTGAGTTGGCCCTGGCCGACCAATTGACCATGGGCGAGGGCGAGCTGCGCAGCGGCGGTTTTCAGCGCGGTTCTATTCAGGCCGATGCCGTCGAAGCACTGTTGGGCGCTGTCTATTTAGACGATGGCTTTGCTGCCTGCCAGCGTGTCGTGCTAGGGCTCTATCAGTCGCGGTTGGAAAACCTGCCCGCAATAGATGAGCTCAAAGACCCCAAGACACGGCTGCAGGAGCGGCTGCAAGGGCGCGGTCGTCCCTTGCCGCAGTACGAGCTCAAAGGTGTTGCCGGTAAGCCTCACGAGCAAAGCTTCACCGTGCTGTGCTCCTTGCTTGATGAGCAGATCAGCAGCACGGGCGAAAGCAGCAGCCGCCGGCGGGCGGAACAAATAGCGGCGGCGGCGATGCTGCAGGCCCTGAACAACAACAGCGGGAAACAATCATGAGCAGTCGTTGCGGCACGGTGGCGCTGGTAGGGCGCCCCAATATGGGCAAGTCCACCTTACTCAACCGTCTGGTTGGCGAGAAGATCGCGATCACCGCGCACCGGCCGCAGACTACGCGGCATGCCATTCGTGGGATTTCGACCAAGGGCGATGATCAGTTTATTTACCTCGACACGCCCGGCTTGCACGGCGGCGGCAAGCGCGCGCTCAATCGCGTGCTGAACCGAACGGCGCGGGGCTCTTTGCTGGATGCGGATGTGGTTGTACTGTTGGTGCAGGCGCTGCAGTGGACCGAGGACGATCAGCTCGCTTATGAAGCGGCCTTGCGCTCGGATCAGCCCCTGATACTGGCGATCAACAAAGTGGACGGCGTGACGAAAAAAAAGCGCATGCTGCCCTATCTGCAAAGCCTGCCACAGTCAGAGAAAATACGGCATATCGTGCCTATTTCGGCTAAGACCGGCGAGGGATTGGAGCTGCTGGAAAGCTTGGTTGCCGGTTTTCTTCCCAAGGGCGAACACATTTACGAAGCCGATGAGTTGACCGACAAAAACGAACGCTTTCTTGCCGCCGAATTTGTGCGGGAGCAGCTCACGCGGCACCTCAATGAAGAGCTGCCATACGCATTGACGGTGGAGATAGAGCGCTTTGACCACGAGCCGACGGGCTACCGTATCTCCGCTGCGATTTGGGTGGAGCGCGACAGCCAGAAGGGGATTGTCATTGGTCAACGCGGCGAGAAGCTGAAAGAAGTTGGCCGGCGCTCGCGCGAGAACATGCGCGATTTGTTCGGTGTGCCTGTCTTCTTGGAGCTTTGGGTCAAGGTGCGCAAAGATTGGTCGGATGACGCGCGTGCGCTGCAGGCGCTGGGCTTTCAGAGCGACTGATGTCTTCACGTGCGGCTCTGCAGCGAGGTTTTGTCTTGCACGCGCGCGCCTACCGCGAGACCAGTTTACTGGTCGACTGCCTGACGCTTGAAGGTGGTCGGGTGTCGATGGTTGCTAAAGGTGCGCGCAAGGGCAAGGCGCTTCAGCGGCGTTTGTTGCAGCCTTTCACCCCACTGTTGCTCAGCTACATGGGGCGCGGTGAGCTGTACACGCTGACGGCTGTGGAGGAGGCGGGTGCGCTGCGCCGTCTGGCCGGCGAGCGCTTGGCCTGCGGTCTCTATCTGAACGAGTTGGTTGTGCATTTGCTGCCTCGGGAAGAGCCAGCAGAAGAGCTATTCGCCTATTACAGCCACGCCATTGAAGCGCTGTCTACACATCACGCGCTGGGCCCTTTGTTGCGCCGTTTTGAGCTCAGCCTGCTGGAGGCCATGGGTGTTGCGCCCAGTTGGGCGCGTGAATGCAGCAGCGGCGATGCCGTGCTGGCCGAGCGTCAGTACGGGCTCTGCGTGGACGGCCCTGTCGCCGCTTCAACGCTGAGTACAGGTGCCGCGCGGATCGACGGCAGTACGCTGTTGGCGCTTGCCCGCGGAGAACCGCAAGAGCTGGCTGCGCTGCCACAGGCCAAGCGCGTGCTGCGTTATTTTGTGGACCTGCACCTCGGCGGCCGTGCGCTAAGAAGCCGAGAGCTATTGCGTGGACCGGCTACACCCCAGGGGATTGTGTGAGTACTAAATTACAAGCGTGCGCCTATGCCGCGCTGATGACCGATAGCCCGCAGGAAAAGGTCAGGGCGGTGCAGGCTTTGTATCGCCAATACGCGGCGGATGAGTTGCCGACGGACGAGGGCTTCGAGCCCGTCCGCATCGACATACCCGGCAGACCAGATCACCCGGCCCTGGTTCACCCCCGCGATGTGCCCCGTCGTGGGCTGGGCAGCAAGCGCGGTCAAGTAGCCTTCTACCATGCCCTCGCTCACATCGAATTCAACGCCATCAATTTGGGCTTGGACGCGGTGTATCGCTTTGCCGCAGAAATGCCGGCTGAATTTGCGCGTGACTGGATTCAAGTGGCCGCCGATGAGGCGCGGCATTTTGAGTTGCTGTGCGCGCATTTGCAGTCGCTGGGCGCGGCGTACGGTGACAATACCGCGCACAATAATCTCTGGGAGATGGCGCTGCGCACAGACCACGACGTGATGGTGCGCATGGCTTTGGTGCCCCGGGTGCTGGAGGCGCGAGGCCTTGATGTAGCGCCGGGCATGATAGAGCGCCTGCGCGGCATGGGTGACACAGACGGGGTGCGGATTTTGACGCTTATCCTCGACGAGGAAGTCGAGCACGTGGCCATTGGCAATCGCTGGTTCTTGCAGCAGTGTGAGCTGCGCGCGTTGGAGCCTCAGCCAACATTCCGGCAATTATTGCTGGAGCACACGCGTGGCTTTCTCAGCGGCCCGTTCAACGACAAGTACCGTAAACAGGCGGGTTTTACGGACGAGGAGTTGGCAGATTTGCGTGAGCTCGAGGCTCAATTCGCAGCCGAACTCAAGTAGTCGAGAAGGCAGTGGCCCGTCAGTGTTTGCGCTGCCTGGCACGTGCCTTCAGAGGTCGATGTGCTCAGTCTGCGAATCGATGCGGCCGCCAATGATGCCGTCGGCCGCCAGGGTCATGATCAACAAGATGGCGCTCAGTGCGTAGATGCCATGCGGGGCCCACTGCCCGAGCGGCAGAAAAGGGCCTATGTGCAGCCCGCCCAATGAGAACAGGAACAGCGCGATGACACCGGTGGTGCGTCGCTTGAGCACGGAGACCAGGGCAAAGAAGATGATAAAGCCGTAGTAGATACTGATGCCAAAACGGTGCGCAGAGGTGTACCAGGTCTCACGTTCGCAGCTCACCATCTGGCGCTGGTGACAGATCACCTGATGCACCGCTGGGAAGAAATTCTCAGCCAGCGCCAGCGCCGATTTCTGGATCACAGAGCCCGGGTTCGCCAATGCATGCGCTTTCATGTTCTCAGAGAGTATCTTCTCGTGCGCCGGGTCCATCACGCCCCAGTATTGCATGGCATCTTCGGCTGGCTCATCCACGCCACCTGCGATCAGGGCGTTGTCCCGCTGGGTTTTGGATTTGTCGATCGGATGATCGCCGAGCCCCCAGTAGAGATCGCCCATAAAATAATTGAAACTTGCGCCGGTAGTCACCGGGATGGTGATCGGGAAGGTGTCGATGTTGCGCAGGGTCCAGGGTGCGATCAGCGCTGATCCCAGCAGGCTGGCGAGCAGTATTGACAGCAGGCGTTTGCCCTTGCTCAGTTCATCGGGGTGCGGCAGCAGCGCGGCTATCAGCAAGGCGAAAGCACAGGCGGCAAAAATCAAAAATCCGATACCATGCGTGAGTGACAGCAGGCCGCTGAGTGCGCCGAAGCCGATGGCGTGACGGTGGAAAGCCTGCTGGCTCAGGCTGCGGTGATTGCCGCGACCAAAAACCATGATCACCATGCAATAGACCACAGCCAAATACAGGGTGGATTGCAGCAGGGCGGTGTGGGGCAGGGTGATCAGCCGCCACAGCCAGGGGCTGATCAGGTAGAGGGCAATGGCGAGCCAGCCCACCGCGGGTTTTTCATACAATCGAAGGGCCAGCTTGTAGAGAAATGTACAGCAGATGCCGGCCAATATGCTGTTGAGCGCGATGACCAGCATCTTTTGCAGCGCCACCGGCAAGTAAGTGATCGGTATCAGCAAGGCTGGGTAGAGCGGTGGGCGGTGCATCACGGCGGCGCCACCTGGCTCAAAGCGAAAGCCCTCTCCCTGTGCCAGCATGTTCGCTATCTGCAGGTAGCCGTCGTGGTGTGGGCCGGCGAAATCCGTGGCGACGCCCAGCAGCGCGGGGGCAACGGTGCCGATGATGATGCCAACAAAAACGCAAAAAATTGCGGTGTAAAGAAAGACTCTTCTCGCCGTCGTTTGTTGGTGAATGGTTATCATGTAAAGCAGCTGTCCAAGTCTTGAGTATGGCGCATCGGCTTGGAGCGAGGGGCGCTCAGACCGAGAAATTGCCACGATTTAGGGTTGCTGCAAGTATAGGCAGTCGCGGGGGAGTTTTTTAGTTCAGGGGGGGCTTAAATGGCCAGTGTTGCAGTACTAATGTTTGATTGTGGTAAAGGGCTACCTCAGCGCCATTTTTGTGCCAATCCCCTACTACAACTCTGTCTCTGTTGCCCTCCTTGTGCCAACAGGGTCTGTGGGTGTGGCCGTGTATGATTAAGTCTACATCGTATTGTTCGGCCGCGGCGTCGACAGTGGTGGCGTTGACGTCCATGATTTGCTCGGACTTCTGGCGGCTGTTGTCTTTGCTCTGTTGCCTCAGGGCTTGTGCCTGCAGCCGTCGCTCGGGCGGAGTCAGCGACAGGAATTGCTGCTGCCAGCCGGGACTTCTTAATATGTTGCGCGCTTGTTGGTAGTCGCTGTCGTCGCTGCACAGTGTGTCGCCGTGCAGCAGCAGCGCGCGCCGCTGTCCGAGCGTAATCGTCACGGCATCTTCTCGTATCAAGGTGGCGCCCACGCTATGGCAAAAGGCCTCCCCAAGCAAAAAGTCACGATTGCCGTGCATGATGCAGACACTGCAACCCGCTGTGCTGAGTTCTCGCAGCGCTTGTTCAAAGAGCGCCAGCCCCGGCAGGGGGCTGTCGTCTCCGAGCCAATATTCAAAGAGGTCGCCGAGGATGTAGAGGCGCTTGCAGCGCCCCTTCGCCCAGGCTAGAAAATCAATCGCTTGTGCGAGTTCCTCGGGCGCGCCGGCCTCTAAGTGTAAATCGGCAATGAGTGCATCAAACACGTCGGGTCATTAACCTTCGACTGTGGCTTTGTCGATGCAAATGTCTTCTACCGGCACATCTTGGTGGTGGCCGGCAGATCCGGTGCTCAGACCGATGATGGCGTCGACCGTGTCCATGCCTTCGGCGACTTCTGCAAATACGCAGTATCCCCAGCCCGCGGGATTGGGCGCACTGTGGTTGAGAAAGGCGTTGTCGGCGACGTTGACAAAAAACTGCGAGCTGGCGGAGTGAGGCTCGTTGGTGCGGGCCATTGCCAATGTGCCGCGCATATTTTGCAGGCCGTTGTTGGCTTCGTTTTGGATGTTTGCACGTGTGGACTTCTGTGACATGCCGGGCTCAAAACCGCCGCCCTGAACCATGAAACCAGGGATGACGCGGTGGAATATTGTGCCGTCGTAAAAGCCGTCTTCCACATACTGTTTGAAGTTGGCGCAGCTTTCAGGCGCTTTGTCTTCGTGCAGTTTGATGAGGATGTCGCCGAGGCGGGTACTGAGTCGGATCATTGCTGAGCTCGCTTATTTTTCTAAAAGAGTGGCGCTTTCAATGCGCACGGGTTTGAGTGGCACGTCGCGCATGCCCGCGACGCTGCCGGTTTTGACAGTGGCGATCTGGTCAACTACTTCTTGGCCTTCTATCACGCGGCCAAATACAGCGTATCCCCAGCCGCGTGAGTCTTTTGCTGTGTGGTCCAGCGAGGCGTTGTCTTGCAGGTTGATAAAAAACTGCGAAGTCGCCGAGCTGGGGTCGGAGGTGCGTGCCATGGAGAGGCTGTAGTGGCTGTTCTTCAGGCCGTTGTCCGCTTCATTTTCGATGGGTGCTTCAGTTGTTTTGCGGCTAATGTCATCCGCGGTGAAACCGCCGCCCTGTATCACGAAGCCTGGTATCACGCGGTGAAAAATAGTCTGGTCGTAAAACCCAGCTTTCACGTAGTTGGCAAAGTTGGCAGCCGACACCGGGGCTTTTTCATCCTCCAGCTCAATGATGATCTCGCCTGCAGAGGTGTTCATCTTGACAAGGGTCCCGGCTTGGGCGTTTGCGCTCAGCAGCGAGGCCGCAAGAACGGTCATTGAAAAAAACGTTTTTTTCAGCATTTCGGTGGTGTTCACTCTGAGGGGATCAAGGTCGCAGTTTAGCAGAGCATCCAGTACCATTGGCGCTTTGTCTTGTGGGCTAAGCGCCTGGGAATATGTCTTTTATGTTATCGCTGTACAACAGTCTAAGCCGCGAAAAAGAAACCTTTAACCCCATTGAAGCTGGCAAGGTCGGTATGTACGTGTGTGGTATCACCATTTACGACTATTGCCACGTTGGTCATGCGCGTGCACTCATTACTTACGATGTGTTGTACCGCCATTTGCTCGCCAGTGGCTTTGAGGTGACTTTTGTCCGCAACATCACGGACGTGGATGACAAGATCATTCGCCGTGCGGTGGAAAACCGGGAAGAGATTGACGTGCTGACCGAGCGTTTTGTTCAGGCAATGAATGAAGACTGCGACTCCCTGCGTGTGCTGGCGCCTACCCTGCAGCCAAGGGCCACTGCTCAGATCGCCAACATGCAGGCTTTGATCGCGACGTTGATTGATAAGGGCTATGCCTATCAGAGTGTCCCGGGCGGCGATGTGTATTACGCCGTGGAACGCTTTGAGCAGTATGGCAAGCTCTCAGGTCGCAAGCTCGAAGACCAGCGAGCGGGTGAGCGCGTCGCGGTGGATGAAAATAAGCGCCACCCCATGGACTTTGTCTTGTGGAAGGCGGCCAAGGTGGATGAGCCGCACTGGGATTCTGCCTGGGGGCCGGGGCGGCCAGGGTGGCATATTGAATGTTCAGCGATGGCCAAAGATACGCTGGGGGCCCATTTTGATATACACGGCGGCGGCTCTGACCTGACCTTTCCGCACCACGAAAATGAGATCGCTCAGTCAGAAGCTGCCAACGGATGTGCCATGGCGAACTACTGGTTGCACAACGGCATGATCACCATGGACGGTGAAAAGATGTCCAAATCGATCGGCAACTTCGACACAATCCGTGACGTTTTGAAGCGTTTTGGCGGCGAAGAAATCCGTATGTTTGCCCTTTTGAGTCATTACCGTTCGCCGCTCTCATACGGTGAGACGGGGCTGCAGGGTGGGCGGGCGGCGCTGACGCGGCTCTATACATCCCTGCGTGGGCTCGGCGGCGGCGATTCGGCCGCTGTTGCGGGTGACTGGCAGCTTCGTTTCGAAGCTGCCATGAACGATGATTTGAACACCGTTGTAGCCGCTTCTGTGCTGTTTGAGCTGGCGACGGAAATAAACAAGTTGCGCGAGCAGGGTGGAGCGGCGGCAGCGAATCATGCTGCGCTGTTGCGAGAGCTCGCTGATCGCCTCGGTATATTGGGTGACGACCCAGAGGATTACCTCAAGCGCGGTGACGAGGCAGGTATGTCGGCTGCGGAAGTGGAGGCATTGATTGAAGAGCGTGTTCAGGCGCGTGGGGCGAAAGATTTTGCGCGTGCTGACGCCGTGCGAGAGCAGCTATCAGCCGCGGGGATCCTGTTAGAAGACAAGGGCGGCAAGACCATTTGGCGTCGGCAGAAGTCGAGCTGAAAAATAAATGGCAGAAATCTAAAAAAAGCAGTGCAAATGGGTTGATTGCTGAGGAAAGTCTGCCTATAATTCTATCTCTTGGCTGGCACAGTCAAGAGTGATCGGGGCATAGCGCAGCCTGGTAGCGCATCTGGTTTGGGACCAGAGGGTCGCAGGTTCGAATCCTGCTGCCCCGACCAAGTTTTATTGAAAGTGTATTGCCCGGGCGCCCGTAGCTCATCTGGATAGAGCATCGGCCTTCTAAGCCGAGGGTAGCAGGTTCGAGTCCTGCCGGGCGTACCAGTTTTCAGTGGTGGGCGTAGCTCAGTTGGTAGAGTCCCGGATTGTGATTCCGGTTGTCGTGGGTTCGAGCCCCATCGTCCACCCCATTATTTTGCACTGTTGGTGTCGTCACCTGAAGGGTTTTCTTTTCGGGTGTGCCTGCAGCGCGTTTCAGGTCAGCGGTCGCGTCAGAGTTTCGCCTGATGTGGCTGCCGTTTACGTGTGCGAGAGTGGCGGAATTGGTAGACGCGCTGGATTTAGGTTCCAGTGGGGTAACCCGTGAGAGTTCGAGTCTCTCCTTTCGCACCAATTTTCTATTTGTCCTTCATTGGATGCTCCCGACAGGCGTTTCCCCGCTGAGCACGTGGGTGCAGAGGGCGGTGTGCTGTGTCTGATTTCTCGGGGGGAAAACGAGGAATAGTCATGCAAGTTTCGGTTGAAACATCAGAAGGTTTGGAACGCACTATCACAGTGACGATCCCAGCAGACCGCGTCGATGTCGCGGTTTCCCAGCGCCTTCAGTCCCTGCGTAAAACTACTAAAATCAACGGCTTTCGCCCCGGAAAAGTCCCCTTGCGCGTTGTCGAAAAGCGCTATGGTGGCCAAGTCCGTCAAGAAGTATTGGGTGATGTCATCCAATCCACCTACCAAGAAGCTGTCAGCAAAGAAGAGCTGCGCCCTGCGGGCTGGCCCTCTATTGAGCCTGTGAAGACAGATGCCGGTGAGGCGATTGAGTACAAAGCCACTTTCGAAGTCTACCCCGAGGTCGTTTTAAGCGGCACCGATGGCATTGAAATCAAGCGACCCAAGACCCAGATTCAAGATTCTGATGTTGCGGAAATGCTCGAAAACCTGCAGTCCCAGCACACCAGCTACAACAAAGTAGAGCGCGCTTCAAAAGACGCGGACCAAGTCGTGATCAATTTCACCGGCTTCGTGGGTGGCGAGGAGTTTGAAGGCGGCAAGGCTGAAGAGGCACCATTGGTTCTGGGCTCCGGTGCCATGATCGAGGGTTTTGAGGCGCAGATCGAAGGCATGTCAGCCGGCGATAACAAACGCATCAACGTCGCTTTCCCCGAGAGTTACCACGCCGAAGAGTTGTCTGGCAAAGACGCTGAATTCGATATCGAGCTGTTGGAAGTGCGCGAAGCGACTCTGCCAGAATTGAATGACGAATTTGCGGCCCTTTTGGGGGTTGCCGATGGTGGCATCGAGACACTGCGCGCCGATATCCGTAAAAACATGGACCGCGAGCTGCGCGAGTCGGTCGAAGCTGTTGAAAAGCAGCAGGTTATGGACGGGCTGTTAGCTGCAAATGAAGTGGCGATTCCCAAGGCGCTGGTTAGCGAAGAGATCGGTCGACTGCGCGAGCAGTTCCTCGAGCGGCTTGCGCAGCAGATGGGTGGCGCAAAACCACCTGAAGGTGCGAACTTTCCGGACGATATGTTTAGAGAGGAAGCAGGGCGTCGCGTCAAATTAGGTCTGGTTGTTGCAGAAGTTATCAAGACTGCTGAATTGGTTGCCAAACCTGAAGATGTTCGTGCGCGTGTAGAGCAGATGGCATCTGCTTACGAAGATCCAAATGAGGTCATTGACTACTATTATTCTAATAGTGAGATGATGCAGAACGTAGAAGCTGTTGTTCTGGAGCAAACGGTCACCGATTGGGTGATTGGCCAGGCAAAAGCCAGCGACGAAAGCCTGTCGTTCAGCGAGTTGATGGAGCGCCGTAAAAGCGGAGGCCAAAAGGCCGAAGAAGGCGCTGAAGAATAACCAGCGGCAGCACAACGCGGCCGCACTGTTGGAGAATGACCTAGCATGAGTGAAACACGTGCGGCCGGTGGGCTGGTGCCCATTGTTGTAGAGCAAACACCCCGCGGTGAGCGTTCGTATGACATTTACTCGCGCCTGCTCAAGGAGCGTGTGATTTTTGTCGTTGGCCAAGTCGAAGACTACATGGCCAACTTGATCGTGGCCCAGATGCTTTTTTTGGAGTCTGAAAACCCCGACAAAGACATCTATCTGTACATCAATTCCCCTGGTGGCTCGGTGACTGCGGGTATGTCGATCTATGACACCATGCAGTTCATCAAACCCGATGTCAGCACGCTGTGCATCGGGCAAGCGGCCAGTATGGGGGCGTTGTTGTTGGCTGCAGGAGCAAAAGACAAGCGCTTCGCACTTCCCAATTCAAGGGTTATGATTCATCAGCCGCTGGGTGGCATTCAGGGGCAGGCGACGGATATTGATATTCATGCCAAAGAAATTCTTGGTATGCGCAAGCGTCTGAATGAAATATTGGCCCACCACTCTGGCCAGAGTCTTGAAAAAGTAAGTCACGACACTGAGCGTGATTATTTCTTGAGTGCCAAAATGGCCGAAGACTATGGTTTGGTGGACAAAGTTGTGGAAAACCGGGGTGCCGTGACCGAAGCCGACAAGGGCTAAGGCGCCTCAGGGTTGGATGACATTTGGCGCTTTCAATTGATTGATTGCGCTTTCGTCTTGAATTGACTCGCATATAACGGCATTGTGCGAAGACGGACCGTTTTGGAGAAAGGCTGATGGCCGACGGCGTAGACCAAGGTAAAGACGACAGCAAGTTGCTGTATTGCTCATTCTGTGGAAAGAGCCAGCACGAAGTTCGCAAATTGATTGCGGGCCCGTCTGTGTTTATCTGCGATGAATGTGTAGACCTTTGTAATGACATCATCACTGAGGAAATGCAGGAGCAGGGGGCCTCGTCTGGTGCGAAGCTGCCCAAGCCTCGTGAGATCAAAGAAATTGTGGATCAATATGTGATTGGTCAGGACGCTGCAAAGCGTATCTTGTCCGTTGCGGTCTACAACCACTATAAGCGCCTTGAGTACCAGGGTGGCAAGGACGATGTCGAGCTCTCAAAGAGTAATATTCTTCTCTTGGGCCCCACGGGTTCTGGGAAGACATTGCTCGCTGAGACATTGGCGCGTTTGCTCAATGTGCCTTTCACTATCGCCGATGCAACCACGTTGACAGAAGCGGGTTATGTGGGCGAAGACGTTGAAAATATTATTCAAAAGTTGCTGCAGAAATGCGATTACGACGTCGAAAAGGCGCAGAACGGGATTGTGTATATCGATGAAATCGACAAGATTTCTCGAAAATCTGACAACCCTTCGATTACGCGTGATGTCTCCGGTGAGGGTGTGCAGCAAGCGCTGCTGAAGCTTATTGAAGGCACGCTTGCCTCTGTGCCGCCTCAAGGGGGGCGCAAGCACCCACAGCAGGAATTTTTGCAGGTCGATACCCGCAATATCTTGTTTATCTGTGGCGGTGCGTTTGCTGGGATGGAAAAAATCATCCGCGAACGTTCCGAGAAGGGCGGAATCGGATTTGGCGCTGAAGTGAAGTCCAAAGACGACAGTCAAGGCATTGGTGATTTGTTGCACCAAATTCAGGCCGATGATCTGGTGCGTTTTGGCTTGATTCCCGAGTTTGTCGGGCGTCTACCGGTGATTGCGACACTTGAAGAGCTCGATGAGGAAGCGCTTGTGCGCATACTCCGTGAGCCTAAAAACGCCCTGACCAAACAATACGAAAAGTTGTTTGCGCTGGACGGTGTGGAGCTCGAATTTCGCGAAGATGCGTTGTATTCGTTGGCGAAACAGGCGGCGGAGCGAAAGACTGGCGCACGGGGATTGCGCACAATCCTCGAGAAAGTATTGCTCGACGTGATGTACGAAGTGCCTTCGCAAGAAGATGCTCGTAAGGTCATCATCGACGACGCGGTAGTCCGTGGCGAAGCCAAGCCCTATATTGTTTTGGGTCCGGCGGAAGATGCGGCGAATGAAAGCGATAAGCCTGATTTCAAACGCGCCGCCTCGGACGACTAGCATCTATCCTCTCAGTCGCCACCACACGGGTGGCGACCGTTTTCCACGCACAAGCTCTTGTGCTCGTGGCACAATGACCCCATCTATCGCCTATGGCGAGTCCGCTAAACCTCAAATCAGTCTCTTGTGCCTATCCAAGGGCTCGATTTAGAGCTAATTACACCACCACCGTGGGAGTTAAAAGTGTCATCCAAAGAAATCACTGCCGCTGAAGCTGGCGACCAGTTGGTATTGCCCGTATTGCCACTGCGCGATGTTGTCATTTACCCGCACATGGTCACGCCGCTTTTTGTCGGGCGACCAAAGTCTATCGCTGCGCTCGACGAAGCGATGTCAAATGATCAGCAAATATTTCTTGTCGCGCAGCGCAGCGCAGATGTCGATGAGCCGGGTGTGGATGAGCTGCACAGCCACGGGACTGTGGCGCATATTCTCCAGCTCTTAAAGCTGCCCGATGACACCATTAAAGTATTGGTTGAGGGTCGCGTGCGGGCGCAGATCGAAAGCATGGAAGTCACTGCTGAAGAGCACATGCGGGCCTCAGTTGTGGTCAGTGAAGAAGACGGTTCGGATCCAGACCGTGAGCTGCCCGTATTGGCTCAAAGTGTCGCTAAGTTGTTTGAGCAGTACGTTAAGCTGAACAAAAAAATCCCCGCAGAAGTTTTGTCGTCACTGAGTAAAATCGATGACCATTCGCGGCTTGCGGACACGATTGCCGTGCACATGTCGCTGCGTTTGGATGAGAAACAGCGGGTGTTGGAGCTGACGCATGTGCGCGAACGCTTGGAGCGGATCCTGGGTTTGTTGGAAGGTGAGCTCGATGTGCTTCAGGTAGAGAAGCGCATCCGCAGCCGCGTCAAGCAGCAGATGGAAAAAAGTCAGCGTGAGTACTATCTGAATGAGCAGATGAAGGCCATTCAAAAAGAGCTGGGAGACATGGACGATGTTCCCAACGAGTTAGAAGACTTGGCTAGCCGCATCGAATCCGCCGGTATGCCAGAAGAGGCTAAAAAGAAGGCCGAGTCTGAGCTGGGCAAGCTCAAGCAAATGTCTCCCATGTCGGCAGAGGCCTCGGTGGTGCGCAACTACCTGGACACGATGCTCGCGGTGCCCTGGGCTAAGCGTACCCGTGTTAAGACGAAATTGGACGAAGCTCAAGCTGTGCTCGACAGTGACCACTACGGCTTGGAAAAGGTGAAAGACAGGATTCTCGAGTATTTAGCCGTCCAGAAAAGAGTGCGGAAACTCAAAGGTCCTATTCTTTGCTTGGTTGGGCCGCCCGGTGTGGGCAAGACGTCCCTTGGGCGTTCGCTGGCGAATGCCACGGGCAGGAAGTTCGTGCGCATGGCGCTGGGTGGGCTGCGCGACGAAGCGGAAATCCGCGGTCACCGCCGCACCTACATTGGCTCTCTGCCGGGCAAAATCGTACAGAACCTGTCCAAAGCCGGCTCGCGCAACCCCTTGATGCTACTGGATGAGATCGACAAGATGTCGATGGATTTCAGGGGGGATCCGTCCTCGGCGATGTTAGAGGTGCTGGACCCGGAGCAGAACAAGGCCTTTGGTGATCATTATCTGGAGGTGGATGTTGATCTCTCTGAGGTAATGTTTGTGGCGACGGCTAATTCGATGAACATTCCTGGTCCGCTGTTGGATCGCATGGAAGTCATTCGCATACCTGGTTATACCGAGCAAGAAAAGCTGGCGATTGCGCGCAAGTATTTAGTGCCAAAAGTGATCAAAGACAACGGCCTGAAGCCCGAGGAGCTGTCGATCAGCGACGGTGTACTAACAGAGATCATCAGGCGGTACACGCGAGAGGCTGGGGTGCGCAATCTCGAGCGTGAAATATCCAAGATTTGCCGCAAAGTCGTGAAAGAAATTTTGCTCGACAAAAAATTGAAATCAATCGATCTTCGCCCCGAGGGCGTGGAGAAATACCTCGGTGTTTACCGCTTTCGCTACGGTCTGGCGGAGCAGGAAGACCAAGTGGGTCAAGTGACTGGCCTGGCCTGGACCGAAGTAGGGGGTGAGCTGCTGTGCATTGAGGCGGCCGTTGTCAGCGGCAAGGGCAAGCTCAACCACACCGGGCAGCTCGGCGATGTGATGCAGGAGTCTATACAGGCGGCGATGACAGTCGTGCGCAGTCGCGCCGCATCCTTGGGTTTGTCGCCTGATTTTCACGAGTCCAAAGACATTCACATCCACGTGCCTGAGGGGGCAACGCCCAAGGACGGCCCCAGTGCCGGTATTGGTATGTGTTGCTGCATTGTATCCGCCTTGACTGGGATTCCTGTCAAAGCCACCGTGGCCATGACAGGGGAGATAACACTTCGCGGCGAAGTATTGCCCATTGGTGGCCTGAAGGAGAAGTTGCTCGCTGCTCACCGCGGGGGGATCGAGACGGTCATCATCCCGTCGGAGAACGAGAAAGATCTCACGGATATACCGGAAGACATCTTGTCTGAGCTCGATGTGATTCCTGTGCAGTGGATCGATCAGGTCTTCGATATTGCCCTGACGGCAGTGCCCAAGCCCTTTCAAGAAGACGAGCAACCCAAGGCAGGCATCGCCAAGCCAGCCTCTAAAAAGGGCAAGGGTGCGTCCCAGCGGCACTAGTTGTATTTAGACGCAATGCAGCTGTGGCATTTTCACACAGCTGCTGCGAGTTACATCCTTTTCATGCTTTAAGATTGTTGCTTGGAACGTGGGTTTATTGGTATATACTCAAGTCCATAGCGCCCACTGTGGCGCTTTTTTCTCGTATTGAGCTCCTCTCAAGGGGGTTGATGAAATTGATTTCATTAATTCCAAAATGGGGCTTGTGTAAAATTCAGGAGTTAGTCATAATGAACAAATCAGAGTTTGTTGAGGCCGTTGCCGAGAAAGCTTCGCTGAGTAAAGCGGATGCTGCCAAGGCTGTGGATTCCATGATGGAAGTGGTAACTGACACCCTTAAGGGTGGGGATCAGGTTACTCTGATCGGTTTTGGAACATTCCTGAATCGACGCCGTGAGGCGCGTGATGGTCGTAATCCTCGTACAGGTGAGACTATCAAAATAGCCGCAGCAAATGTTCCAGCATTTAAAGCTGGTAAAGCATTGAAAGATGCTGTAAACTAGGCGGCTTAATTGGGTGTTTAGCTCAGTTGGGAGAGCATCGCCCTTACAAGGCGAGGGTCGGGGGTTCAAGTCCCTCAACACCCACCAAATTCACGCACGTGGTGTGAGTTTGAAAGAGTAGTTTTGGAGCGGTAGTTCAGTTGGTTAGAATACCGGCCTGTCACGCCGGGGGTCGCGGGTTCGAGTCCCGTCCGCTCCGCCAAAGTTTGACGATTAGGGCACCTCATCAGGTGTCCTTTTTCGTGTGTAGTGTGAGTTTGAAAGAGTAGTTTTGGAGCGGTAGTTCAGTTGGTTAGAATACCGGCCTGTCACGCCGGGGGTCGCGGGTTCGAGTCCCGTCCGCTCCGCCAAAGATAGACGAATAAGGGCACCCACGCGGGTGCCCTTTTTCGTGTGTGCTGACAAAGCAGCCTGTAATTGTTTATGTATAGGTCTATGTGCTTATTTTGTGTAAGCAATAGAAGAGGAGCATTGGCTCCCAAGTCGGGCTACACTTGTGGGGTTCGCGCTCCGCTCCGCACAGAGGAGCTGGGCATATACAGGGTTGTGTGCTGTGTGCACGCAAACAATATAAGATCATTGGTCGTACCAGAGATTCAACCCAGAGATTCAGTAAGCTATGTTGATTCAACTCCGCGAAGGTTTGCGTAATTCAAAAATTCTGAAATATACATTTGTCGGAATCATCACCGTGCCTTTTGCGCTGTTTGGTGTGGGCTCTTACTTCACGGCGGGTGTCGACACGGATGCCGCCATCGTCAACGGCGAAGAGGTCAGTGTTCAGCAGTTTGAGTCCGCGCTGTTGCAGCAACAAGATCGCATGCGGCAGATGTTCGGTGGCAAAGTTCCCGGTGGCTTGCTGGAAAACCCTCAGATGCGTGAAGGTGCGCTGGAGCAGCTGGTGCAGCGCCAGCTGATGGTGCAGCGCGTCCGTGATCAAAATTACACGGTGTCCGATGCGGAGCTTGCGAAGGCGATACGTGAGCGCGATGAATTCCAGGTTAACGGTGTCTTTGATCAGGCGCGCTACGACCAGATTCTGGCTGCAAACCGCGTATCCAGTGCGGCTTTTGAAGAGACCACGCGGCGGGATCAGGGCTTAGTTCAGCTCTTTGGGGCGGTGACAGGCTCTGCTTTTGTCTTGCCATCCGAGCAAAGTGTGGCCGGTGAATTAAAGCGCCAGGAGCGGGAATTCGTCTTTGCGGTGATGGACGTGGCTGCACTGGGCGAGGCCTTGGAAATAGCTGATGAGGATGTTGAGTCTTACTACAAAGACCACGAATCCAGCTACATGCGGGCAGAGCAATTCAAAGTCAGTTACATCGAACTCGATGCGGCGTCTCTCGGGGCGGAGGTTGAGATTGACGAGGCGGCGATCGAAGCTGAGTACCGAGCACGAATAGAAGAGTTCGCCACGGCAGAGCAGCGGGATGCGTCTCACATTCTGTTGGCATTGGCCGAGGATGCTGAGCAAGCAGAAGTGGACGCGGTCATGGCGAAGGCGGCTGAACTGGTTCAATCCTTGGCGGGCGGCGGCGATTTCTCCGCGCTGGCGAAAGAGCACTCAATCGACACGGGTTCTGCTGAGAATGGCGGCAGCCTTGGCTTGTTTGGCAAGGGCGCAATGGTAGAGGCCTTCGAGGGCGCGGCATTCGCTCTGGCTGTAGGTGATGTCAGTGAGCCGGTTCGCTCTCCTTTTGGCGTGCACATCATCAAGCTCAACAGTGTGCAGGAATCTCAGGCAACGCCGCTGGCGGAATTGAGAGATCAGTTGCAGCAAGAGCTGGTCGACAAACAGGTGGCCGATGGTTTTTTCGAGAAACAAGATGTTTTGGCCGCTGAAACCTTTGAAAACGGCGGCAGTTTACAGCCCGCTGCAGACGCGCTGGGTACCGAGGTTCAGCAGTCGGAGTGGTTCAGTGCAGAGACCCCTCTAGGCATTGGTCAATATCCGCAGGTGCGGCGGGCGGTGTTGC
Source organism: Granulosicoccaceae bacterium (assembly GCA_033852095.1). GTDB lineage: Bacteria > Pseudomonadota > Gammaproteobacteria > CALCKW01 > CALCKW01 > CALCKW01. Next base: position 46,682 of record JAWSVD010000074.1, on the reverse strand, counting down.
TCGATGATGTGCTGGAAGGTGCTTTAAATTCCTCTGTATTAGAAGTGGCGGAGAATCACGCGATCGTTGTTCGCTTGGACGACAGAAAGCCTGAGGAGCTGAAGCCACTTGAAGAGGTGCGCGAGAGTGTTGTGGCTGAGCTCAGGCGACAGCAGGCAAAAGCACTGGCTGATGAGCAAGCGCAGGCACTGCTTGCGGCGGTCGAGTCGGGTGGGGATTTCACCGAGTCTGCAGCTGCGCAGGGTGTGGAGGTGGCTGATTCCGCGTGGACCGCGCGTGATAACCCAGAGCAAGATCGGCAGCTATTGAAGGCTTTGTTCTCTCTGGCGCGCTCCGAGCAGGCAGATGCCCCTGTGTGGCGTCAAGTGGTGGATGCGGCAGCTAATCCCGTCGTGCTTGGCATGAAGGGTGTGCGCCTGGCGGAAGCTGACGCTGAAGCCGTGGATGTCGCGGCAGCTGATGCTGCGGCGCAGCAGTTAGGCAGCACGACTTTCCAGGCCTTGCAGTTGGGCATGCGAGAGGTGGCGGATGTGTCTGTCAATGAGCGGGCGATCAATCCTGCAGTTGAATAGTCGCAGGCTCAGTTGATTGCTAAAAAGAGGGCGCTCCAGCGGGGCGCCCTTTTTTAATGCAGAAATTAATTAAGAAAAAGCAGCTCCAGTGTTCTCTTGTAGAGTGCGTGCGCGCAGTCGATTTCAGCGCAGGGGATACGTTCATCCACCTGGTGGATTGTGCTGTTGCAGACACCCAGCTCGATGACCTGTGCACCTGTGGGGGCGATAAAGCGGCCGTCTGAGGTGCCTCCACTGGTCGAGAGCTCGGTGTCTATGCCGCAGATTTCTTTGATCGCCGTGCTCGCAGCCTGGGTGAGGGAGCCGGGTTCGGTGATAAAGGGTTGGCCGGAGCAATTCCACTGCAGCTCGTAGCGGAAGCCGTGGCTGTCGAGCATGTCTTCTACTTGTTGGCGAATGCTGTCCTCGGAGGTCGCGGTGCCGAAGCGAAAATTAAACTGTAGCTGCAGATCTCCCGGGACAACGTTGGTGGCGCCGGTTCCCGCGTGTAGGTTGGATACTTGAAAAGTCGTGGGTGGGAAGTATTGATTACCCTTGTCCCAAGAGCGCGCGCAAATTTCGTTGAGGAAGCCGCTGATTAGGTGGATTGGGTTTTCCGCGAGGTGAGGGTAGGCGACGTGGCCTTGCTTGCCGAGCACCTGCAGTGAGCCGCTGAGTGAGCCGCGGCGACCGTTCTTGATGGTGTCGCCCACTTGTGTTGTGCTGCTGGGTTCGCCAACAAGGCACCAGTCGATTTTTTCGCCGCGTGCCTCGAGTGTTTCTATCACGGCGCGTGTGCCGTATTTTGCCGGCCCCTCTTCGTCGCTGGTCAGCAGCAGCGCTATGGACCCAGAGAAATCTGGGTTGTCACGCACAAAATCCTCTGCTGCAACCGTCATGGCAGCGACGCCGCCTTTCATGTCCGAGGCGCCGCGACCGTGCAGTATGCCGTTTTCAATGGTCCCGGAAAACGGCGCGAGTCGCCACGCGACTTCGGGGCCGGTGGGGACAACGTCGGTGTGGCCGGCAAAACAAAACAAGGGTGCCTCGGTGCCTCGGCGCAGCCAGGTGTTGGTCACACCGCCCGCGTCGATGTGCTCGGCTTTAAAGCCCAATGGCTCGAGTCGCTCGCTGATGAGTTGCTGGCATGCAGCGTCTTTGGGGGTGACGGTGTCGCGCTGTATCAGGGTTTGGCAAAGGGCGACTGATGGGGAAAGTTTGCTCATTGATTACTCGTCAGACAATTGTTCAATTAGTGTTTTGTGCAGGTGCCGCAGTCGCTCGGCATCGTCTATCTCTTCGCCGTTTTCATCGCTGATGTAGAACACATCCTCCGCCTTTTCACCGAAGGTGGAGGCCTTGGCGGCGTGCAGTGTCAATCCGCACTCGTTAAAGCAGCCCGCAATGGTCGCCAGCAGCCCAGGGTTATCCGCCGCTGTGACCAGCACGGATGTGTAGGCGCCAGCGTCTTCGGTGTTGAACTCGACCGTGGGGGTCAGCTGGAAGGACCGCAGGCGGCGAGGCGGGTGGTAGTGCGAGAGGTTGGGTTCTTCGCGGTGTTGCTCGAATTGTATGAAGAGCTCTTCTATCTGTCTCGCATTTGACAGTGGCTCGCCACTGTCCTCTAGCAGGGTGAAGCTGTCCAGGGCAAAGCCGTGCGGCGTGGTGGCAATGCGCGCGTCGACGATGTTGAGGCCGAGCAGTGACATGCGCCGCGTGATGTTGGCGAACAGCATCGGGTGATCACGCGTGTAGATGGCGACCTCGGTGGAGCCGGCGCTGTTGGTTCTGATCAGGCTTCGGGCTCGGTCGGCGTGGCTGCTGCGGGCGAACTCCCCGGTGTGCCAGGCTATTTCATCGGCGTTGTAACGCAGAAAATAGTCCTCGCCCATGCTGTCCCAAAAAATCAGTATTTCTTCTCTGCTCAGGTTCGCGTGTTCGAGGTGTTTCAAGGCCTTTTGCTTGCGCGTGGCGATGGTTTCCGCTTGTGTAGCTGCCGCCTCGTCCAGGCCCGACTCGATCATCGTGCGGGTGTGCCGGTAGAGGGTGTTCAGCAGGTTGCTCTTCCAGTCGGTCCATAATTTGGGGTCGGTGGCGCAGATGTCCGCGACCGTGAGCAGGTACAGGTAGTTGAGCCGGTCGATGGATTTGCACTCGGCGGCGAAATCGCGGATCACTTCCGGGTCGTAGATGTCGCGCCGCTGTGCCACGGTGGACATCAAGAGGTGTTGCAGCACGCCCCACTCAGCCAGTTCTGCGTGGGATTTTCTCATCCCGTGCTGTTCGGCGAAGATGCGCGTGTCTTCGGCGCCGAGCACGCAGTGGTCGCCGCCGCGGCCCTTGGCGATGTCGTGCAGCAGGCCCATGATGTGCAGCAGGTAGGGGTTCTTGATTTCCCGCATAATTTCGGTGCAGTGCGGGTGGCCTTCGGCGTGTTCTTCTACCGCAAATTGGCGCAGGTTTCGCACCACCATCAAGGTGTGTTCATCCACGGTGTAGATGTGGAAGAGGTCGAATTGCATGCGCCCGACAATGCTTTGGAAATTGGGCAAATAAGCCGCAAGAACACCGAATCGGTTCATGCGATTTAACTGGTGTGTCAGCCCGTGCGGTTGCTTGAAGATATCGATGAACAGTTGGCGCACGATGATGTCGTTGCGGTATTTGTCATCGATCAAATACAGGTGCTGTCGGATCAAGCGCACCGTGGTGGCGCGCAAGCCCTTGATGTTCGGTTGTTGGCAGCCGAGCAGGAATATCTCTATTAATGCAGGCGGGTAGCGCAGGAAAACGTCGTCCTCTTTGGCGGCGAGGTAGTTGTTGATGACCTCAAAGCGCTCGTTGACGGGTTTTATTTCAGCGGGCTCGTTGAGCTCCACAATGCGTTCCCGAAATAATTGCAGCAGCATTTCATTGAGCCGCACCATCTCGGTGACCACGCGATAGTACTGCTGCATGAACTGCTCAACCGCCACGTTGCCGTCTTGAGCGCTGTAGCCAAACGCTTGGGCGAGTGGGCGTTGGTATTCGAAGAGCAGGCGATCTTCGGCGCGGTTGGCCTGGCGGTGCAGCCAAAAGCGAACACGCCAGAGGAAATCGCGGCTTTCGCGCAGGGTCTGTACTTCTTCGGCGGTGAGGAATTCATGGTCCGACAGCTCGCTCAGGTGCGCTTCGCCGAAGTGCCGGTGCACAACCCAGCCGATGGTTTGTAGATCTCGCAGGCCCCCGGGGCTCTCTTTGACGTTTGGCTCTAGGCGGTATGCTGAGTCGTGGAATCGTTCGCGCCGCTCTTGTTGCTCTTCAAATTTCGCGCGGAAAAAGACGTAGGAGGGCCAGCAGCGCTCGGAATTGATCAGCTCGATGGTGCGTGTGCAGAGTGCGCGGTCGCCGCTCAGGTAGCGTGCTTCGAGCAGGTTTGTCATCACAGTGATGTCGTCGCAGGCGGCTTCCCCGGTCTGTCGCAGGGTGCGGACCGTGCTGCCGATGTCCATGCCGAGATCCCACAGAGCGGTCACGAACTGCTGCAGCGCGTCACTGTCCACGCCTGGGCTGTCGTCGGGCAGTACGACGGTGATGTCGATGTCGGAGTTGGGGTGCAGCTCGCCGCGACCGTAACCGCCGACAGCGATGAGCGCCGCGGACTGTTGTTGTTCGGCAGGGATGCTGTGGCACCAGATTCGGCGCACCAGCGCATCGGCTACCTTGGCGCGGTGAACAACGACTTCGGCGCCGCTTGCGCCCGCGTCGAAGCGGGCCTGCAGGTGGGTATCGCACTGTTCCAGCCAATCTCTGCAGTTGGCCGCGCTGTGCTCGGTTTGGTCAATGCCGGCAATGATCGCTTCAATTGCTGCGTGCTCACCTACGTCTCGCTGCGCCGGTTCTGCCATCAGGGTTGGCCCGAGGTGCCAAGCGTCAGTATCTCGTAGCCGCTGTCGGTGACGACCACAGTGTGCTCCCACTGCGCCGAGAGGCTTTGATCTTTGGTCACTACGGTCCAGTCATCTCCCAATACCTTCACTTGACGCTTGCCGAGGTTGATCATGGGCTCGATGGTGAAAACCATGCCGCTGCGAAGTTTGACCCCAGTGCCCGCTTTGCCGTAGTGCAGCACCTGTGGGTCTTCGTGGAACTGGGAGCCAATGCCGTGGCCGCAGTATTCGCGCACCACCGAGCACTTCTGTGATTCGGCGTATTGTTGAATCGCGTGGCCCACATCCCCGAGGTGTGCACCGTCGCGCACCGCCTCTATGCCGAGCATCATGCTCTTGTGGGTAACGTCCACGAGTCGTTTGGCGGCAGGGCTGATGTCGCCGAGGGTGTACATGCGGCTGGTATCACCGAAGAAGCCGTCTTTTATAACGGTCACGTCTATGTTGACGATGTCGCCCTTTTTCAAGCGCTTGTGGCTGGGAATGCCGTGACAGACCTGATGATTGATCGAGGTACAGATTGATTTGGGGAAACCGTTGTAGTTCAGCGTTGCGGGGATGCCGCCCTGGATTTCAGTGATGTGGCGGTGGCATATCTGGTCGAGCTCATCCGTGGTGACGCCGGGTACAACGTGTTCGCCGATCAGATCCAGCACTTCAGCAGCGAGCTTGCCTGCGGCTCTGATTTTATCGATGTGTTCGGCGGTACGGATATTGATTGCCATGGCGGGTGTCTTGTCTCCGGCTTAACTTGTGAGGTTTGTGCGGTCAGTGGCCCGTAGTCAGGCCGATAGCGCTTGTGGCATGATAGCAAAATCTGTTATAAAACGCAGTTGGACGTCTTCGGTCCTGTGAACGCCTTATGGTGCTTGCGAATACAGAGAAATCACACACGATCCATTCGCTTCAGGGCCAAAATCTTGTAGCGGGTTAAGTTGTCGACGGGTGCCTTTCAAGTTAAGTCGCTTGTGGGGTTGTCGGCAGCGGAGCGTGGAGGCAAAACCCGTCTTTAATTTTAAGGTAATAACATGTCAAGAATTAGCATGCGCCAGCTGCTCGAAGCAGGTGTTCACTTCGGTCACCAGACACGTCACTGGTGCCCCAAAATGGCCCCGTATCTCTTCGGTGAGCGCAATAAGATTCATATCTTCAACTTGGAGCACACTGTGCCCATGTTGGACGACTCTCTCAACTACATGGGCAAGCTGAGCGCCAAAGGCGGCAAAGTGCTGTTTGTGGGCACCAAGCGTGCGGCTCGTGATGCCGTGCAGCAAGCAGCTAGCGCTTGTAACATGCCCTATGTCGACAAGCGTTGGCTCGGCGGCATGATGACGAACTTCCGCACCATCAAGCAGTCGGTTCGTCGTTTGAAAGAGATTGAATCTCAAATTGCTGACGGTGTAGAGCAGCGTTTGAACAAAAAAGAATTTCTCATGATGACACGGGAGCACGCGAAGCTGGAGAGCAGCTTAGGCGGTATCCGTGACATGGAAAGACTGCCAGACGCAATTTTTGTGGTCGATGTGGGCCATGAGAAAATCGCTATCGCGGAAGCGCGCAAGCTTGGGATCCCTGTCATTGGAATCGTAGATTCCAACAACAACCCCAAGGGTATCGATTACGTTATCCCCGGTAACGATGACGCTGTTCGCGCCATTAAGTTGTTTGTGACTGCCGCTGCTGAAGCAATTCAGGACGCGAAGGGCGCAACAACTACCAACAGCGGCAACGACGATTTCGTCGAAGTTGCTGAGGCCGCGGCGCCCGCTGCTGCAGCCGAGTAATTTAGCGGGATTTATCCCGTGCTCGTCCGCGCGCACCGAAGTGATCCGCTTCGGTGCGCGCTTTAGATTTAGTCATATCAATTTTCAGTGAGGTGGATGATGTCAATCTCCGCAGCAATGGTTAAAGAACTCCGCGAGCGCACCAGCGCTGGCATGATGGAATGTAAGAAGGCACTGGTTGAAGCCGGTGGCGACATGGAAAAAGCAATCGAGAACATGCGTGTTTCTGGTCTGGCAAAAGCCGACAAGAAATCCGACCGCACGGCTGCAGAAGGTGTGGTTGTCTTTGCTAAGAGCGAAGACGGCAAGCGTTTGGCGATGGTCGAGATCAATTGTGAAACTGATTTTGTTGTCAAAGCCGACGATTTCAAATCCTTCAGCACACTGGTCGTCAACCTCGTGCTGGCGGCCAATACCGGCGATCTCGATGTTCTGAACAGCACCGCTGTTGCAGAGCGCGATGGCAAAACCTTGAGTGAAGTGCGTCAAGAGCTGGTGGCTAAAATCGGTGAAAACATTCAGCTGCGTCGCGCAGCTGTGGTTGAAGCCGCAGCGGGTGGTGCTGTGGGCATGTACCTGCACGGCAGCCGTATCGGTGTTTTGGCCACTGTCGATAAAGACAACCAAGACCTGGCAAAAGACATTGCCATGCACATCGCGGCCAGCAAGCCCGTGTGTGTAGATGAGTCAGGTGTGCCCGCTGAATCGCTTGAAAAAGAGCGCAAAATTCTGGTCGCCGAAGCGAAAGAAAGTGGCAAACCCGATGAAATCATTGAAAAAATGGTTGACGGTCGCATGCGCAAGTATTTGGCCGAGATCACACTGGTGGGTCAGCCTTTTGTGAAGGATCCTGATCAAACTGTGGGCAAATTGCTCGCAGCTTCAAGTGCTAGCTGCACAGGATTTACCCGCTTTGAAGTGGGTGAAGGCATCGAAAAGAAAGTAGAAAACTTCGCTGAAGAAGTCATGGCTCAGGCCAAGGGCTCAGCTTAAGTTAGGTGGGGCAGGGTGAAAGCCCTGCCCTGGCTCAGAAGCAGCCAATTTCTGAGTCCATGAACCGGCGTCGCGGTGTCGATGCGCGGGGTCAGCCGAGAATATCGATTCCAGTGAGGCCTTAGTTTTGAGTCGGAACGTGAGTTCGATCAGCCATTCAATCCCTTAGATAGAGTGCCTATTTCGATTCATCGTTCGATTATTCTGCTCACAATTCCCTCAATAAGAGACCATCTTCTCTGCTCGAAGGCCCTATAATTGCGCAAGCCCGCCCGCAAGTGGCATTCTTCCCAAAGTGACTGGTACCGAGCGCATGTCAGACAAAGCCCTTCCCTATAAACGTATTCTTCTCAAACTCAGCGGTGAAGCGCTGATGGGGGATGAGGAGTACGGAATCGATCCAAACTACATCAGCCGAATTGCAGACGAAATTAAGACTCTCAATGACATGAAGGTCGAAGTGGCCATTGTGATCGGTGGGGGCAATATTTTTCGTGGAGCGGGGCTCGCCAAAGCGGGCATGGACCGCGTGACGGGTGATCACATCGGCATGCTTGCCACGGTCATTAACAGCCTCTCGCTGCAAGACTCTCTAGAAAACATCGGGGTTTATTGCCGTGTGATGTCCGCGCTGGAAATCAACGATGTCTGTGAAGATTACATCCGGCGCAGAGCGATTCGCCACCTGCAAAAAGGCCGGGTAGTGGTGTTTGCCGCCGGCACTGGTAATCCGTTTTTCACCACGGATTCTGCAGCAGCTTTGCGCGCCGTGGAAATCGGTGCCGACATTATGTTGAAAGCGACCAAGGTTGACGGTGTGTATGACTCCGATCCGGCTCGCAATCCCGACGCGGTGCGTTTTGACACGGTCAGCTACGACGAAGTCGTGAACAAGAAGCTCGCCGTCATGGACACCACGGCTACTGTGATGTGTCGTGATCACAATATGCCCGTGTGTGTCTTCAACCTCAATGTGCCCGGGGACCTGATCAGGGTTGTTGAGGGCACGATAATCGGCACGATGATGAGAGGAACTTCAGCATGATCGACGAAATTCTGGACGACGCTGAGTCGCGCATGAACAAAAGTGTCGCTGCGCTGCAAAAGGAATTCGGTCGCATCCGTACCGGCCGTGCTCACGTGAGCTTGCTGGACGGCATGACGGTGGAGTACTACGGTGCAGAGACGCCGTTGAACCAGGTGGCCAATGTGGTGGTGGAAGACGCACGCACCCTGGCGGTTAACCCCTGGGAAAAAGTCATGGTGGGGCCGATTGAAAAGGCCATCATCGATTCGGACTTGGGCTTGAACCCCAACACAGCGGGCATGTCTATCCGCATCCCGTTGCCGCCGTTGACGGAAGAGCGCCGCAAAGATTTGGTTAAAGTCGTGCGCGGCGAGGCAGAGGGTGGAAGGGTCGCGATCCGAAACATCCGACGCGACGCCAACGGTGACTTCAAACAGCTAGAGAAAGAGAAGGAAATCTCAGAGGATGAGGAGCGTGCGGCGCAAGAATCCGTGCAAAAACTGACCGACAAGTTCGTTGCTCAGATAGAGAGCGTGCTGGCTGATAAAGAAAAAGACCTGATGGAAATGTGATCCGCCAATTGCTGTCTAATATTAATATCATATTGCGACCGCGCAGCGGTTGGGCTAACAGCCCCTCTTAAGAGCTAAGGGGCAGGTCGCTGGCAGGGTGCCCATCGCCACGTGTGTTATTTACCCCGTGTAAATGTCACTCTGTAGGTGTTGGCCATTGTCGTGTGCCTGCAGTGGCGCTTGCTAAGGTCGCTAGAATTAGACGCGTGGCATGAAGCCTATGCGACACAGAGACATCAAAGCCAGCGGAGCTTAACTCATGCAAGAACCCAGCGGTCCCATGCCCCAACACGTTGCTATCGTCATGGACGGCAACGGCCGCTGGGCGAAAGAGCGCGGCAGAGCGCGGACCTTTGGGCACCACCGCGGGGCGCGCGCTGCGCGCGCCGCCGTCGAATACTGCGTGCGCCACGATATCCCCAATTTGACCCTCTTCGCCTTCAGCAGTGAAAACTGGTCGCGCCCGGCGGATGAAGTCGGCGTGCTGATGAAGCTGTTCATGCGCGCCCTGCGCACCGAGATTCGAGACCTCAAGAAACACGGCGTTCAATTGCGCTTTATCGGTGATCTGGGACGGTTCTCTGCGCCCTTGCAAAAAGCCATGCACGGCGGCATCAGTGAGACAGCGGGTGGGGCGAAGGTGTGCTTGAACATCGCGGTGAATTACGGTGGCCGCTGGGATCTGGTGCAAGCTGCGCAAAAGCTCGCATTTGAAGTGGAGCGCGGCGAAGTCAAGGCGGCAGATGTGAGTGAACAACACCTCTCCAGGCATTTGGCGCTAGCGGATATCCCGGAGCCCGATCTGTTTATCCGCACCAGCGGGGAAACCCGCATCAGCAATTTTTTGTTGTGGCAGCTCGCCTATACTGAGCTCTATTTCACCCCTTTGCTCTGGCCTGACTTCGATGCCGCTGCATTTGATGCTGCAGTGGCAGCGTTTCGCAAGCGTGAGCGGCGCTTTGGTTTGGTGAGCGAGCAATTGGAGGCCCAAAACGGTGCTTAAACAGCGTGTGCTCACGGGCCTGGTTCTGATCACAGTGTTCCTCTGGGCTGTTTTTGCCTGGCCCGCCCAGGGTTTTGTGGCATTGGTTGTCGCGGTTTGTACCCTGGGGGCGCACGAGTGGTCAGCTCTCGGGGGTATGCAAAAACCGACGCAGCGCGTCGCGTATGCCTTTTTCTGCGGTGCGCTGCTGTATGCCATGCTCACCACTTTTGCCTCGAGTGATACCGTCACCGACTTGAATACTGTGCTGTCACTGGGCTGGCTGATGGTCTTTGTCTGGCTGCAAAGACTGAGCAGCAGTTCGGTGCCGTCGCGGCATCAGGCCTGGAGTCTGGCTTTCGCGCCGCTGGTCATGTGCGGTGTGGGCATGGGCATGGTGTGGTTGCGCGAGTCCAGTGGCACCGGCCCCTGGTTGCTTATCTATGTGCTGTCGATCGCCTGGGCAGCTGATATTGGCGCCTATTTCATCGGCAAAGAATACGGCCGCCGAAAATTGTCTCTGGTGCTCAGTCCTGGCAAATCCATTGAGGGTGCATTGGGCGGCCAGCTCTGTGTTGCGCTGTTGGCGACGGTCGCTGCCTGGTTGCTTTCGCTGGATTTGATGCAAAGCCTACTGTTGATCCTTATCAGCATGGTGTCCGCCGTGTTCTCTGTGGGCGGCGATCTGTTTGAAAGCGCGCTCAAACGTGCAGCGGGAGTAAAGGACAGTGGCTGGATATTGCCCGGTCACGGAGGTGTTTTAGACCGTGTCGACAGCCCGCTGGCGAGTGTGCCCGTGTTTGTTGCTCTCTCTGTTTTTCTACCGCTCTGAATTATTCAGTTACAGCTGCACCCGAGCATATAGTGCACAGTCGCCGGACGGGCTCAGGTGCTGAAAGGCAATTATTCGGAACAACGATCAGATGACTGAAAAAGGCCAAAAAATTCAAGTGACCGTGCTGGGGGCGACCGGATCCATCGGCACCAGTACGCTGGATGTGTTGGCGCGTCACCCCGATAAATACGCCGTGTTTGCGCTCACCGCTCTGCAAAACGTCGACGCGATGCTGAAGCTGTGCCGTGATTTCTCTCCGTGTTTTGCAGTGATGGCCGACCCCGCCGCCGCCGATGCGCTGGCTGCTGCGCTCAGTGGCAGTGACATCTCGGTCTTGTCGGGCGAAGCTGGCTTGAACACCGTTGCTGGGCATGCCGACTGCGACACTGTGGTCGCAGCCATTGTCGGGGCCGCGGGGTTGCGGCCAACGCTCTGCGCTGTGGATGCTGGCAAGCGTGTGCTTTTGGCCAATAAAGAAGCGCTGGTGATGGCGGGGCAGCTGATGATGGACGCGGCTGCGCGCAGCGGTGCCCTGTTGTTGCCCATCGACAGCGAACACAACGCTATTTTCCAGTGCCTGCCACAGCCCGAGTCGGGCCTTGCTTTGCGCGGCGTGCGGAAGATATTGCTCACCGCCAGCGGCGGGCCCTTTCGCCAGTCGACGCTTGAGGAGTTGCGGCAGGTCAAACCGGAACACGCGCTCAAGCACCCAAACTGGGACATGGGCCAAAAGGTCACCATCGATTCGGCGAGCCTGATGAACAAAGGCCTGGAATTGATCGAGGCGTGCTGGTTGTTTGGCGTCGGGCCAGAGCGCATAGACGTGGTGGTGCATCCGCAGAGTATTGTGCACTCGATGGTCAGTTACGACGACGGCTCGGTGTTGGCGCAGCTCGGTAACCCGGACATGCGCACGCCCATCGCCCACGCACTGGCCTGGCCTGAGCGCATCAGCTCGGGCGTCGACGCATTGGATTTGATCGCCAAGGCCGACCTCACGTTCGAAGCACCGGACCTGCAGCGCTTTCCCTGTTTGCGGCTGGCCCAGGAGGCCGCGGCCACGGGGGGCACCGCCACTACCGTGCTGAACGCCGCTGATGAGATTGCGGTCAGTGCTTTTTTGCAACACCGCATTGGCTTTTTGGACATCGCCGCTCAAGTGGAGCAGGCGCTGCAGAGCATGGCCGTGGCGGCAGTAGATTCGGTGGATATTTTGTTCGAGATGGATATAAAAACGCGAGAACTGGTCAAACAGAACATCTCTCGCACGACCTTGGCGGTAAGTTCTTAATGGTGGGCAGTATTGTTTGGTATGCGTTGGCTTTTGTGCTGGCGCTCGGGGTGTTGGTAGCGTTTCACGAATACGGCCATTTTTGGACAGCTCGCCGTCTGGGCATCAAGGTGTTGCGGTTTTCGGTCGGTTTTGGCAAGCCCCTGTGGCAGCGAACCGGCGCGGACGGCACCGAGTATGTACTGGCCGCGATTCCCCTCGGTGGATACGTCAAGATGCTGGACGAGCGCGAAGGGGAGGTTGCCGCTGACGAAGTGCATCGTGCCTTCAATCGGCAATCGGTGTGGACGCGTATCGCCGTGGTGGCCGCTGGGCCCATCGCCAATTTGCTGCTCGCGATTGTTGCCTACTGGCTGATGTTCAGTATCGGCATCACCGCGATGGTGCCGCGCATCGGCGCGCCAACACCTGGCAGTCTGGCGGATCACGCGGGTTTCGAATCGGGCGATCAGATAGTGCAGATAGCCGAGCGAGAGACCGAGAGCTGGGAGGCGGTTCGCATCGCTTTGCTGGACTCCGCCCTGCAAGATGACGGCACGCCGGTGGTGGTTCAAGTCGAGACCCGCGAGGGCGGCACCGCTCGGCGTGAGCTGCGCATTGACGGTGCCGCTGCCCTAGCGGGCGGTGGCGACATGGTTGCCGACAGCGGATTGCAACTGTGGATGCCGGTGCTGCCCCCGGTGCTCGCGGAGCTGACCGTGGGCGAGGCCGCCGCCGGCGCTGGGTTCCAGTCAGGTGACCGCATTTTGCGCGCTGACGGTACGGCGGTGCAGAGCTGGCAGCAGTGGGTGACGGTGGTGCGTGCTGCGCCGGGTCGGTTGTTGTCGGTTGATATCGAGCGAGATGGCCGAGAGCAAACACTTGCGTTGAAGCCAGGGTCACGCGAGCAGAATGGCCAGACCTTCGGTTATATCGGCGCCAGTGCTGCCACCGATGAGGCGGTGCAGCAGGAGTGGGCCAGCATGCGGACAGTGGTGCGTTATGGCCCGCTCGAGTCCTTGTGGCGCGGTGTGCAGCGCACCGTTGATATCAGCCTGGTGTCACTGCAGATGATCGGGAAACTGGTCACTGGGCAAGCCTCGCTGGAGAACGTCAGTGGCCCGCTGACCATCGCGCAGTTCGCTGGTCAGTCAGCCAGTGTTGGCTTTGATCACTACCTGAATTTTCTCGCGCTGATCAGTGTCAGCCTCGCTGTGCTCAATTTATTGCCGGTGCCTATCCTGGATGGCGGTCACCTCTTGTTTTATGCCGTGGAGCTGGTCAAGGGTTCTCCGGTCTCAGAACGGATTCAAGTGTGGGGTCAGCAGCTCGGACTGGTATTATTGGCCGGTCTGATGTCGCTGGCCTTTTACAACGATATTTCACGCCTGTTTGGCTGACGGTAGAGCGGTGTGGTCGTGTGCAAAGCGCGTTGATCATCTAAAATTCATCCGTCGCCACTGTGGCGTTTCACAAAATTCGGATTCGAACATGGGAAACAATTTGGGCCGGGCACTGCTGGGTGCAGTGCTTTGTTTTATCGTACTGGAAGCGGCTGCTGCGCCGTTGCGCGTCGAAGCAATACGGGTGGAAGGAAACCAGCGCGTCAGCACCGGCACCATCCTCAACAGCTTAAAAGTGTTGGAAGGCGATCGCATAGACCTGGACGTTGAGTCCAGTGACATCATTAAATCCCTGTTCTCGCTGGGTATGTTCGATGACGTCAAGCTCTCACGCGACAAGGGCGAGCTGATTGTCTCCGTGGTCGAGCGGCCCGCGATCGCCGAATTTGCCATCAACGGCAACAAGGCCATTCCCAAGGAACAGCTGGATCAATCACTGCGCAGCATTGGATTGGTGCGTGGTCGTCTGCTCAACCGAGCCACGCTCGAATCAGTGGAGCGCGAGATTCGGGCTGTCTATTTTGATCAGGGCTATTATGGGCTGAATCTTGAGACGGAAATCGAAACGGTCGGTGAAGGTCAGGTCGAAGTCCTGATCGATGTGCAAGAGGGCGCTCAGGCGCGCATCCGCGACGTGGCAATTGTCGGTGCCGATGCCTTCGAAGAGGATCTGCTGCTGAAACAGTTCCAGTTGCACCCGGTCAAATACAATTTCTTCTCCCACGCCAACCGCTACACCCGTGCGGCGCTGGAAGGTGACCAGGACCGCTTGCGCAATTTCTACAGAAACCGCGGTTATTTGAATTTCAAGATTGACTCCACCCAGGTGTCCTTGGGCGAGGATGAGCGCGATGTGTTTATCAGCCTGCACGTCACAGAGGGCGAGAAATTCGCTGTGGGTGAAATTCGCATCGGCGGCAACTCGGACGTCCCAGCGGATGAGCTGCGGGCACTGGTCAGCGTCGAATCGGGCGATACCTTTTCGCGGCAGCGCGTGAACGAGAGCGCGCGAGCGATTGGCGAGCGCTTGGGGCGGGACGGTTACGCCTTCGCCAAGGCCGAGGTTGATACCCGTGAGCGCGGGGCTGAGGCGGTGGTGGATTTGAACCTCATCGTTGAAACCGGGCAGCGATTTTATGTTCGCCGCGTCGAGTTCGCCGGAAATTTCGGCAACCGAGACGAAGTCTTCAGGCGTGAAATGCGCATCATGGAAGGCAGTGTCTTTTCGCCGGTGTTGTTGCGTCGCTCGCGTGAGCGCATCCAGCGGCTAGCTTTTGTGGACGGCGTCGATATACGCACCGAGCGGGTGCCAGGCGTGGAAGACCAGCTGGATATTATCGTGAATATCACGGAGGGGCGTCCCGGCACCTTCAGTGCCTCGGTGGGCTATGGTTCCAGCGGTGCGCAGTTTGGTCTGAATCTGGAACTGCACAGTGCACTGGGCAGCGGCGAGAACCTCAGGCTTTCTTTTTCTCGCTCGGACGTGACGGAAAAATACAGTATTTCCCACACGCAGCCCTTCTTTACGACAGACGGCATCAGCCAGACGCTCAGTGCGCATCACCGCAAGACCGACACCGACAACTACGACACCACGGCCAATTGGGTGGCGAACTCTTGGGGGGTGAAAGCTTCCTACGGTATCCCGCGCACGGAATACGACACGCTCAGGCTTGGTATGGGCTACGACAGCATTCAGATCGACACGACCTCGGGCACCTCTGCTGAAATCGTGGATTTCCTAGCCGCTAACGGCGACACCTATTCGGGTCTGAACGCCGAGTTGGCCTACGTGCGCGATACCCGTGACCGTTTCGCCTTCCCGCGCCAGGGCATGTACCACCGCATCGGCATCGACGGCGGTCTGGCGAGCAGTGACTACCCCTACTACAAACTGGGCTACAAGACCGACGGCTACATCCCGCTCGGCGGCGAGCTGGTGTTTGCGCTGCACGCCCAGGTGGACTACGGAAAAGGTTACGGCAATGATTTTTCCGAGCCAGAGCGGCTGCCTTTTTATGACCGTTTTTACGCCGGTGGTGTGGGTTCGGTCAGGGGCTTCAATAACCAGAGCCTCGGCCCTGAAGACAGCAACGGGGATAGCGCGGGCGGAGATTTTCGTGCGCTGGGCTCGCTGGAGCTGTTGTTCCCGCCACCGTTTGGCAAGCGTGATGAGGCGGACCCAACCCCGCGACGCACGCGCATGAGCGCATTTGTTGACGCCGGGAACGTGTTTGCTTCGCACGCGGATTTTGACGCCAGTGAGCTGCGGCTCTCCTACGGCATCGGGTTGACCTGGTTGGCGCCTGTTGGACCGCTCAAATTCAGTTTGGCCAAACCCTTTGAAGACAAAGAAGGCGATGACCTCGAGCGTTTTCAGTTCGAAATTTCATTCTGAAGCTCGACTATCTGCAGAGCGCATCATAGCGCTGCTGCAGTCTGTGTAACTGCTGGGGCGGAGCGCTGGTCAATTGGCCCTAGCGCGGCATCCTGGGCTCCAGCTTCCGCTATACTGATGCCACATTAATTCCGGGGAGCAATGGTGTTGCGACAAGGGTCTTTTAGGCTTCTGATCATGTTATCGCTGCTCTGTGGCGCCTCCGTCCAGGCTGCGCCCTCACCGGTAGTGGGTTTCGTGGATGTGGCGTATCTCATTGACAACTCGCCGCAGTCCCTGAAGGCGCGGGAGCGATTGGAGGGTGAATTTATGCCCCGCCAGCAAGAGCTCACCGAGTTGCGGGGCGAACGTGATCGCGCCAATACGGCGCTGACAGAGTTAGACGCGGCTGAAGAGACGGCCAAGCAGAGCGGAGAGAGCGACCTGCGGGCCATAGAGCGTCGCTTGAAACGCCTAGAGCAGGCTTTTAGAGAAGATCTCAATATAAAACGCAACGTGGAACTCAAAAGTGTGCGCGATCGGGTGCTGGAGTCAGTCGCCAATTTTGCTCGCCAGGAAGGATTTGATTTGATTTTGACCGACGGGGTGCTCTACGCGAGCGCCAGTATCGATGTCACCCAGCGCGTGCTGGAACAGCTGCGTACCCAGCCATGAGCGAGCCCGCGAGTGGACGCGGTCTGCGTGTGGCTGAGATCGCGCAATTGCTGGAGGTCGATTTTCGAGGTGACGGTGATTGCCTGATTGAATCGCTCGCCTCTTTGAGCGGTGCCGGCCCTCGCTCTATCTGTTTTGTCAGCGACGCTAAATACCTGGTCGATTTGCCTGCGTGCCGCGCAGGTGCGGTACTGATGCGAGCGGCTGATGCGGTCGATTGCGAGCGCACCGTGATATTGGTCGACAACCCTTACCTAGCATACGCCAAGGTCAGCCAGTGGCTGCACGGCGCTGCGCCCAGTCAAGCGGGCATCCACCCCACTGCGGTGGTGATGGACGGTGCGGAAGTCTGCGCGACAGCTGAGATCGGCCCTCACGTGGTGATCGAAGCGGGCGCCAGTATCGGTGCAGAGGCGGTGATAGGGGCTGGGTGTTATATAGGTGCTGGCGCTAAGATCGGCGCGGGCACACGGCTCGCCCCGCGGGTCACGGTACTGCATGGCTGCGAGATCGGGCAGCATTGCCGGGTATTGAGTGCGTCGGTGATTGGCGCTGACGGCTTTGGTTTTGCGCCAGAGCGGGGCAAGGGCTGGCAGAGAATAGAGCAGGTGGGCGCGGTGCGCATCGGTGATCGTGTGGAAATTGGCGCCTGCACCACGGTGGACCGCGGTGCGCTGGACGACACGGTGATTGAGGATGGCGTCATCATCGATAATCACGTGCAAATAGCCCACAACGTCCATATCGGAAAATACACAGCAATCGCCGGCTGTGTCGGTATCGCTGGCAGCACGCGCATTGGCCAAAATTGCCAACTGGGCGGTGGCAGCTCTGTTGTTGGGCATTTGCAGCTTGACGACGGCGTGGTGGTGTTTGCTAACACCTTCGTGACTTCATCCTTGAAAGCCGGTGTTTATGCCTCCGCCACGGCGGCTCAGCCAGTGGCTGACTGGCGTCGCAATCAACCTAATCTTCGCCAATTTCACCAGCTGGCCAAGCGCATGCGGCAAGTGTTTGTTAAAGTGTGCAGCGATCAAAATACCACAGCAAATTCTTCGGAGTAATTAACACTTGAGCGAGCTCAACCTTCAGCACATTCTCAAATTATTACCCCACCGCTACCCCTTTTTGTTGATCGATCGGGTGCTCAATCTGGAACCGGGCGTGCGCGGTCGTGGTTTGAAAAACGTGACCTTTAACGAGCCCGTTTTCACTGGGCATTTCCCGGAAAACCCCGTGTTCCCCGGCGTTCTGATCCTAGAAGCACTGGCGCAAGCCAGTATCATGGTGGGCTTTGCTGAAGAGGCCATGAGCGAGACGCCGACACAGAATCTGTATCTCTACGCCGGCATCAATAAGGCCAGATTTAAGCGCCCGGTAGTACCGGGAGACCAGTTGTTTTTAGACGTAGAAGTCTTAAAGAACCGCCGCGGCATTTGGATTTTTGAAGCCAAAGCACTCGTGGGCGATGAGCTGGCCGCCAGTGCAGAGTTGATGATTGCCGTGCAGGGGCCCAAGTCGTGATTCACCCCAGTGCTGTTGTGGCGGCGGGCGCGGTGCTCGCCGATGATGTTGAAGTCGGTCCCTTCAGCTTTATCGATGATCACGTGGAGATCGGTGCAGGCACCGTGGTGGGGCCACACGTGGTCATCAAAGGGCCCACAAAAATCGGGCAGCACAATAAGATCCACCAGTTTGCCGCGATTGGCGATGCGCCTCAGGATCTTAAATACAACGGCGAAGAGACCTGGCTGCTGATCGGGGATCACAATACGATCCGCGAGTACGCGACCATCAACCGTGGCACGGTCGACGGCGGCAGCTACACCCGGATCGGCAACCACAACCTGCTGATGGCTTATACCCATGTGGCGCACGACTGCCAGCTGGGTGACAACATTGTCTTTTCCAATGGCGCATCGCTGGCCGGGCACGTTGAGGTCGGGGATAATGTGATACTGAGTGGATTCAGCTTGGTGCACCAGTTTTGCAAAATCGGCGAACACGCCTTTGCGGGCATGGGCTCGAGCATCAACAAAGACGTGACGCCCTATACTCTGGTTTCGGGAAACTACGCCACCGCTCGTAGTATCAACAAAGAAGGGCTGCGTCGACGTGGCTTTGACGATGCCTCGATAACGGCTTTACATCAAGCGTATAAAGCGTTGTTGCGAGGCGCAAAAGCCGACCTGTCTGACGCTCGGGTGGTTGAATTGGCGCAAAAGCACCCGGAAGTGGCGAGCTTTGTTGAATTTATCCGCAACAGCACCCGTGGCGTGGTGCGCAGCCGCTAATTGCGGCGATGCACGAGGGCTTCGGCGCTGGGCCCCGCGGTGGTCGCCGTGCAAGCTGCAGCCCGCACAACGGCAACTGAAGGCAAGCTGAAAGCCGTGCTTTCACGCCTGATCGCCGAGCTTAGGCGATATTCGATCAGCCGCTGCTAGGTCGTGGGAGAAAGAGCTGTCATGTGGGGCTTTTATCGGGCAACAAGCTTTTTATGATCGCGGCCACTCGCTGTGATGCACCGGGCTCACCCATTTTTTCGGCTATCTGGGCAAAGGCATTGAGCTGTGCATCGCGGTGCGCTTCATTGCTCAGCAGGCGCTGCAGCTCTTGGCTGATTGCCGCGGCTGTCGCTTTGCCCTGTACCAGCTCAATACAAACTTCCTGTTCTGCCACGATATTGACCAGAGATATATGAGGGATCTTGATCAGCCGCCGCATGATGGCGTAGTTGATGGGGTTGAGCTTGTAGACCACCACCATCGGCACCTTAAGCAGCGCAAGCTCCAAGGTGGCGGTGCCTGAGGCCACCGCCACACAGTCACAGGCCATGGCCACCACATGTGAATCGCTCTGGATCACCGTGACCGGCAGTGTGTCCAGCTTGCTGAACGCTGCCAGGGCTTCCTCATCCAGTGAAGGCGCCAGCGGCAAGACAAAGCTCAGCTCAGGGTCTTGTTCCAGCAGCGTCTCGGCAGCGTCCAGCAAGCAGGGTAATATGCGATTCAGCTCGCTTGGCCGACTGCC
>JAWSVD010000074.1:3109-27225 GCA_033852095.1 Granulosicoccaceae bacterium | reverse complement strand
GGGATGTTCTGGCGCTGGTAGTAGGGCACTTCAAAGGGAAAAAGCACCGCCATTTGGTCCACAAGCTTGCCTATGCGCACGATTCTTCCCGCCCGCCAAGCCCACACCTGAGGGCTGACGTAGTGCAGCACAGGGATGCCCAGCTCTTTGGCTGTCTCCGCGAGTTTCAGGTTGAAATCAGGGTAGTCGACGGTCAGCAGCAGGTCGGGTTTTGACGCGCGCATACGAGCGCGCAACTGTTCCAAGCGCCTTTTGAATTTTCCGTAGTTGCGCAGCACATCCACAAAGCCGATCACGGACAAATCTCGGTTGTCCACTTCCAGCTGCATGCCGAAAGCCTCGAGCGCGCTGCCGCCCATGCCGAAACATTCGAAGGCTGCGCCGCCGTCGCGTAGGGCTTCTAGAGCAGCGGCGGCGTGGATATCTCCCGATGCTTCTCCTGCGCTGATCATCAGGCGGGTCATGGCGATCCTCAGTGAGTGCTTAAAATCGCCATGATAACTGAGCTCGACTTTGATGTGTGAGGGAAGTTACCAGTCCCGGTGTCTGCGCTGCGATCTGTACCGCGCCGGTGCTAATAACAACAACCAGAACGGCATAAACACGCCGCCACCAGAACTCGCACTGGAAGAGCTTGAATTGCCCAGTCCAGACGTTGGCAGCATTTCTATCTCGATGGTCTGGTCGTCCGCAGAAGTAAATCCGTCAGAAACTGTGACCGTCAACGAGGCCGATTCGACCCCATTTAACCAATCCAAATCGGTAGCAAAAATATCACCGGTGCTTGCATCCAAAAGAAAGAGTCCGGGGTCACTCTGTGCGTTGAGGGTGAAGTTGCTCAGGGTGTGGCCGTTGGGGTCCGCAGCGGAAATTTTCTGAACAGGTGTGTCTATGTCGGTAAATGGCAGTGTCGCCACCATGCTCCGACTGTCAATGATGGGGGCGTCATTGACAGTCGTCATGGTCAGGCTTTGCACCGCTTCCAGGGTCAAGGTCTCGTAACTACTGTCCAGGGCACTGAAAGTGAAAATGAAGTCCAGCGGAGATATTGTGCTGGGAGCGCTCATCTCGAGGGTCAATGAGCGGCTGGTGTTTGCGGCCAAAGAAAGACCACTGCAGCTCAGGGACTGAGCAGTGATATTGCAGCTCCACTCCGGCTCCAGTACCCGCAAGAAAGCGACCCCTGTTGGTAGCACAGATGCGGCCGTCAGTGAGTGGATGGTGCTGGGGATGTTGTTGCTCACTTGAACCGTCGTGATAATCGTAGAGTCAGGCATCGGTCTCGGTGGCAAAATTTTCATGTCCACGGCGAAATCCACCGCATAGAGCTCATTGATACCGGCGATGTCAGCGGAGCTCAGGGCCAGTCGCTGACCAATGTTCTGATGACTCTGCAGCGGCGTGATGGTGTTGATTTGATAATTGACGGCGAAAAACGTCTCACCGTAGTGCATGATCGAGCCGTAGTCATACGGCGTGTTCACTTGAATATTAGTCGTGACCACGTCGAAGTTTTGGGTCTTACTGGCGGAGATATTTGACCAATTGATACTGACGTAGTTGTCGCGATCGGGTCGGGTATGCTCGTGATAAAGGCCTAATGCGTGACCGATCTCGTGCACGA
This sequence comes from Granulosicoccaceae bacterium, assembly GCA_033852095.1. Lineage (GTDB taxonomy): Bacteria > Pseudomonadota > Gammaproteobacteria > CALCKW01 > CALCKW01 > CALCKW01. The sequence continues at coordinate 25,601 of JAWSVD010000074.1, read as the reverse complement.
AATTACCCATCGAGCACCCGCTCGAAGAGTAGATCGGCTGAGCGCCTGTGATCATGCCAATGTACGAGGCGCAACCAGCGTAGTCGACAAAATTGACGTAGTTAGACTGCGTGCTTCTGGGCACTATCTTTATCGGTGTGCGGTTGTTCCAGTGCGCAATGGCCTCCAAGATCTTCGTGCGTGCACTTGAGCTCAAGCTGCTATCAAAACTGTAGGGCATCACGCCATCGGGCCAGAGCGCGCCGCTTAATGTAGAGCTGTTGAATTTGACGCTCGCCGAGCGGGCGCTCGGGCTCTGAAGAGGCACCAACACGTCTCCCTCAAACACCCCGTGGCCGTTGCCCATATCGATCACAGTCAGGTACTGAATACCGGTCCCGTCCACGTCCAGGGGCGTCAATATCGGAGAGCCCTCCAGTGTGTCAGGGCCTTCGGCGTAGCTAAGGGGGCTAGCCGCCACGAGCAGGGCAGCGCTGATGAGCGCACCTAGGTTGAGCCTTGAGCCTTGCATACGCCCAGTTCCATAGTCAGAAATGTAGAGAGGCCATCCGACATGGCAGCAATCTTGCTGTGTAGGATGTATTTAATACATTTCGACTGAAGTGCTCATATCTTGACGAATGATCGTCGGCGAATAGCCGTGCTCAAGCGGTGCAGAAAGGAAAAAAATGTGAGCAGGTCGGTGCCAAAGGAGTGTATTTCTAGCATTCACGGCCTAGAACACGCGTTTGTAGCATGCTCGATGGCGCGCAATATGCCGCTGACTGGGGGAGGGTCTTAGGGGTGCAGTACAGTCGATAGGCCCAGCACTGTGCGGCACTTGTGCCTGAGGAATTGCGAGCTGCAGTAGGGCATCCGCTGGTCCTGCGTCACGATTCAGTCACGTTGGAGCAGAACTCCAAGACGAAAAGGTGCTAAGTCGTTGAAATAGTGGCGTCCCGAGAGGGATTCGAACCCCCGACTTTTCCCTTAGGAGGGGAACGCTCTATCCAGCTGAGCTACCGGGACGCAGTGTGCGCATTCTAATCGCTGTGGCAAATAATTTCACCCTGTCTTTCTTGTATCGCGCCCTGTTAAGCGGCGCTGACTCCTGCCGATGACAGTGTGGCAAGGATTTGCGTGTGCGGGGTGCTGTTGGCATCCGGTGCAGTCTCACAAGGAGCACAGTAGTGGATATCGCAACAATCGTCGGCATGTTCGGCGCCCTAGGCATCATCGTCGCAGCTATCATGAGCGGCGGCAGCATGGGGCCCTTCATTGACGTACCGTCAGTGCTTATCGTAGTGGGTGGCACCACCTTCGCGGTGTTATTTCGTGTGACGCTCGCTGTCTTTATCAATTCCTTTAAAGTCATGGCCAAGGGCTTTATGTTTGCCAGTATCGCGCCTCAAGTACTGATCACCGAGGCGGTGGAGTTGGCAAACGTCGCCCGTAAAGAAGGCGTGCTGGCGCTCGAAGGGCGAGAGATCAGTGATCCTTTTTTGCAGAAAGGCATTGCGCTGTGCATTGATGGAAATCCACCTGAGATTGTTCAAGCGATGCTCATGAAGGACACCAACCTCACTATTGAGCGCCACGAGCAAGGGGCCAACTTCTTCTCGGCTATCGGTGATGCCGCACCTGCGATGGGCATGATCGGCACGCTGGTGGGCCTGGTGCAGATGTTGGGCAACATGGACGACCCCAAGACAATCGGACCCTCCATGGCGGTTGCACTGCTGACGACGCTCTACGGTGCTGTCATCGCTAACACCATTGCCCTGCCGATGTCGGACAAGCTCAAATTGCGGGCCAATGAAGAAAAACTCAAAAAACGCCTCATTCTAGAGTCTGTTGCGGGCATTCAAGAGGGGATCAATCCCCGTATTCTCGAGCAGCTTCTCAATAACTTCTTGCCAGAATCACAGCGTGAAGCCGGCAAATAAGGGGAGTCTGAAACATGGATGAAGACGATTGCCCCGCGTGTCCCCAGCTGCCTGGATGGCTGGCGACGTTTGCTGATCTCATGTCACTGCTGATGTGCTTTTTCGTCTTGTTGCTGTCTTTCTCGGAAATGGACGTGCAGAAGTACAAGCGGGTCGCAGGTTCTTTGAAATTTGCATTTGGTGTGCAGCGAGAAGTTAACGCCAAGGACCCGCCCAAAGGCACCAGTGTCATTGCTCAAGAGTTCAGTCCGGCAAAGCCTACACCCACCATTGTCAATGTTGTCCAACAGGTAACAACCCAGCATTTCAAGCAGAATTTGGACTTCACAGACACCGACCAGCGGGTGAATGACACCAAAAGTTCGGGCGTTGGCAAGGCCCAAGCGGAGAGCTCTGAACGCACGACACCTTCAAGAGAACCCCTGGTCAGGCCGTTAATATCGGAAGGGCAGATCAAAGCGCGCCTGAACAAGATGGCGCAGAACAAAGCCGAAGAAATAAAACGCTTGCTCAGAAAAGAGATAAAACAGGGTCTGCTGGAAGTTGTCACGGATGGCGATAAGGTGGTTGTTCGCATGCGCGAGCGCGGTTTTTTCCAGACGGGAAGAGCCAACATTGGCCTGAATACTGAAAAAGTTTTACAGAAGATAGCAAATGCCCTAGGGCAGATTAGTGGTGACTTGGTGATATCAGGTCACACGGACAATGTACCCATCTCGAACGATGAGTTTCGTTCGAACTGGGAATTATCGTCAGCGCGGGCGGCAAACGTTGTGCACTACATGGGCAGTAAAGGGGGCATTGAGCCCCGTCGGATGGAAATCCGAGCCCATGCTGATGTGCGGCCTTTGCTGGCCAATGACAGTGCGGTGAATCGTGCTCAGAATCGTCGGGTGGAGATTGTGATTCAGAGTACGACCAGTGCCGCGGATGCAAAACGTGCGCTCGAAGACGTGACAACGCAAGAGCAGAGTGCTCAGGAGTAAACAGAGATGCTAACAGTGAGCCCCAACAAGGAGGCGCCCCACGCTTCCAGTGTCGAGCGCAGATCCTTCTACCGCATCAATGATGCTGTTGCCTTAAAAGCACACAAGTTAGAGCCAGATGTTGTGAAGGCCGCCAGAGACCGCATCGTGCGGCGAGAGTATGAGCTGCAGGCGATCGCGGGCAAGGGCGACAACAACGCGAATTTCCAGGCGGCGTTGCGCGACGTGGAAATGAAAAATCCCGAAGTCGCCAATTTGTTTCGCTTGTTCGAAGCCCGCATCGACTCTCTGGTGAACATGGTAGCGACCCAGGAGCACAGTGGCTTAGATGCGCCCAACGTTGTAGCCAGTATCAGTGGCAGCGGCGTGGCGTTTGACTGGTCAAACGCTTTCTTTGAGGGCGAGCACGTGCTGGTTGAGATGACCTTGTTCCCCTCGCTCTACACCGTTGAAGCTCTGGCGCGTGTAGTGCGCGGAGACCCAAAAGAGCGCTCCGCGGATGGCAATTTCCGCTGTGCGCTGGAATACGTAGAAATTGCTGAAACGGACCGAGAGGTCCTGCTACAGCACATCCATGGCTTGCAGATCGAGTCTCTGCGGTCACGCAACGACAGCGAATTCTAAGGGCACCTTATTTGAAGGGCCGAGGGGCAGCGCGATCGCTTTCGTCTGCCCTTGCTCCGCCGTCTGCAGCAGTGATATCGAGATGTCATTTCTGAAAAAGATTCGCCTGCACTGGGCGACTTGCCATGGCTTCCCGTGTTGGCAATTGATCGCAGTCCCCGTTTTTAGATCTCCCCGTTTTTGCCAGATCCCGCTCTTTATCTCCACCGATGGGCACGGATCTTGTACTGCTCTCGTACTAATAACCCGCGTTCGCGGGCGCACGAGAGGCCACCCTTTTGATGTCAAATACTGAGCATTCCACTGCCGCTGGCGGCATCTGCACCGCCAACAACAGCGAAACCATCGACGCACTGTTGATGTCGACGGAGGCTCCACTCGATACGGTGTGCGGTCTCTTGGCGACCGATCCCGCCCTGTTGCTGCATTTGCTCGGCGAAGAATCCGAGACAAAAACACCGCTGCACGGTTATTCAGGGCTGCGTGCGCTGGCGATTCAGTGGCTCGATGCCCACCCCGAGCGATGGTATGCGTCCTTGGGCTCCTTGGACAGCAGCGGTCTCGGCGACGAACAGCGCCAAAGTTACAGGCTGTTGTGTTTTCGCTCGGCGATGGCGGCGGGCTTGATCGGCGAGTGGGGCGGTGAGGCCTCCGTCGAAAACCAAGAGGATTTGCACGCGGCGGAGCTCTACGCGGTACTGGCTGTGTTTCCCGGCTTGATGCGGCTCGGTGATCCAGTTGCTGTGGAGCTGCTGACGCTGGAGCAAGAGCGCGCGGCTTTCTCCGAGTCCTTGACGCAGCTCTACGGCCAGCTGAGAAGTGAGTCCTACTGTCTGACAAAACACGCTGCTTGCTGCGCAGGCGTGGCGGTTGAAATAGCCGCAACAGTGGCGGCGAGGGGGGCTGAGCAGATTGATGCTGAAGAGCTGAAGGTTTGGTCGCGTGAGCTGCAGAGAACGCCTGATCAGCTTCAGTGTGACATCGATACGGTGCTGGAAAGTTTGCAGCAGATGGACACGGCGCTGCGAGCCTTTGTTCCCGCGCAGCAAAAGGCACTGTTGGGTGGGCAGCCCGCAAGCTGCGAAGAAGGCTCGCGTTGCACCCGTTGCCGAGAGCTTGCCTTCGGCAATGCGATTGCGACCGTGAAAAGCCGAGTTCAACAGGGGGAGGCACGCTTTGGCGAAATACTCGATCACTTGATGCACGCGGTGTGCAACACCGGATCCTTGTCGCGGGCGCACTGGCTTGAGTGGGACCCAGAGGCGCAAGAGTTGCACAGTCGCCGCCGCAAATGCCTCAGCGAAGAAAGCATGTTGGCGGCTGATGATGTCGCTGTGGACGATCGGCCCTTTCTAGGCGTTCTGCTGCAAAAACCGCGTGTCACTCAGTTCTCTGCGGAGATGCCCGATGAATTGCGGGGTGTGGCTGCATCTGAATCTGAGGCGGCCTGCGTTGAAGGCTCACTCTGGGCGTCTGTCTTTTGCGGAGATCGACTTTTGGGCGTGCTCTACGCGGATGCAGGGCAGGCAGGGTTTGAGCCTCATCCGATCGGAGCTTTCGAGCTTGAAAAATTCAAAGCTATCGCCCAATTGACTTCGAAGACGGCGACACTGCTTGCATTGCGAAAGCGTATGCAGCCAGAAGCACCGGGGCAGTCGCCAATGGCCATACCGGTGTCCGCACAATTTTCACCGAGCACTGCGGCAAATGAGCAAGATCGCGGTGTGGCTACTGCAGCCCCTATGCGTCGTTCAAAGCGGTAGTGAGCAATTCAGTGAGCCTTTGTTCCAGCCAATAGACTGGCCGCCACAGCGGGCCACAGACAAAACCCACGTGACCTCCACTCTGGCTCAGTTCTAGGATGGTGTTCGGGCCCAATTCGTCGTCGGTGGGGATCATGCCGGGCTCAAAGAAGGGGTCGTCCAGCGCATGAATAATGTGACAACGTCGGTCGATTTGCCGCAAGCGTTGCCTCGGTGCCGCACGATTGTAGTAGTCGTCAGCGCTGTCAAAGCCGTGCAAAGGGGCTGTGACGTGATGATCGAATTCCCAAAATGTCTTTGCCTGCTCCAGTTTCTCCACATCAACCGGCAGTGCCACCCCGCTGGCCAGCTTGGCTTTTGCTGATCTGACGCAGTCCTTTATGAGGGAGCGCTGGTAGATCCGCGAAATGCCGGTGTTCATGCGTTCGGCCCCACTGCGAGGTTCGAAAGGCGTCGACACGGCGATGGCATAACACAGTTCAGCCGGTAGCTTCTCTTGAGCCAGGGTGTTGAGCAGCGCGGCGGCGCCGATGGAAAATCCCACCGCAAGCAAGGGCTGGCCCGGCCTAGTGACAGCGACCCTGTGCAGCAACCAGGCAATATCAGTAGTGTGCCCGCAGTGGTAGCTCTGCACTTTTTTGTTGGGCTCGCCTGAGCAGCCACGGAAGTGCATCACCGCACCGCCTAGGTTTTGGGCGATCAGTGCTTTTATCAATCCGCAGGCGTAGGGGGAGCGGGATGAGCCCTCAAGGCCGTGGAACACCATCACTTGCGGCCCATCGGGGTTGCCAAAGCAATGCAGGTCGATGAAGTCATTGTCGGGTGTGGCGCAGCGCTCTGCCCAAATGGGCGGCCGCTCGACCTTGCGCAGTCTGGCCGCAAACAGGGTTTGTGCGTGCGGGCTGGACAGCCACCTAGGGGCTTGGAATTTCGAATTAATGATCATCTAGTGCAGTGGAAAAATAGTCAGCTTCGACTGTACTACGCTTTGCCGGCTGCTATATATAGTGATTGGTTTTCAATGGCACGGTTTGCATGCGTATATTAATCAGCAACGATGACGGCTACCTCGCACCTGGCATCCGGGTGTTGGCTGAGCACTTGGCAGCTGTCGCTGACACGCGAGTGGTCGCGCCGGACCGCAACCGCAGTGGCGCGAGCAATGCGCTGACACTGACTCAGCCTCTGCGTGTACACCGCCACAGCAACGGCATGGTCTCTGTCGAGGGAACCCCCGCAGACTGTGTTTTGCTGGCGATCAATGGCATGGACGAACAGCCTGCGGACATGGTGGTCAGCGGTATCAACAACGGCCCCAACATGGGGGACGACGTGCTCTACTCGGGAACGGTTGCCGCGGCGGTTGAAGGGCGTCACTTGGGCTTGCCCGCGATTGCTATCTCCATGGCGAGCCATCAGCCGCAGCACTTTGAAACCGCCGGCCAAGTGGCAGCTGAATTGGTGCAGCGCATGACTTCACACCCGCTGCCAGGGGATACCATCCTCAACGTCAACGTGCCGGACCTGCCCTACGATGAGCTGAAGGGATTCAAATCCACCCGCCTGGGAAATCGCCACAAATCTGAACCTGTGATCCCGACCAAAGACCCACGCGGCGAGACTGTCTATTGGATTGGTCCCGCAGGAGCGGAAGCTGACGCGGGTGAGGGCACCGATTTTTATGCGGTTAAATCAGGCTTTGTATCAGTTACGGCCTTACAGATCGATTTGACCCGCTACACTCAGATGCAGGCAATTGAAACTTGGTTGGAGCAGCGTTATGCGTTTAACGGCTGAGCGCATCGCCGGACGTGGTGCCACCGCGCCCGGTTTGCGTGGTCAGATGGTTCGACGCTTGCGCGCACAAGGTGTGCGCGAAGAGCGGGTGTTGGAGCAAATGGGAGCAGTACCTCGGCACGTCTTTTTGGACGAGGCCTTGTCACACCGTGCCTACGAAGACGGCTCTTTGCCCATTGGGCATCAGCAGACGCTTTCACAGCCCTATATCGTCGCTTTGATGACCGAGTTACTGATAGAAAACCGCGAACTCGATAATGTTCTGGAGCTGGGTACCGGCTCGGGCTATCAGGCCGCGGTGCTGTCGCGTTTGGTGAAAAAGGTTTACACCCAAGAGCGTATCTTGCCGCTGCTGCGCAAGGCGGATGAGCGTTTCTACGCACTCCGCTATCGTAATGTCTATGCAAAACACAGCGGCGGTGACGAAGCCTGGAAAGACAAGGCGCCATTCGACGGCATCATGTTGACGGCGGCCGCGGAAGAAATTCCAGAGCGCCTGTTATTGCAACTCGCCGAGGGTGGCCGTCTGGTCATGCCGCTGCGCATCGAGAACGGTTCTCAAGTGCTTGTTCGCATCACTTTCAGTGATGGCCAATACCAGCGAGAAGATATACAAGACGTACACTTTGTGCCGCTCCTGAACGGCGAAGTCGGTGGTAGAAACCGCCGGCTGAGCGCGGTCGGTTAGCGCTGTGCAGCTGACTCAGGCGGCCAGAATGCCGTTATCTGTGTTGTGCAAGTTGGCGCAGATGCTTAAAAAATCAATTAAGAAGAACTCATAAGTATCTAAAAATTAGTGTGTTTATGACTTATATCATGTATTGTCTCGAACCTAGCGCGTTAAAGCGGATTCTGTGCAGTTTTCCGCGATGAAAGCTCAAGCCTGGGTTGTGATAGCGAGACGATAGTTTTTTGTACAGGCTGTGATGACTTGTGGTTTTGGTGATAGCTCCAAAATACAGGGGAATCGGGAGATGTTCGCTTTGCGTGCGGGATATATAGGTTTGCTTGCCACAGCGGTTTTGGTGTCGAGTGGGTGTGCTTTCAACGGCGGAGTGCAGGGGAGTTTTGTTCATCTCCGCGACGCACTGCGGCCGATTGGCGCGACCATGAACTCCAAGCTGTACGTGGTACAGATGGGAGACAATTTGTCGTATATCGCGTGGCGATATCAGACAACCGTGGAAAATTTGATCGTCTGGAATAACATCAGCGATCCGGATTTGTTGAGAGCAGGGCAGCCAATCGTTGTGCGCGGTCAGCCTGTCTCTCCGGTGATGACTGCAGCAGTGAAGCCAGTGCTTCGCAGCGCGTCAAAGCCGCAGGTCCTTGCAAGCCAGGCTGCTGGTCAGCTGAGTGCGACACGTTTGCCAGCTTCTGCAGCGGACACTGTCGCGCTGCAATCAGTGGTGATACCGCCGGGCAGTGACCAGACAATAGTGGTGTTGCAAGCACCGTCCGTGCCGGTTGTGACGGTTAAGGCTAAACCCGCCAGGGAAGAGGTGGTGGTGAGCCCGGTCAGTTATAAGAAGCCCTCGGGTGGTTGGGTGTGGCCGGTGAGCGGGCGCATCATGCGACCTTTTGGCGGGCCAAGCTCGAACCAGAAAGGCATCGACATAGGTAGTGTGCCGGGTGAACCGGTTAGAGCAACCTCTGGTGGCATTGTGGCTTTTGCCGGAAGCGATGTTTCGGTGTTGGGACATACCGTGATCATTGATCACGATGGTGATTTTATTTCGGCTTACACCAATGTGGGTGAGCTGTTGGTCGAAGAAGGCATTGAAGTGATGGCGGGCGATGTGATTGCCTACGCCGCAGGAGTGAACGGGCAGCAAAAGTCCAAGGTTCATTTTGAAATAAGAAAGCAAGGGCGACCCCTTGATCCTCTGTCGCGGTTGGCGAAACGCTAACGGTTTGTTTACAGGGCTGTTCAAGGGATTGTTGTCAGTTATTTCACGGGCGCCGCGAGCTGGGTGGTGTCCGTGCTTTGTAAAACAAATTGGAGATCTTAGAGATGGCCAGACAGGATCTTTCTGGATGGGAAGGCGCCGCGGCGCTTGAAAATACTGGAACTACAACGGAAGTTCGCGTCGCCGACGGCGACCAGGACCTGGATTCAACCACGGAAATAGAAGTTGAGGCGCCGTCAAAGCCCGAACGACAGACTCGCTTTGACGCGGGGGTGGTTCCGCGCAAGGATATGGATGCAACCCGTCTCTATTTGAAAGAGATTGAATTTTCACCCTTGTTGACCGCTGACGAAGAGAAATACTACTCCCGTCGCTCCAAGAAAGGCGATGAGTCGGCTCGCAAAAAGATGATCGAATGCAACTTGCGTTTGGTTGTTAAAATTTCGCGTCGCTACATGAACCGCGGACTGGCATTGCTGGATCTGATCGAGGAAGGAAACCTCGGTTTGATTCACGCGGTCGAAAAATTCGACGCCGAGAAAGGCTTCAGATTCTCTACCTACGCGACTTGGTGGATTCGTCAGACAATTGAACGCGCGCTGATGAATCAGACGCGCACTATCCGCTTGCCTATTCACGTCATCAAAGAGATGAACGTGTACCTGCGCACCCAGCGCCGCTTGCAGCAGACGCTGGATCACGAGCCCACGGTGGAAGAAATCGCCGAGGTTTGTGAGCGCCCAGTAGCGGATGTTAAACGTGTTCTTGGCTTGCGCGATCGCGTTACCTCTGTGGATGTGCCGGCGAACAAAGACGGCGACCGTTTGTTGTTGGACGTGATTCCGGATGAGAACAACGTCGATCCCTCCAGCAAGTTGCAGGAGTCGATTGTGCAGAACAACATCAACAGCTGGCTTGCCAAGCTGGAGACCAAGCAGCGTGAAGTGGTTGTGCGTCGTTTCGGTCTGCACGGCTACGAACGCGCCACTCTGGAGCAAGTAGGGGCTGAATTGGGCGTGACACGAGAGCGCGTGCGTCAGATCCAGATGGATGCGCTGAAGAAATTGCGTCGCATCATCGAAGGCTGTGGCTACAACGCCGATGCGGTTTTCCGCTTCTAGGCCGGATTGGCTAAAAAAAGAACGGCGCCCCTGTGGCGCCGTTTTTTTGCTTGAAAGTTACGCTGGCAAATAACTTGGACGCGAAAGTATCCGGAATTCCCCCGTGGCTCTAGCCGCGGGAAATGTCCTATGTGATTTCTGGTGATAACAGGGTATTAGCGTTTTTATGAGCGCTGATTTTGCTCTGCGGCGGAGTCGGCCCCGAATTAATCGCAATGCCGTCAAGGCTATCTGTATATGTGCCGTGCGAAGTGCGTATAATTTCCGCTTTTAGTATTCCATGGCGGGGCGATTGACGTGAATTCGGTAAATGTGGGGCTGTTGGGTCTGGGGACAGTAGGTCAAGGTACCGTGCGGGTTTTGACTGACAATGCCAGCGAAATAGCGCGCCGTGCAGGGCGTCATATCCAAGTGGTCTCCGCTGCGGTACGCGACGTGGAAAAAGCCAAGGGCCAGGGCTTTGATATCGAGATTCACAGCGATGTGAACGCAGTCGTGGATGACCCCAATATCGCCATCGTCTGTGAGCTGATGGGCGGCACAGAGCTGTCGCTCGAGCTGGTGCTGCGCGCCATCGCCAACGGCAAGCACGTGGTCACCGCGAACAAGGCATTGATTGCCTTGCACGGCAATGAAATATTTGCAGCCGCGCAAAAAAAGGGCGTCACCGTAGCCTATGAGGCGGCAGTGGCGGGTGGCATTCCTGTGATCAAGGCGATTCGTGAAGGGCTGGCCGGCAACGATATCCAGTGGTTGGCGGGCATCATCAACGGCACCGGCAATTTCATCCTCACCGAAATGCGCAACCACGGCCGCGACTTTGCCGATGTGCTCGCCGATGCTCAGGCTTTGGGTTATGCGGAGTCTGATCCCACTTTTGATGTGGAGGGCATTGATGCAGCGCACAAGTTGACGATACTCGCCTCTGTCGCCTTTGGTATTCCGTTGCAATTTGACGCGGTCTACACCGAGGGCATCAGTAAGATCACCGCCAAGGACGTCGCCTACGCCGATGAGCTGGGCTATGAAGTCAAGCACTTGGGCATCGCGCGCAAGAGCGACGACGGTGTTCAGCTGCGCGTGCACCCAACTTTAATTCCTAAATCCCAGCTGCTCGCCAATGTGGACGGCGTGATGAACGCGGTGCTGGTGCACAGTGATGCGGTCGGCCCGACGCTCTATTACGGCGCAGGTGCGGGATCGGGCGCGACTGCCTCAGCGGTGGTTGCGGACGTGATCGATGTGGTGCGGCTGTTGTCGGCTGCGCCTGAGCACAGCGTGCCCTCGCTTGGCTTTCAGTCGGCTGAGCTCAGTGATCTGCCGGTGTTGACGTCCGATAAAATCGTCACCGCCTATTATCTGCGCTTGCAGGCTGAAGACAAGCCCGGTGTGATGGCGGACATCACCCGCATCCTCGCCGACAACGGTGTGAGCTTGAAGTCTATCTTGCAGAAGAAAGAGGACGACGCCGAAACAGCTGAAGTGATCATGCTCACGCACCGGGTGCAGGAGAGCGCGATGGATCTGGCAAGTGCACAGATCGATGCGCTTACTGCGATCAGTGGTGAAGTGTGTCGCATCCGCGTGGAATCACTGGACTGAGTGGCTCACTGGTGGCTGATTGAGGACAGGTCCTTCCGCAGCAGGGTTTCTAGTTCTCGGTCAGCCTTGTAGCAGCGCGCTAAGCTGCTGCAAAAATTCGGCGCGCGGGATACTCTCTGCGCCGAGTCCCAACAGATGCTCCGTGGGCATTTGGCAGTCCACCATCCGGTAGCGCCCCTCGCTGCAGAGCCAGGCAAGGCATAATTTGGAGGCGTTACTGCGCTGGCTGAACATCGATTCGCCAAAGAAGCAGGGGCCAATGCTCACGCCGTAGAGCCCACCCGCCAATTCATTCTCCATCCAGCATTCCACGCTGTGGGCATGGCCGAGTCGGTGCAGCTCCGTGTAGGCCTCGCGCATTTCCTCGGTGATCCAGGTGCCGGGTGCGCCCTTGCGCGGCCCTGCGCAGGCAGCGATCACCTCTTCAAAGGCCGTGTCGAAGCGAATTTCATAGTTGGGGCGAGCGATTGTCTTGCGCAGGCTGCGGTTGATGCGCAGTTTTTCGGGTGTGATGATGCAGCGTGTGCCGGGTGACCACCAGAGGATCGGGTCCCCCTCATTGAACCAGGGAAATATGCCCGAGCTATAAGCCAGTAACAACCGTTCTGGACTCAGGTCGCCGCCAGCGCAGAGCAGCCCGTCAGGATCGTCCATGGCCTGGGCTGGGTCGGGGAAGAACAGCGGTGCATCTTCGGCGAAATAAGGCAGTTGCATCAGCTCTTTTTAAACGGCGACCAGCCGCTCAGCTCGGTGTGTTGTTGTTCGATGGCAGGGGTTTCGCGCTGCAGAAAATCGGCAACAGCTTGGTGAAAACCCGGATCGGTCAAGCGGTGCGCTGAGCAGGTGAATTCGGGCAGAAAGCCGCGTGCTATTTTGTGTTCGCCCTGTGCACCCGGCTCAAAGTGGGCCAGCCCCTCGCGAATGCAGTATTCAATGCCCTGGTAATAACAGGCCTCGAAGTGCAGGCTGTCCAGCGGTTGATCGCAACCCCAGTAGCGCCCGTACAAGGTGTCGCTGCTGCTGTACATCACGCTGCAGGCGACGCGCTTGCCGTGTTGGCTGGCAAAGACAACGTGGCTGTTCTGCGGCAGGGCTTCGCCCGTCTGGATAAAAAACTCAGCACTCAGGCTGGGTGTTCCCCATTTGCGGTCGTAGATGCTGGCGTAGAAGGCGTGCACCTGGCGCCAGTCATCGCTGCTCAGCTCGCAGCCGTTATGCCAGCTCAGAGCGATCTCTTGCGCGGCCACACTGCGCCGTTCGCGCTTGATGTTCTTGCGCTTGCGGGAATTCAGCTGCGCGAGGAATTCATCGAAATCTTGGTAGTCGTGATTGTGCCAGTGGTACTGCACGCCCTGACGGGGCAGCAAATTCCCCGATTCGCAGAGAAGATGGTTCTGCGCGCGGGGAGCGAACAGCCAGTGCATGCCTGACAATTTGTGTTGCTCGACCACGGCCTCTGCGGCGCGCAGCAACATTTTCATACACGCTTCTTCGTCTTGATCTGCCGCTATCAAAGCGCGCGGGCCGGTGGCGGGTGTGTAGGGTGCGGCGATGATCAGCTTGGGATAGTAGTTTAAGCCGTGTTGCTCGTAGGCTTCGGCCCAAGCCCAGTCAAAGACGAACTCCCCGTAGGAGTTGGTTTTGATGTAAGCGGGTGCCGCGGCTATCAGCTTGTCATCGGCGTCGTGCACGCAGAGATACTGTGGGTACCAGCCGTGCTGCTCGCCCAGGCAACCGGTGGTTTCCAGGGCGCGCAGGAAGGCGAAGCTGACAAAGGGGTTGGCACTCGGGTTGAGTGCGTCCCATTGCGCCGCTTCGATGCTGTCCAGTGAGGGCAGCACGCTGATCTCAAAGCTCATATTAGCCTTCGGGCTGGGCGTCCAGAAAGCGCTCTGCGTCGAGGGCAGCCATGCAGCCTGTGCCGGCCGAGGTGATCGCTTGGCGATAGATGTGGTCCATCACGTCGCCGCAGGCGAACACGCCGTCGATGCTGGTGGCAGTCGCGTTGCCTTTGCTGCCACTGTGTACCGTGAGATAGCCGCCCTCCATTGCCAGCTGGTCGGTGAACAAGCTGGTATTGGGCGAGTGGCCGATGGCGATGAAAACGCCCATGACGTCGAGTTTGCTGCTCTCGCCGGTTTTTGCATGGGACACGCTCAGGCCGTTGACGCCCATCTTGTCGCCCAGCACCTCGTCGAGGTTGTGATCCCACAGAATGTTGACATTGCCCTCGGCTTCGCGGGCGAACAGCCTGTCCTGCAGGATTTTCTCCGAGCGCAGGCTGTCGCGGCGATGGATCAGGGTGACTGAGCTGGCGATGTTGCTCAGGTACAGCGCCTCTTCAACCGCGGTGTTGCCACCGCCGACAACGGCCACAGCCTGGTTGCGGTAGAAAAAACCGTCGCAGGTGGCACACGCGGATACACCTTTGCCCTTGAACTGCTCTTCTGATGGCAGTCCCAGGTACTGGGCCGAAGCGCCGGTGGCGATGATCAGCGCATCACAGGTGTAGGTGGCACGGTCGCCGATCAGGGTGAAGGGGCGTTTGCTCAAGTCAGCGGTATGGATGTGGTCGTTGACCAGCTCCGCTTCAAAGCGTTCCGCGTGGGCGCGCATGCGCTCCATCAGTTCGGGGCCTTGTACGCCATCACCGTCGCCAGGCCAATTCTCCACGTCAGTGGTGGTCATCAGCTGCCCACCTTGCTCGACACCGGTGACAAGCACAGGGTTTAAGTTGGCGCGTGCGGCGTAGACGGCAGCGGTATAGCCAGCGGGGCCAGAGCCTAAAATCAGTAGGCGGCAATGTTTGGTCTCAGACACGGGAATCCTCAGTGTAAGCGGGAGCGCTGCGAGGCGACTCTTAAAGAATAAAACGCTATGTTACGGCGCGCAGCGGGAGGGGTAAAGAGCAACAAAGTTCTACGCTTAGGAGGGATCAGAATATACAGTTCGGGGGCTGTGCCATGCAGTGCCCCTGTGAACTGATTTGAAGTCGTTTCTTCGCGCTGAGTTAAGTGCTTAGGGGCTCTAAATTTAGCTGCGAGCAGCTGTGAGCGGCAGAGTGCCGCACACGCCTCAATGCCCTACAGTTTGACAGTGCCCAGCGCCTGGTCGATGGAGTCAATAATCTGGTCAATGTCATCTTTAGTGCAGATGAGCGCTGGGCTCAGGCACAGGGTGTTGTTGTACTGGCCCAGGCTGCGGTTGGTGCGGCCGATGATGACGCCCTGGCGCATGCAGTCGCCGGCAACAGCGGCCACGGCAGCTTCGGCCAGGGGCTGCTTGCTCTTGCGGTCTTTGACCAGCTCAATGCCGAGGAACAGGCCCTTACCACGCACTTCGCCAATCATCTGGTGCTTATTCTGCAGTTCCTGCAGGCGCTGCAGCGTGTAATCCCCCATGCGGTTGGTATTGCCGAGCAGGTCTTCTTCTTCAATGATCGCCATGTTCTCGAGCGCAGCCGCGGGGCCGGCCGTGCAGCCACCAAAGGTGCTGATGTCGCGAAAATAACCCAGCCGGTCGTCGTCGTTTTTAAACTGATCAAACACCGCTTCGGTGGTCACGGTGCAGGAGATGGCGGCGTAACCACTGGCCACGCCCTTGGCCATGGTGACGATGTCAGGTTTAATGCCGTAGTGCTGGTAGCCAAACCACTCGCCGGTGCGACCGACGCCGCACACCACTTCATCGATGATCAGCAGCACCTGGTATTTTTTGCAGATCTCTTGGATTGTCTCCCAGTAACCCTCGGGCGGTAGAATAACCCCGCCACCCGCGGTGATGGGCTCAAGCACCACCGCACCGACAGTGTCCGGCCCTTCGCGCAAAATGACAGCTTCCAGCTCGCGCGCGGCGCGCACGCCGCAATCGGGCTCGTCGCCATAGGGCAAGCGGTACTGGCAACAATGCGGCATTTCCACAAAGCCCGGCGTGAAGGGGCCGTAGTGGTCGCGGCGTTCTTTCTGACCGGTGGAGCTCAGGCAGGTGATGGTGGTGCCGTGGTAGTCCCGATCGCGGTAGATGATTTTGTGCTTTTTGCCGCCGTGCTGCATGTGCGCGATCTGGCGCACCATCTTGTAGGCCTTTTCGTTGGCCTCGGAGCCTGAATTCGAGTAGTACACGCGGCTCATGCCCGGCATTTTGTCGATCAGTTTTTCTGCGAACTGCGCGCCTGGGATGCTGCCTGCGGTGCCAGCGAAGTAATTGAGCTTGATCAGCTGGTCACGCACGGCATTGGCGATGCGCTCCCTCCCGTAGCCCACGTTAACGGTCCAGACCCCACCGGAGACCGCGTCCAAATATTCGTTGTCCTTGGCGTCTTTGACCCGCATGCCCTTGCCTTCCACCACAATGAAAGGATCGCTGCTGTCATAGGCCTTGTGGGAGGAAAGGTGATGCCACACGTGGGCCTTGTCTTGGTCGATGACAGATTGTAAGTCTTGAGACATGCGCTGCTCCCGAACACCTGCTCAGAGGTGCTGAAGTGAAATTCAATGGTCGGGTGGGGGGATAGCTGCTCAACGCGCTGTCATGCCTCACCGCAGGTTTGCAGTGTCAATTAATCGCGCAGTTGCGTGTTAGCGCCACGGGCGTAGGGAGGGGTGGGCCAGTGCATTATTTGTCTGGATGCCAAAGCCGGGGCGAGGGTCAGGATTGCTCAGGGTTAGGTAGGGCTGCGACGCTGCAGTTCAAGCCCATTGCCAGCTTCTGCGGGCAATGGGGTCTGCTTCAATCGTCTACATATGTATAAAGGTGGGGGGGGGAATCCAACGCTGTTTGGCTCACGCGGCTGCGGAGCCCTGGACCAATCTGCTCGCCAATGATTCGAGAATCGCGGGTTTGACGAAAGCGGGAATGCTGGGCTTGATATTTAAAATCTTGCGCCAGGCACTGGCGGGTTCCTGCTTGCAGTGATACACCAATTGGGTGGTTTCGTCATCGACGCGGGACAAATAGAAGAACTGCTGGTAGTTGCAATCACCCAGTTTGAAATGCTGCTGCAGACGTTCTTCGGGGCGGCTGCGTTTTATTTCTACGACAACGGTCTTGGAGATGTTTTCGGCGAGCAGTTCGTACTTGGCGCCGCGGTAACCTGCGCTGCCAGTCACTAATGTCGCTTTGGTCACACCGTTTTGCCAGTCCGCGAGGTTTACATCCTCGGTGAGCATCTCCCAAACTTGTTTGGGGCTTGCTTCGAGTTGAATGACAGAATCAAAAAGAATATTCATTGATTTTGTACTCCGGCAACTTCGGTGGTTTTATCGTGAGAAGGCAATTGTCCGTAGACCGTGGTTGTTATGACTCAACAATCATACCAGTAGGGCGTAGTACAGTGATCTAACCTTTGCATTACATTGAATCTGTCTAACTGTTAATTATTTGTGTCACTGAATATTTACCAAAAATGGAACAACATCGCAAGCTAAGTGTGCGACATCTGACCACAGCTAGCTGTTCCAGTGATCGCATTTTTATCCCTGTAGAGTCGCCTTGTCGCTAGGGTTTAGGCGGGTGTCGCTTGGGTAGCGACCATTCAGGCAGTATTCTTCATAATGACACCCAGTGATGTGTCTGTAGAGAGCCAAATAGGCTCCGGTAGCGTTCAGGAGTTAAGGATTTGAAAGAGCAGTTTGGTGCTGTGCGCAACGCGGCGTCCGTGGACAATAGAAGCAAGCGACGCAGGGGCAAGAAGAAGGGCCGGCAAGTCGATACAACTGCGCTGGAGGAAGTTCAACAGCTGCTCTCAGGCCGCTCCGTGAGCAACGACCTGCTGATCGAACACCTGCACCTTATTCAAGATCACTTTGGCGCGTTGCACAAGCGGCACCTGATGGCGCTGGCGGCCGAGATGTCGCTCAGTGCGGCAGAAGTGCTGGAAGTGGCGAGCTTTTACCATCATTTTGATATCGTCCAGGACGGCGAAGACGCGCCAGCACCGCTGACGGTACGTGTCTGTGATTCGGTCAGTTGCTGCATGGCGGGGGCAGAGCCACTGCTCGCTGAGCTGGAGCAAAGCTTGGGCGATCAGGTGCGGGTGCAGCGAGTACCGTGCGTGGGCCGCTGCGCCGAGGCACCGGTCGCGGTGGTCGGCTGGCAGGCGATTGGGCAGGCGGATGCAGATGCCGTGCGTCAAGCAATCAGGGACAACAACACCGCTGCAAATAGCTGCGACACCGCCTTAGACTTGGACAGCTACATAGCGGCCGGCGGTTACACGCTTTACCGGCAACTGTTGTCGGGCGAGCGCAGCGCGGATTCCTTCATCGAAAGCTTGGAAAGCGCCGGGCTGCGAGGGCTTGGCGGAGCGGGTTTCCCCGCGGGGCGCAAGTGGCGTATTTTGCGCGATCAGCCCGTGCCACGATTGATGGCCATCAACATTGACGAAGGCGAGCCGGGCACGTTCAAAGATCGTCACTATCTGGAGCAGGACCCGCATCGGCTGCTGGAAGGACTGTTGATAGCGGCGTCTGTAATCGGCATAGACCGCTGCTACATCTACGTGCGAGACGAGTACCCGCATATTCGCCTGTTATTGCAGCGTGCTTGGGACGAGTTGTCTCAGCATTTCAGCGAGCTGCCCGAGCTGCAGATCCGCCGTGGCGCCGGCGCCTATATCTGCGGTGAAGAGTCGGCGATGATCGAATCTATCGAGGGAAAGCGTGGCATGCCGCGGCTGCGTCCACCCTTTGTGGCCGAAGTGGGGCTGTTCGGTCGGCCCACGCTCGAACACAACTGCGAGACGCTCTATTGGGTGCGAGAGTTGATGGAGCGCGGTGCGCCGTGGTTTGCCGATCAGGGCCGCAACGGTCGCAGTGGCCTGCGGTCCTTCTCCGTGAGTGGACGGGTAAAAAACCCAGGCGTGCACTTGGCACCCGCGGGCATTACGTTGCTGGAGCTTATCGATGAACATTGCGGCGGCATGCTCGATGGTCATGAATTGCAAGCGTATTTTCCCGGTGGCGCCTCGGGCGGCATCCTGCCCGCGTCGCTGGCCAATGTGCCGCTCGATTTCGACACACTGCAGGAATACGGCTGTTTTATCGGCTCGGCGGCGGTTATCGTGCTCTCGGATCAGGACAGCGTGCGCGATGCGGCGCTGAATTCTATGCAGTTTTTCGCCCATGAATCCTGTGGTCAGTGCACGCCCTGTCGGGTGGGCACGCAAAAGGCCGTCGCCATCATGTCGCAGCCCGACTGGGATGAAGAACTGTTGGAAGATCTCTGTGAAGTGATGGTTGACGCGTCTATTTGCGGTCTGGGCCAAGCGGCCCCCAACCCCGCGCGCAGCGTGATCAAATATTTCCCGGAACTGTTGCACACGGGGGCGAAGGCATGAGCATTCAAATTGCAGCAACGCCAGAAACCATCGCTTTTGAACTCAACGGTCAGCCCGCTGAGGCGTTGGCCGGTGAAAGCATTTTGCAAGTTGCCAGTCGGCTCGGCATTGAGATCCCCCACCTGTGTTACAAGCCTGGATTAAGGGTCGACGGCAATTGCCGCGTCTGTGTGGTGGAGATCGAAGGGGAGCGCACCTTGGCGCCGTCTTGTTTTCGCCAGCCAACAGCGGGCATGGTGGTCAAAACCGACACAGCCAGAGCGCGCAAGTCGCAGAAAATGGTGCTCGAACTGCTGCAAGGCGATGTCAGTGACACGGTCTACAGCGTGAATTCAGAACTGCAGCTTTGGTGTGACAGGCTCGACGTCAAAAGCTCGCGATTTGGCACACGAACACAACCGACTTTTGACCATTCGCACCCGGCGATAACCGTCAATTTAGACGCCTGTATCCAGTGCACACGCTGCCTGCGAGCCTGCCGTGAAGAGCAGGTGAACGACGTCATTGGCTTTGCCGGTCGCGGTGCGGATGCGCGCATTGTGTTCGATCTCGAAGATAAGCTGGGTGAGAGCAGTTGCGTGGCCTGTGGCGAGTGCGTGCAAGCCTGCCCCACCGGTGCGCTGATGTCCGCCAGCGAATTCAAGCAGCCAGAGCCCGAGCGCAGTGTGGATTCCGTCTGTCCCTTTTGTGGGGTGGGTTGTCTGCTGAGTTATCAGGTTAAAGACGACAAGATCACTTCGGTCACTGGGCGTGATGGACCGGCGAATCAGAGCCGGCTGTGCGTCAAAGGACGCTACGGCTTTGACTACATCCATAACCCCGAGCGGCTGCGCGTGCCGCTGATTCGCAAGGCTGGTGTTGCCAAGGGCTTGAATGAACATTTCGACCCGGCCGACTGGAGCAAGATGTTCAGAGAGGCCAGCTGGGAAGAGGCGATAGCCTTGGCAGTTGGCGGATTGAAGAACGCACTCGATGGTACTGGGCCTTCCGCTCTGGCGGGATTTGGCAGCGCAAAAGGCAGCAACGAAGAGGCCTATCTTTTCCAAAAGTTGGTGCGCACAGGTTTTCGCTCCAACAACGTCGACCACTGCACACGCCTGTGCCATGCATCGTCTGTGTCTGCACTGCTCGAAGGCGTGGGCAGCGGCGCTGTCTCTAACCAAGTGGAAGACGTTGCACTCGCTGATGTGGTGATCGTGATTGGATCGAATCCGGCGGCAAACCACCCAGTGGCCGCGACCTTCATTAAAAACGCGGTAAAGAATGGCACCAAGCTGATCATGATAGACCCGCGGCGCACGGACATGGCACGCCATGCTCATCGGGTGTTGCAGTTCAAGCCCGACACAGACGTGGCACTGCTCAACGCCATGATCCATGTCATTGTCGAGGAGGGGCTGGTCAACCAGGACTTTGTCGACAGCAAAACCAGCGATTTTGATTTGATACTGGCGAACGTGGCCGCGTACAGCCCAGAGGCCATGGCGCCTATCTGCGGTATCGACGCTGAGACCATTCGCTACGTGGCGCGGCTCTACGCCACGGCCAAGGGGGCGATGATTCTCTGGGGCATGGGGGTATCGCAACACACCCACGGCACCGACAACGTGCGCTGCTTGATCGCGCTGGCGATGATGACAGGTCAAATCGGGCGGCCCGGTTGCGGGCTGCACCCGCTGCGCGGGCAAAACAACGTACAGGGTGCCTCGGATGCGGGGTTGATCCCCATGATGTACCCGGACTATCAACGCGTGGACAAGCCTGAAGTACAGGCATGGTTCTCTGAGTATTGGGGTCATGAACTCGACTCCAAGCCCGGCCTGACCGTGGTAGAGATCATGCACAAGGCCGCGGCGGGTGAAATTGAAGCCATGTACATCATGGGCGAGAACCCGGCCATGTCAGACCCCAATCTCAACCACGCACGCCATGCCATGGCCAGTCTCAAACACCTGGTGGTGCAGGACTTGTTCCTGACCGAGACAGCGGCCTTTGCCGACGTGGTGCTGCCCGCAACAGCTTGGCCGGAGAAGGACGGCACGGTCACAAACACCGATCGACGCGTACAGATGGGGCGACAGGCGGTGATGCCGCCTGGGGATGCAAAACCCGATGTGTGGATCTTGCAGCAGATTGCCAATGGCCTAGGCCTGGACTGGCAGTACGAGCACGTCAGCGATGTCTACGAGGAAATGCGGGGCTCCATGCCAAGCATCACCGGTATCTCCTGGCAGCGACTTGAGCAAGAGGAGTCGGTGACCTATCCCTGTGCGCAGGAGGATCAACCGGGGCAGGGCGTGGTGTTCGTGGATGGTTTTCCGACCGAATCGGGGCGTGGGCGTTTTGTGCCCGCTAGCTTTAAACCAGCCGATGAACTGCCCGACGCCGACTACCCTTTTGTGTTGATCACCGGTCGCTTGTTGGAGCACTGGCACACCGGCTCCATGACACGCCGCGCGGAGATATTGGATTCTCTGGAGCCGGTGCCCGTGGTGACACTGCATCCGGCAGACCTACAGCGCATCGGATTGCAGGCGGGCGATCAGGTGCGTATGAGCACCCGTCGTGGGGAGATATCTGCCTTTACCCGTGAGGACACAGGCATGAGCAAAGGCGAGGTCTTTCTGCCCTTTTGTTTCCACGAAGCAGCGGCAAATCTGCTCACCAACGAGGCGCTGGATCCTTTCGGGAAAATTCCCGAATTCAAATTCTGCGCGGTGCAGCTCGAATCGGTCAACGTGGAGTAGAGGGGATGTTGGCCCCACCGTTGTGGGGCCAGCATCGCCGTGGATACGCTTCGCTTTTACGCTCTACGATCGATTTCGCACTAGCCCTGTAGGGCGGGCAAGCCGCATGCGCCTCCGCGGCATGCCTGCAATCCATCACCGAACGCGGCCTGGGCACCGCGTGTCGGATTCGGCGTTATGCCGCGAGCGCAGTGTCTCGGGGTGAGATCGCCGCGGATGCGCTTCGCTTATACGCCCTACATTGGTTCCGCGTCAGCCGAGTAGGGCGGACAAGCCGCAGGCGCCTCAGCGGCATGCCCCGCAAACTGTCACCGAACAGGGCCTGGGCACGGTGTGTCGAATCCGGCGTTATACGGTGAGCGCGGCGCTTGGAGCAATATCGCCGCGGATGCGCTGCGCTTATACGCCCGACGTTTGATCCCACACTGGCTTCGTAGGGCGGACAAGCCGCAGGCGCCTCCGCGACATGCCCCGCATCCCATCACCGAACACAGCCTGGGCACGGTGTGTCGAATCCAGCGTTATTCGGCGAGTGCAGCGTTCGGAGCAACATCGCCGCGGATGCGCTGCGCTTATACGGCCGACGTTTGATCCCACACCAGCCTCGTAGGGCGGACAAGCCGCAGGCGCCTCCGCGGCATGCCTGCAATCCATCACTTAACACGGCCTGGGCACAGTTGT
>JAWSVD010000074.1:0-3093 GCA_033852095.1 Granulosicoccaceae bacterium | reverse complement strand
TGCAGCGTTCGGAGCAACATCACCGCGGATGCGCTGCGCTTATACGCCCTACGATTGAGCCCACACCAGCCTCGTAGGGCGGACAAGCCGCAGGCGCCTCCGCGGCATGCCTGCAATCCATCACTGAACACGGCCTGGGCGCAGTTGTGTCGAATCCAGTGTTGTCCGGCGAGTGCAGCGTTCGGAGCAACATCGCCGCGGATGCGCTGCGCTTATACGCCCTACGTTTGCCACTCTGCCGCTCTGTCGTAGTGGTTTTCGATTTAATACAAGGGCGGATGTTATTTTCGCGCCGCTCTATTTGTTTTTTAACAAACTCTCTTGCAGCACCAACTCGTCAGGGTTGTTGACGTTGGCAAAGGCCTCGGCTTGATCCGCGAAGCTGACCTCCACCATCGGGTGCTGCGAGAACCACAGGTCTATCTTGCGGTCACCGCCGAGCAGAAAATCGCGCATGCTGCTCGCCAGCTCTTTTTTCAACAGGCAGAACACCGGTTGCAGGCGTTTGCCGTCGTGCGCGACAGCGATGGAGGCGCCGCTGTCGTCTAGCGCCTGCAGCATACGCGTGACGTAATCCGCGGGCGGGGTGGGTGAATCACAGGGCGCGGTGATCAGCAGGGGGCCGTTGCAGGCGTCGAGGCCTGCCAACATGCCAGCGAGAGGGCCTTGAAACCCCTCCAGCGTGTCCTGCACGACCTCAGGGCCCAATGCGCTGTAACTGGCGATGTTCCGGTTTGCATTGATTAGCAGGCTGTCGACCTGTGGGCTGATGCGGTCCAGGACATGCTCGATCATGGACTTGCCCGCCAAGGGCACGAGGCCCTTGTCAGTGCCGCCCATACGGGTGGCGCGGCCCCCGGCCAAGATCAGTGCTGTCACGCTCGTTTCAGACTCAACCATTGTCGCGCGCTTCCAGTTTGGGCAATCGGATTTTGTCGCCCGGTCTCAGGGTGCGGAAATCCAGTGCGGGGTTGTATTCCATCAACAGCCAGAGCGGCACGCCGTAGCGGGCAGTGGCGATTTGCCACAGCTGGTCGCCTTGTTTTATCTCGTGAAATATCTCGCGGGTTATTTTTTTATCCGCGTAAAAACGCCGCTGTTTATCCGAATGGTAGCGTTTGCGCCTGCGCTCGAATTCGGCGCGGCTGATGGAGTCAAAAACCACCACCACGCGCTGCCCCAGCGCCTGCATCGCACCGCTATTCAGGCCATTGATCAGGAACAGAGACTGAGGGTCAAGCTCCAGCCACTGGGCGAGGTGATCGATGGTCTCACCTGGCTGCAGTGCGACGGTACTGTCTTTTGCTACGGTGTATTTATTGGCGTCCGAGTAGAGGGTGCCGGCCGCCGTCAGGCTGACGAGGCCCTGGTCTATCTGCGCTTGCTGCACTTGCGCAAGCTGGGCTTTGTAACCAAAGCGCTGGTCAGGCCTGTAGGCGTCCGCGTGTCGCCAGCGGTGTTGTGTGGTGAGCTCTTCGGTGCTCAGCAGAGGTGCATCGCTCAGTTGCCGCAGTGAGGCGGGCAGTACGAGCTGCTCGCCCTGAGGCTCAATGCCGTGGCTGGGCCAGGGCAGTTTGAGCTTTTGTCCGGCGCGAATGTGGTGCGCGGATTTCAAGCCGTTGAGCGTCACCAGCTCTTTGCTTTTGATGCCGTTGCGCTCGGCGATTATCGAGAGGCTGTCCCCCGCTTGTATTTTCAGTGTTCTGTAACTGCCGGGGCTCTCGCGGCGCAATTGCTCCAGCGTTAATGCTTGCTGCTCGCAGCTGCCACAATCCAGCCACACTGTATAGCCCGCGGGCAGCGGCAATTGGCTCTTTCGCAGCGCTTTTCCCAGGGCGGGGTTGTCTGCTTGTAGTGTTTTTAGCGGCAGGGCCAGCGCCTTGGCCAGGGCCGCGAGCGTGGTGTTGGGCGGGGCGTGGTGGGCGCTCAACGTGCGGGCAGCAGGGAGCATGGAGGGCCCGAAATACCGGTGGGCGCTGGCCTCCACATCCGCCGCGGCTAACACGGCTGCGTAGAAATTTCGGGAGGCGAAACCAAAGCTCTCTCCGGTGTAGCGCCGGGCGATCTCCCCGAGATCGGGGGTTTTTAGTTCGCGTGCTGCGCGCAGCACACCGGTGGTGCCGTGGTTGTAAGCGGTGACAGCCATGGGCCAATTACCGGTTACCTCGAAATTGTGTTTCAGCAATCTGGCCGCGGCAACGGCGGATTTTCGTGGGTCCAGCCGCTCGTCGAGCAATTCATCGACGCGCATGTATTCGCGGCCAATGGTCGGCGTAAATTGCCAGATACCGATGGCGCCGGCGCTGGATTTCTCGTCGTTGCGGAAGAAGGATTCGACGTGGGGCAGCGCGTCCAGTTCCAGCGGGATGTTAGCTTCGCGCAGCGCGTGGCGAATGAAGGGCTGTACTTTTGCCGCACGCGACAAGCTGCGTTTGAACTCGTCGGCGTGGCCGGGTTGAAAGCGCAGCCGCTCGGCCGCCGCCAATAAGCTTTGTTTATCGGTGTTTTTACCCCACAGCAGCAGCACTTGTTGGGTGTACTTATTGTCGCTGTATGCGCCAGCGGCAACAGCACGCAGCGCGGCTTGGTAGGCGCGGATCTCCGGTGCGGTGGCGGCCTTTTTGGCTGCGCGGCCGGCGCCATGGGGTACGTCGACGACAGCGTAGATCTTGTCGGTGCGCTGCGCGTCGTGGATAACCGCTTTGCCGTCGTCCAAGACGCCGTAGATTTGTACCCAAAAATCCACGTAGGGTTGCAATGAGATGGGCCGCGGCAGTGGCTCCAAATAGCGGGGCGCAGCAGTCGATGCCTTGCCGAACTGCGGGTTTTCGGCTGCGTGCCCCACCGTGCCGCAGAGCAGGCCGAGCGCAAGCACGGCGTGGGCGATCGGCATCAGAAGTCGCAAGGCGGGCGTTTTCAAGCGCATCAGATTTTAAGCATCTCGGCGGCGGCAAATCGACTATGGTAAACCAACTGGCCCAACAGGGTCAGGAACAGCACGTTATGGGGTCCAGCCACCGCGCGACGGGCCTTCACTTCTCACCCTAATCGGCACCTTAAGGCAGGGCTCATGAAATTCGACACGCCACTCAC
>JAWSVD010000516.1:0-568 GCA_033852095.1 Granulosicoccaceae bacterium | reverse complement strand
GGGGGTCAGCCCTCGGTGGACAACGGCACCACGGTACGCAGCGTGGGCTTGCACACAGTGGGCGCGGTCACGCAGGTGGCAGGCAGTGAGAAGCTGTGGCGTGTCGAGCGTGAGCGCTACCGTGTCGCCTTTTCGGGCCAGATAGACGAGAGCAACCCGGTGCAGCTGCACAGTATTGAGGTGCCAGTGGGACAAACACTGCGCTTTAGGCTAAGCACAGGAAGCTCCTCACAAGCCAAAGGTTTATGGGTGTTCCGTGATGACGGTGCCTTGGGTGATGCTGATCTTATTAAAAAATGGTCCAGCTACGCAGAGCCCTTCGACAACGAGCAAGTACTTGCGGAAGGCCGTTACATCTTAGCTGTATCTGGAGCAAGTACCAGTACAGCCGATGTGCTGCTCGGTAGCTCTAATTTCGCCTATCAGATTAACGGTGGCTACAGTCTGCAGGTGGAGCAGCTTCCAGCTTGGACACCGAGCACGGCCTCAAACGGTGGGTATGGTTTGCAGGGCATGCTGGTAGATCTGGATGCCTCGGAGGATGCGGGGCAGCTGTACACGGTGGTGT
>JAWSVD010000073.1:0-1400 GCA_033852095.1 Granulosicoccaceae bacterium | reverse complement strand
GTTAGAACAAAGCAGTAATGTCCCCTTCGAACAATTCTAAAATGTCCCCTTTGCACTATCTGGGGGACCTGTGAACGAAGGGACAATAACCTTGAGCCATCACGAACTCGATCGAATCTCCATTATCTCCCGCACCTGCGAGCGCAAGCTCACCCAGCGAGAGGCCGCCCACACCCTCAACCTCAGTATTCGTCAGGTCAAACGCCTCGTTCGACGCTGGCGTGACGGCGGGGACGAAGCCCTCGTCAGCGCCCGCCGTGGCAAACGTCCCAACAACGCCATCGAAGCCGCCGTGCGCACCGTCGCGCTCGACAAGGTTCGTGCCGACTACGCGGATTTTGGCCCCACCCTCGCCGCCGAAAAACTCCACGACAAACACGCCATTTCACTCAGTGCCGAGACGCTGCGACAATGGATGATCGAAGACGGCCTGTGGGTGCCTCGGGCCCGGCGCAAGGCGCACATCCATCCCAGCCGCCCACGGCGCCCCCGTGAGGGCGAGCTGGTGCAGATAGACGGCTCGCCACACGACTGGTTCGAAGGCCGTGGCCCTCGCTGTACCTTGATCGTGTTTATCGACGACGCCACCGGCAAGCTCCAAGCGCTGCGTTTCAGCCCCACCGAAACCACCCAAGCCTACATGCAGACCCTGCGCGACTACCTGGACCGCCTCGGTCGACCCGCAGCCTTGTACTCGGATAAACACAGCATATTTCGCGTCAACCACCCAGAGCACGAGGGCGAATTGACACAGTTCTCGCGTGCACTGCGTGAGCTCGAAATCGAACCCATCCACGCCAACACCCCTCAGGCCAAGGGCCGTGTCGAACGGGCCAATCAGACATTGCAAGATCGGCTCGTCAAAGAGATGCGCCTTGAAGGGATCGACGACATGGCAGCCGGTAACGCATTTCTCGAACGCTACAGGATCGCCTACAACGCCCGGTTCGCCCGCCTGGCGAGCAACGCCGAAGACGCCCACCGTCGGGTGTACCACGACGAGAAGGGGCTCGAACGAATCCTATGCCTACAGCACCATCGGAAAGTAACAAAGAACCTGAGCTTCAGCTTCAAGTGCGGGGAATACCATCTGAAAGTGCCCGGTTCAGGGTACGGATTGCGCGGGGCAACACTGACGATTTGCGAGAGCTTTGACGGGGCAATCACGGTGTTGCACAAGGGCCGAGAATTGAAGTGGAAGCTCTTTGAGCAGGGTCAGCGCCCGGTGGTGCTGTCGGATGAAAAAGGCGTCAATCACGCTGTCGAGCAAGCACTGCAAACCCACCAAGCCCCGAGACCCAAACCGTCGGTAAAGCACCCGTGGCGACACGATCAGATAGGAAACCAGCCACCACGAGGGGACACTTCTGCTTTGGAGAAAAGGGGACATCTGTGAATTG
>JAWSVD010000072.1:0-471 GCA_033852095.1 Granulosicoccaceae bacterium | reverse complement strand
CATTACTGCTTTGTTCTAACAGAAATTGAACATCATGGGCACATCCGTGTACTTGTCAGTTAGTCTTCACTAACAACAAGAACAGGGCCGCGCAGACCACTCATTTGGATATCACTCGCTGAACGACTGTACAGCGACGAGCAGATTATTTTATGACCCTCAACAGTTCGAAAGAATAACTTCGAGTTTTTTCAGTTTATGGCTGCTGTGTTATTTGAATTTACATCTTCGCTCCCTCTTCACTCGGTGGAACAAGTCGAAGCGGCATGCGGTGTGAAACACACTGACCAGGGTAATGTGGCATTTTGTGCGTTTTCCGCATTTACACACAAATACCACTTCTGAATCCCATAGAAACCTGCATTCCCCTGATTAAAACAGCATTTCTTCACTTTACAATATCCACAAAAACGCACTATAGTGCGCTTATCCCCATATAAGCTCAACCGAAATGAGGGACAAACAGCGCCT
>JAWSVD010000515.1:0-824 GCA_033852095.1 Granulosicoccaceae bacterium | reverse complement strand
TAGCCCTTTGAACATGTTGTTCCCGTTACTTATAAGCTTATTTGGATCTCGGCCCAATTAGACAGTCTGATTTGGTGCTTGCCAAGGGCCATTGCGGAAATTCTCTGCAGACCAAAGAAATCTCTAGCCACAGACGAAAGTAAGCAATCAGCTAATAACTGGCGGGGCCATTTACAAAGGCTATCAAGTTCTTCGCTCGCGGCCATGTAACGCTGCGCGCCCCGGACCGAAGCCTTACCCACAGGGTTCGGTGTCGTTTTTGTGGGTGATGCTTCAGCTTTACGTATTTCGATGTCTGCTAGATTTCCAGAGCGGCATTGTAAGGTTGAAACCTCACCCACAGCGGTGGCCCTGTATTTCTTGTGGGTGATGCTTCAGCTTTACATTTCTCTATGTCTGCTAGATTTCCTGAGCGGCATTGTAAACCTACGCGGTCCGGGCAAGCCTTACCCACAGGGTTCGGTGTCGCGGCATTGTAAGGATAAATCCTTACCCACTAGTGCTCTGGCAGTGTGGAAATTGCGGATGCAGAGTGTCTCTGTTGTGTTTACGCAAGGCGCAGGCCGAAGGGAATGGCTGGCCCTTTTCGAGGGCTGTAACGCAGCGCAAACGCAACAGAGGCGCTCCCGCAGGGTGGTTGTTGAGGGTTGATGTTGTGCTCAGCACCCAGCTTCTTACTCAATCAAAAAGTACTCGCATAGCCACTGCATCCCAATTTATCATGCTGTCAGAGTACTAGGTTCGGTGTCGTTTTTGTGGGTGATGCTTTAGCTTTACGTTTCTCGATGCCTGCTAGATTTCCTGAGCGGCATTGTAAACCTACG
>JAWSVD010000514.1:0-1453 GCA_033852095.1 Granulosicoccaceae bacterium | reverse complement strand
GCAAAATAAATGAAGACACTCAATGAATTCGATGAGTGTCCTTAATTGAAGGAAGTTGGGTGGGTCTATTGCAAGCATGGTATGGATCTTGCGATAAAGCTGGGATTTGATAAGGAATTCCGGCGGGTGTATCAGATGTTGTTCGGTGGGCGTGGAGTCTGGTCGAGCGGGGGTAGGGCTGGTCGTTTGAGTTTGGCTCTGCGGGGCTGCTCTGTCAGGTTGTACTTGTTGGGTGCAGCTTTTGGTGGGCTGGGGTGTTGCAGATCCACTTCTTTTTGGTGCGTTCACAGACTCTGGCGAGTTTTTCTTCAGGGCCAACCCAAGGGCCATTGCTTTCCTCGAATTCTGTGGCCATCATCAGCCAGGTGTCTGTGTCGATGTTCAGGCGCTGCAAGATGGGGTTGAGCCCAGCGTCGATTGCGCCGCGTTTGTCTTCTCGGATGATTCTGCCGGTTGCGTCAACCAGAGCGATGTAGTCTTTAAGCGTGCAGGGGATGCCGTCTTGCTTTCCTTTCTTTTCGTGGCCTTGGAAACGGTAGAGTTTATCAGGTATGCGGCCTTTTCCGGCGGCGATGATGCGTTCTTGGATGCTGGTGTAGTCGCTGCTTTCGGGCGTGTCGGCCATGCCGGCGCGGACGGGGTTGAGATCGCAATAGACCATGGCGCTTAACTTCGCGGTTTCATCCAGCAGTGCCTGGCTTTTGAAGCGTGACTCCCAAAATTTCCCCGTGACCTTGTCTTCCGTGTTGGCGAGGCGGGCGATGTGCTCGTTCAGGGCTGACATGAATTGAGAAATGCTGTGCAGGCGTTCCCGCCAGTTTTCGACAGAGGTATCGAGAACAGCGAGTTCAGCCGAGGAGAGGGTTTTGCCTGCGCTGAAGCGTTGGGAGAGCAGGTTGCCACTGTAGACGATGTGCCACTGGCTGATGACTTCCTCGCGGCTCCATTGTTTGGCGCGCTCTGCGTTGATGTGAAGTACGAGGTGCGTGTGGTTGGACATTATTGCGTAGGCCGAAACGTCGATGGCGAAAGCGGAGGCCAGTAGATTTAAGCGCTCGATGATCCAGTCTCGTCGGTAGCTGTAGTCCTTGCCGTTGTAGGGGTCGACGCCGCAGAGCCAAGAGCGGCGGACGCAACGGGAGACGATGTGGTAGTTGGGTGTATCGGCCAGGGAGATCAGCTGTTTGCGTGGTGTGGGCATGGTTGTTCCTCCGTGAGTCCCGCTGTTCAAGGTAGAGCGGTTTCGTGTAAGGATCAATTGCAGTCCAAAGACATTCCTGTGGACACAGTTCAATGCGGAGGGTTTTGTGGATTTTGTGATACAGCTGGGGAAGCACGGGTCTCGAAATGAACGAGGCCCAGTAACTGTGTAAATTATGGAACACTCCTGGTCCTAGAAGCACTTGCTATCATATGTATAATGCAAGTGAGGGTATTGTGGGGGTTTTTTTTT
>JAWSVD010000513.1:0-3897 GCA_033852095.1 Granulosicoccaceae bacterium | reverse complement strand
TGTTATTGTCGTAAAGCTTTGGTAGGCCTACGATTTTACAGTCACTCTGCCAACTTTGGTGAAATATTCAGGCTAGGGGGGGATCATCATGAGAACTGGGGAAGAAAGTGGTCAGCCCCAGCACCCCTGTCATCTGGTAGCGCGGCTGCGTCCGACGTCGCGAAAAGCCATGTCGGGTTGCAGATTCGGTGATGTTGACGAACAGGTGGCGCCGGGGACGTTGTAGCCCGGAAGTAGCGAAGCGGTATCCGGGTTTGCGCAGCAAACTGATTCCCCGGCGTTTGCAGGGCTTAGACAAGGAAGCGTGGGCGGCGGTGTCACGCGCATGGCTGATGGCGGTGCCGTGATTTGACTCGGTGACATCCCCGCATTCCGCTTCGTTCCATGACGGGCTACGAGTCCGGCGCCATTCTCGCAAACTGAGGGTTCAAGGCTTCGCCGTTGCTATTATCAGCGGTGAAGCCATGCCTGGGCTGGCAAATGTGAGTACAAAAGATGCTTGTCTATGATTTTGCCGTGCCAGTATCAATTCGCGGGTAAAGTAGGGTTCTTGCACGCGTCTCAGTTCTTTCTGTGTTCTTCCCCTGCACGAAGTAACGGTCAGTAATGCTGAACAGCAATGGGTCAGACAAGTGAAAAATCTGGTTTATTCAGTTGTTGGCCCTGCCCCCGTTTAATTAATATTCACAAGGTTATTTGAAATTATGCCCATATCTAAAGGGAATCAGCAGACTGCTCGAATTGAGCGGCTAAAGGAGAGAAAGCGCGTAATACAGGCATACCATCGGCCTGAAGATCCATCGTACATTAAGGTCGAAGGTACAGCAGAAGAACTCGAAGAAATAGAACGCGAAATAGACTGGTTGACCGGCAAGACGATGGCCGATTTTGCGGGTCAGAATCGCAAGCAGGTGAAAGCGATGACGGATCTCGCAAATGAAAATCTTAAGCTCGGAAAGACAGCGGCCCGCAACGGAAAAATTAGTGCTGGGCTAGCGATGATCAGTGTTTTGTCTGCGCTCGGCGCTGTAACCCTAGGTTACTTAGATTTGAAGGGTGATTCAGATTGGCTGAAAAACCAGGTGAAAATGCACAATGATTCTCAAGTCAGTCAGGAGAAAATGCATTCGGAACAGATGCAAGCTACGTCCGACCTCTTACTTAGCATCAAGGCATCGAGCCTCGCTCAATCTCAGTTGATGAAAAAAGTTGCTGAATTTGGAGAACCTAGGCATCAACATTCGAAAGTTACGGATGACATTGCCAAGTCAGTCAAAAAACTTGGTGGGCAGGTCGAAAAACTAGGCGCGATCACTCCTAAAAACAAAAAATAGAGCAAGTGCATCAGGACAGACACTCGAAAGCGGCATCATCCGATTTACCTGCCGTCACTTGGCGTCAGGCGCTAAACACATCCGTTCGAAAATGCCGCCAGGATGGCTGGATCATCGGGCGGCACATGAAAATGGAGAAACAGAGGGGGTCAAAGCTTCACAATTACTATTAACAGCGGTTCTATTCCGCCGAGCTAGGGCTGACAAATGTGAGCGCCGGCCATCACTTGGCGTCAGACACAAAAAATACCCCGTCAAAAAACTCTGCCAACGCGGCCGGCTCATCGAGCGGCAGCACCGCTGCCACGTATTGATCGGGCCGCACGACCACGACACAGCCGTGCTGGCGGTCCACGCCGCGCAGGCTGAATATGTCGCGTGCTGGGTATGTGTCCGCGCAGTAGATCTTTTCATAGTCTTTGAGTTTGAACTTGCCTTTGTGGGGGCGGAGCAACGCGGGCATGGTTTCAAAATCTAGGTTGCGGTGAGCCTGCTGGAAGATGCCATAGAGGCAAATGCGTGCGTCTGGATCGGCATCTGCTGGGGTGTAGCGTCGCAGCGGGGATGCTGGGTTTTGTGCGAGTTCCGCGCACCAGCGGGCGATGCGAGATTCGGGATTGCTCGGGTCTTCGTCGGCGGCAAAGGCGTAGACGTGCCAGCGGGCATCGGCGTGGATGGTGTGGCCCAGCTCCATCGCCTTGGCGTCCGCCAGGCGCACCACCGGTGCTGAGTGGAAGCGCATGCCGATGTCAAAGCCGGGGGCCAGCGCTTGGTGTCTATCGGTCCACGTCAAAGCGGAATCGGCGTACTTGACGGTCAGCCCCGCGGTGAAGCGGCCGTGCTCGATAAAGTGCTTCTGGAAGAGTGGGGTGCCGTCTTCTTGGGTGTCCTTGGCGAAGGGCGCGCTGATGATGCGCGACCAGCGGTGGTCGAAGTTGATGAGATCCTGCGCGACCGCCTGTCGCTCATCGGAGTAGCTGTGCAGCAGAGATGGAGCGGCGCGGCCGGTCAGTACAGAGATCAGCTTCCAGCCCAGATTAAAGGCGTCGCCCATGGAGACGTTCATGCCTTGTCCCGCCTTGGCGCTGTGGGTGTGGCAAGCGTCACCGGCGATAAACACACGCGGCAGGCGCGATTCCATGGCCTCAACCGGCACGTCATCAAACTTGTCCGTGAGGCTGTGGCCAATTTCATACACCGACCACCAGGCCACATCGCGGACCTCGAATTGGTAGGGCTTAAAGATGGCCTGCGCCTTGGCGATCAAAGCGGGCAGCGTCAAGCTGCGGCTCTCGCCGCGCTCGCTCACCTGCGACAATTCGACGTAGATACGCGCTAAATAGCCGCCTTCGCGTGGGATCACCAGAATGTTGCCGTCGCGTTGTGATTTGATGATCGACTTCACGCGGTAGTCGGGAAAGTTGGTGTCAGCGAGTACATCCATTACCCCCCAGGCTTGATGGGCAAAGTCTCCTTTGAGTTGGCGCCCGATGGCAGTGCGTACTGCACTGCGTGCGCCGTCGCAGCCCACCACGTATCGGGCTTGTATCTTGATCTCGCGGGTCTCGCCATCAGCGTGCTGTTGTTCCAAGGTGACGCTCACCGGGTAGTCCGCTGCGTCGGTGTCGATGTGCAAATCGACAAAGCGGGTGTTGTAGTCGACCTCCAGGCGAGAGGAGGATTGGCGCATGACGTCGAGGTACATGTCCTGCACCCGCGCTTGGTTGAGGATCATGTGCGGCATCTCCGACAAGCCGTCCTCCACATCCTGAACGCGGCCCACCCGTTTGATGGCGACGGGGTCATCGGGGTCCGGGTTCCAGAAGGTTGTCTCATTGACCCTGTAACCTTCTCGTTTGACTTGATCGGCAAAGCCGAAGGCATTGAACATTTCCATAGAGCGACAGGACACGCCATCGGCCTGACCAAGGGTCATGGCCTGCGCCTTGCGCTCGACAATGCGCGTTTGTATCTCGGGAAAGCGGGCCAGCTGTGCGGCGAGCGTCAAGCCGGCGGGGCCGCTGCCTACGATCAGCACGTCCAATCGCGGCGGCAGATCACCTTGTGCTTGCTCACGATCCGGTGCCGCCTGAGAGATGCGGGGATCTCCCGCGTGAAAGCCGTTCTCATGGAATTGCATAAGCTATGTTCCCGTTTGAATATGGTAAGTGCGCTTACTATATGCTGGCTTACTATTCCTTTGCAAGGCAATTGGGTACAATTGCAGACACCCAGCGCGGCCAATGCCCCGCCGGTATGCCATAGGTACAACCAAGGAAACACCGTGATCCAATTCAACATGGAAGGCCATTTGATCCGGCGACTGCATCAGTTGTCCGGGCAAGTCTTTCAACGCCACACTGAGGAAGCAGGCTTCGAACTGACACCCGTGCAGTTTTCTGCGCTGCATACCCTGCGCGCTAACCCAGGCGTGGAACAGGCACAACTGGCCGCGCTGATCGCCTATGACCGCGCCACCCTGGGCAGTGTGTTGGATCGGTTGGAGAAAAAGGGCTATATCCAGCGTGCTGTTAGCCCCACTGATCGCCGCGCGCGAGAGGTG
>JAWSVD010000512.1:0-545 GCA_033852095.1 Granulosicoccaceae bacterium | reverse complement strand
GAGTTGTATTTCCGCAGAAGCACCTTGTTATGCATTTCTTACAGCATTCCAATATGATTCAAAAATAGCACCGTCTTCATCAAAAATATTCGTTTTATGCAGAACTTCCATGCGTTCGCTACCTTCCGACAGGCACAAAATCATTTCAAACAACCCCTGAAGTGCCTCCTCATTCCAGCCCGCTCCCATGCGATAATCGAAGGACAGAGAGTCGGCAAACACAAACAATCCTAGCTCCGGCACTCTCTTACCACTAGGACTTTTCACACCGTCGAAACACACATGGAAACTTTCCGCTTTCCCCGACACAACATACTCGGCGGGATTGTCTTCGTAAGAGAACGGAACCTCACATTGATTCGCGATTGACCAGTAGTAGTGACCTGTCGAAGATATGCAACCAGAATGATCCCTTACAAAAGCATAGCCGCGAATCACTTCCTCCCCAGAGAGGTTATTAAGCTCAATATCAGGGAGAGATCCATCGTTCGTACCAAAAACACTTAGAAGCTCATCCCAATTCACGTTTGCCTCTTATGCATAAC
>JAWSVD010000511.1:0-499 GCA_033852095.1 Granulosicoccaceae bacterium | reverse complement strand
CGACCCCGGCGGACGACGGTTCGATCGCGCTGGATTTTCATTACGATGCGGCGCGCTTTGGGCCGCAGCAGATAGAAATGATGTCGGCACAGTTGCTGCGCTTGTTGGCGCGCATGGCAAGCACTGAATCCATGGCTGATTGGCTCGCTCTGGACTCTGATCAACGTCAGCGTTTGCTCAGCCTGGGTGCCGGTGTGGAACGCGATGCCAGCGTTGATTCTGTGCATGCATTGATCGAGCGCCGCGTGGCAGAGCAGCCCGATGCGCTGGCGCTGATGCACGGTGATGACAGTTTCAGTTACGCGCAGTTGAACAAACGCGCGAACAACCTTGCGAATCGACTGCTCGACGCGGGCCTGCAGAAAGAGGCGCTGGTGGGTATCCACATGGGGCGCTGTTTGGATGTGGTGGTCGCACAGCTTGGCATCAACAAAGCCGGTGGCGCGTTTGTCTACCTCGATCCGCGACAGCCGGCAAAGCGCCGGCAACAGATCGTGCA
>JAWSVD010000071.1:0-10241 GCA_033852095.1 Granulosicoccaceae bacterium | reverse complement strand
CAAGCGCATCGGCGGCATGCCCAAATCACACACCGAGCAACGCGGATGCGCTTCGCTTATTCGCCCTACAGATTTCACCGTGATCGCATGCTTAACCCTATACGTATTCCCTGTATCAACCACTTGTGAGACCATCGGGGATCGCTCAAAGGGATTGAGCCCAAACACAGATCGGGCGACGAGGAGCCGCGGATGAAAGCATGCAATCAATGCGGAAAATGCTGCACCAAGTACAGCAACGGTGGCCTGTCCGTATTGCCCGAGGAGATAGACAACTGGGACGAGAAGCGCCCGGATATCCTGCGCTACGTGGCGGATGGCAAGATCTGGATGGATCCCGACAGCGGCAAGCAGTTGGCGCTCTGCCCTTGGCTGCGCAGGACGCCCAGCACCTCACTCTACACCTGTGATATCTACTTTGACCGCCCCGAGGACTGCCGCCACTACCCCGTGACCCTGGACCAGATGGTCGCGGATGATTGCGAGATGCTGGAAAAGCATGACCTAAAGAACCCCAAAGAAGCGCAGCGCAAGCTCGATCGGTTGATGATCGACAGCCGCCCGGGCTTTGACAACTAGCGCACCGACGCCACTCGGCCAGCCCGTGACTCGTGCTCGGGCTTCAAGGTATCCGCCTACTCAGCATGCTCCCTACCGAATCCAAGCGCTGATCAGCAAGCCTCTTAGTGAGCATTGACACTTTGCAGACTGCACACCTGAGAATTCGATTTGCATCAAAGTTAGCTGCAGCTCTGGCGCTATAAATCCGTGTACACTTATTTCCAGTAATTGAAACAAGCATTAGCGCAGCGCCTTAGATCGACTTCAGCACCCGACTAACCGTCTATCCGGAATCTCAGCGATACCATGATGACCTCTAACCGCAGCCAGCTCATCGAGCTCATTCAACAGGGCGCCATCGCGCCGGAGCAGATCGAATCCGCTCTCAAGGCCTCAAAAGTCCGGCCTGACAACCAAGCCTGGGCCACGTACCTAGACCGGCTGTTGCTGTGCTTCGGCGCCATGGCACTGTCCTTGGCGGTGCTGTTTTTCTTCGCCTACAACTGGGCGGATCTCGGCAAGTATGCCAAGTTCGGCCTAGCGGAGCTGGCCATCGTGCTCGCGGTCGCCGTCTATTGGTATCAGAGCCACAAGCCATTGGTGGCACAGGTCTCACTGCTGGCGGCCAGCATCCTGCTCGGCGTGCTGCTCGCCCTCTATGGCCAGACCTACCAGACCGGCGCCGACCCCTGGCAGCTGTTCTTTAACTGGGCGCTGTTGATGCTGCCCTGGGCACTGATCAGCCGATTCGCCGCCACCTGGATACTCTGGATTGCCCTGCTCAACTTGAGCATTCAACTCTACGACGGCCCCATGCGCAGCGTACTGCGCCAAGTGTTCGCCTCCCAAGAGGAGACCTTGTGGCTGCTCTTTGCGCTCAACGCGCTGGCACTGATAATCTGGGAGCTCTTGGCCAAACGGCTGACATGGATGTCCGCGCGCTGGGCGCCACGTCTCCTGGCTGTTGCCACAGGCACTCCCATGACCTGGCTGGCGGTGAACAGCATCATGGGCAGACACCAGGCCATCGCTGCGATGGCTTGGTGTGCAGGCGCCATAATAATAGCCTTTATCTACCAAAGGCTGATTCGGGACCTGTTCATGCTGGCCGGGTTGTGCCTGTCAGGCATCGTCGTGACCATCTCCTTCTTCCTCAGAAACGTCTTTCGCAGTGATTTCGCTGACGGCTTTTTGCTGCTCGCCGTGCTTATCATTGTCTTGGGTGGCGGTTCCGCCATGTGGCTCAAGCGCGTGCACCAGCGGTGGCAGTCATGAACGACACACAGCAAGCGCTCTGGCAGACGCTACAGGCGTCAGGGCTTGTGGTCGGCGATCAGCCCACCGCAACCCCCATTGACTCGCCCTGGTACATCAAAGCACTGCAGGCGGTATCCGGATGGTTGGCAGCGCTCTTCCTGTTCGCTTTCATCGGCTTCACCATGGACCTGCTCGACAGCCCGATTGCATCGCTGGTGACAGGGGCCGTCATGATAGTGGGCGCCTTCGCCCTATTGCGCGGCAGTGAGAATGACTTTCTAGAGCACATTGCGCTGGCCGCCAGCATGACGGGTCAGCTGTTGGTCATCTACGGCATCGCGGAAATGCTGAACTCACGCGATGTAACTCTTTGGCTTCTGGTGCTGCTCATGCAGTCGCTGTTAGCCGTGCTGATGCCACACTTTATCCACCGACTGCTCTCTGCGATTTTTGCCGCTTTTTCCTTACTCGCGGTGATGGCTGACTGGGGGCTCGGGGTGCTTTTCGAAGGGCTACTCGCCAGCCTGGTAGCCTGGCTCTGGCTGCATGAATTTCGCCTTGTAAAACACATGAAAGCCGTGCGAGCCATTGGCTACGGCCTGCTCTTATCCGCCGCCTGCTTGAGCAATTCAGTGGAGACATGGGATATTTTCAACGGGTCAAGCAACGTTGAGTTTCCCTGGTTAGAACACTGGATGGGCAGTCTGTTGACAGCGGCTGTCTTGATCCTTGTGGTGTGGACGTTGTTACAACGCAACCACGTCTCCGCCGGCAACAAAATCGCGTGGCTCGCCCTCTCAGGCACGGCAGTGGTGTCTATCGCATCGCTGGAGATCTGGGGCCTGAGCACTGGCTTGATGATCCTGTTATTGGGATTCGCGGCGAGCAACCGCGTGATGCAAGGCATCGGTATTGTCTCGCTGCTCTACTCTGCGAGCGCCTACTACTACACCCTTGAGATCACGCTGTTGGAGAAATCACAACAGCTGCTGATAGTGGGCCTGTTACTGATTCTCGCGCGCTGGATCATGCAAAAAGCACTGCCCGCTCAACCGGAGAGAGAACATGCCTAAAATCATCGCCATTGCCGCGCTGGTGCTTGTATTGGGCCTGGTCAACTGGTCAATAATGGGCAAGGAGAACCACCTCGCCACAGGCCAGATCGTGTATCTGCACACCGCCCCAGTGGATCCCCGCTCGCTGATGCAAGGGGATTACATGACCCTGCGGTTTGAGATTTCCCGCGACGTGCGCAGTGCCCTGCGCCACAAATATGAAAAAGACCTTAAAAACCACGAGGGCTTTGCAGTGGTGAGCCTAGACGACAAAGGCATCGGCACCTTTGCGCGTCTGTATGAAGAGGGCAAGGAGGAGCTGGCGCAGAACGAAGTGCGCATGCGCTACAGGCTCCGCAAGCGCGGGGTGAAAATGGCCACCAACGCCTTCTTCTTCCAAGAGGGTCACGGCAAGTTCTACGAGCCAGCGCGCTACGGCCAGTTCAGAGTCGACAGCGAAGGAGAGCTGTTACTCACCGCGATGTTTGATGCCGACCTAACGAAGCTGCAAGCCGAAGAACCCAGCGAACAGCAACGCGTCGACTAAGCCTCGCAAACTGACAGATGCGCGTTCACAGCCAAGCACTGACCTGAATCGCCGCGTTCACGTTTCCCCGCCACCGGTAATCCACACATTGCTCCTCCTCAGTGCCGCTAAGCCATTTTTCTCGCACAGCATGAAGACAGCTTATTTTGTGCTGGCAAAAGCACAAAGCATTTCAAAGAGCAGGTTTGCAGCCAACACCGCTGTGTTCCCGGAGGGGTCGTAGGGCGGGGAGACTTCCACCAGGTCGCCGCCAATGACGTTCATGCCGTGGCAACCGCGCACAATCTCTATGCCCTGATGCGAAGTCAGCCCACCGGGCTCGGCCGTGCCTGTGCCGGGGGCGTACGCTGGGTCCAGGGAATCGATATCAAAGGATATATAGACTGGATGATCGCCCATCTGAGCTTTCACTTCTGCCATCAACGGCGCCAGTGACTTGTACCAACAGTCCTCGGCCTCGACCACTCTAAAGCCCTGTTTTCTGGACCAGTCGAAATCATCCACACCGTAGCCAGTGGTGCGCAAACCGATCTGTACCACCTTCTCCGGCGCGACTATGCCCTCTTCGACCATTCGCCGAAATGGAGTGCCGTGCGCGATTTTTTCGCCGAACATGGTGTCGTTGACGTCCGCGTGCGCGTCGACGTGAACAATAGCCACCGGTCCGTGTTTTTTGGCCAGGGCACGAATGATCGGCAATACAATCGTATGATCGCCCCCCAGAGTAAACGGTGCCGCACCGTGCTCGACGATCTCATCGTAAGCCTGTTCGATGATCTCAACCGACTTCAGCAGGTTAAAAGTATTGATCGCCACATCGCCAACATCGGCGACCTGCACCCGGTCAAATGGCGAAAAGCCCATGCGCATGCTGTAGGGACGGATCATGTTCGATTCAGCCCGAATCTGCCGTGGCCCGAAGCGTGTCCCGCTGCGGTTGGAAGAGCCAATATCGAGCCCAACGCCAACGAAACAGGCATCCAGATCTTTGGCCGAATCGCAGGCAGGCAAGCGCATCATCGTGCCGGGGCCCGAGAAGCGCGGCATGTCGTTTCCGCCCAACGGCTGGTTAAATTTCAGTGTCTTAGTCATCAGGTCACCTCATCCGGAAAAAATAAATTATTGTCATACTACGAGCGCACAAACCCCTGCTGCTGGGATCTTGCCCAACACAGTGCAAGGCTCTCATCACATGATGAGCACCGTTCAGTGCAGCGAGAAAGCGCCTGGCCAAAGCCGCTGAAAGCGCTCAGCGCGCAAGCGGGCACGAACCGCGAAACCAAGCAGCGAGCTCGCGAAAGTGATCAATCATAGAGGTTGTCGGCCCCCGCTTGAATAACAGCAAATCACGGTTCACTTTGATCTAATTCAAAGTAAACTCCAAACTTAGGCCTTCCCTCTTTTCGCCGCTAATTTGGAGCCTCTATGCTGCCTCAGATCGACGCCGCTGACCTGCGCGCACTCAGAGTCTTTGATGTGATTGCTGAAGTCGGCAGTTTCGCTGCGGCGCAAGAACGGCTAAACGTCAACGAGTCGACAATCAGCAGTCAAATATCACGTTTCGAACGCCGCATAGGGTTCAAGCTCTGCACACGGGGTCGGTCGGGGCTACAACTGACAAGCCGCGGAAAAATCGTGCTTGAGGAATTTCGAAAACTCGACCAAAGCATGGATATGTTTCGGCAAACTCTCAACTCGCTCGAAAACACCGCAGTTGGCAGCCTGCGCGTGGGCACCTTAGAGCAAACGATCAATGAGACAGGCTTTTCTTTTGTTGAATTGTTCAATCAATTTATCAACCATGCTCCCTCTGTCCATCTAAACGTTGTACAAAACATACAATCCGAGCTCTACCAAGCTGTTCTGGATGAACGGCTTGATGTGGCCTTGGGTGCTTTTAATGTAGAAAACAGATTGATTAATTCTGTCAGTCTTTATACCGAATATCAGCACATCTACTGTGGCTCTAAACACATTTTTTTTGAGCAAAGCGAAAACCAAATAACGCACGAGATGTTGCGCCAAGAAAAGTGGGTTTCAAGAGGCTATCAACTCGCCGAGTTCTCCCTGCTGCCTATTAATACAGAACAGATCACGGCGACCAGCGCCAACCTAGAGGCCGTTATTGCAATCATTCAAGCTGGTCAGCACCTGGGTTATCTTCCCGAACACTTCGCCGCAAGGTTTGAGAAAGCAGGAAAAATTCGTCCACTGTTTGCCAAAGAGCTGACTGCTGAACTGAACTTTTGCTTGATATCCAAATCTGGCCGGCGTGAAACACTGGCCGTTAAACTGTTTCGAGACCTTGCACTCGCCCAATTGGATGACGCGGCTAACAACCGCCACTAAAGCCATTGATGCCCAATCCCCAAAGTGCATCGCCGGCACATTTTCAAACTGCACCGTCAAGGCTTGAGGCAGAGGACCGGATCACAGTACTCAGTGTTAGGGGGAATCTCATCGCTGTCATTGGGGCGCTCTGATACACTTCTAAGCGTTCATTCAGCTGCGACAGAAAAACGGAGAACCCCCAATGGCGAGCTATTCCCCCATTCCTGCTGATCTATTTGTCTTCCTGCGCGAATTGTCTGAAAACAACAACAAAGAATGGTTCGCCGACAACAAGACTCGCTTCCGTGACAAGCTGCAAATGCCCATGGTCGGCTTTATCGAGCAGATGGCGCCTTGGCTTGAATTCAACGCACCGGCATTTGTCGCCGACACGCGGCTCAACGGCGGTTCGCTGTTTCGCATTTACCGGGACACGCGTTTCGGCGCAGACAAAACCCCTTACAAAACCAACATTGGTTGCCATTTCCGCCACCGAGCGGGGAAAGACGCCCACGCCCCGGGTTTTTATGTTCACTTGTCAGTCGATGAGATTTTCTTTGGCGGCGGCATCTGGGGTCCGCCCACCCCTGTCTTAAACAAGATCCGCGATCAAATCGTCGAAGACCCAGAGACCTGGATGGCTATCCAACAAAACAAGGCCTTCAAAAAGGAATTCGGCGAATTGCAGAGCCAGCAATCACTGAAAAACGCACCGCGCGGCTATCCCAAAGACCACCCCTGCGTGGAAGATCTGAAGCGCAAAAGTCTGTTCGCCTTTGGCAGCTGCAGCGCAAAACAAGTGTGCGCCAAGGATTTCCCCGCCCGCGTCGGCAAGAGCTTCGAAGCGCTCACGCCACTGATGCAGTTCATGACCAAATCGCTGGATGTCGGCTGGGACTGAATTCAAGTCTGAAAATCAAAAAGCAGAAAGGTACGCCTCAGCCCTGTGATGAATCCCGGTACCGTACAAAGGCAAAACGCGTGCTGTCGGGGGACCAGCTCGGGACATTGATCGTACCCTGCCCTCCGTAGAAGCGCGTCAGCTCGACGGCGTCCCCGCCCTCAGCTGGCAACAGGCGCAGCGCCACTTCCTTGCCAAAGGGGTGCCCCTGAGTGCCCGGCGGATAGGCGAGATACACCACCTGCGCGCCATCGGGCGAGGGGTGTGGGAACCAATCAACACTGTCACCGCTGCTCATTCTCTGCGCCCCCGTGCCATCAGGGTGAATACGCCAGATATCGACCTGACCGTCTACTTCGCCGTTAAACCAAATCCACCGCCCATCGGCAGAGTAATCGGGGCCATCGACATGATCAAAGCCAGCGCTCACTTGGGTCTCGCCTCCGCCTCCAAGCGCTATCGTGTAGAGCGCATAGGGCCCGCCATCGCGGCTGCCGACATAGGCCAGGCGCGCACCGTCGGGTGACCAACCGTGCCAATAGGACGGCGTCTGTGTGGTGACTGCGCGCGGTGTGCCCCCGGTCGATGGCAGCACATAGACATTTGAGGCACCGTGCTCCGTGCTGTCTGAAATCGCCATCAAAGCACCGTCAGGCGAAAGCCCGTGGTCGTTGTTACAACGCCTGGCAAAGCCCGTGTCGATCTGAGTCAATAC
Organism: Granulosicoccaceae bacterium; assembly: GCA_033852095.1. Classification (GTDB taxonomy): domain Bacteria; phylum Pseudomonadota; class Gammaproteobacteria; order CALCKW01; family CALCKW01; genus CALCKW01. The sequence continues at coordinate 2,874 of JAWSVD010000071.1, read as the reverse complement.
CCCACTCTCAAGGGTCAAATCAAAGATCAATCCATCGCCGTTAACCACCAAGGTGTCGCCATCACCGCGCCAATTCGGGGCCTCCAGATGACCAACATGAGACAGAACCAGCTCTACCGAATTGTGCTCCAGCGAATAGACGCAAACCTCACTGATCACCTTGATACCCTCGTTTGCATTGTGACGAAAAAGAAGCTCCGGGCCACCGCCATCCTACCAAGGCCGCCCAAACCAGAATAACAACAAACGCAGCACCGGAGTCACACTATTCAAGCCGCCCAGCCCACTCGCACTTTCTAAACGGCAGACAACACCGTCCGCCACTGCCGTACGACACTATGTCGATACCGCGAAGTGACCCTACTGCCGTCAGCACAATCACAGCCGAAGCCTGCCTACCGCCCCCATCGAGCGCAAATAACTCGAATAGGTACTGCCTTGTAGTCAATTCAAAGTATTTCATTTCTGTACGAGCAGGCGATAAACAGCAAGACACAATTGAATCCTTTAGCTCGGCCAGAGGCCAAGCTAAAGCAAAGAACAGTCAAACAATGCCCTGTCTGGGTTTCGACAAGGGCGCGGACAAATAATGACAATATCAAAATTGGTTAAAACCCTGATCGCGCTGAGTGTCGTTCTGGGCCTAGTGACCACTAGCATTGTGTATTACATGGGCCGGAGCCTGGACGAGCAACGCCTCTACACCCAAGAGCAATACGAATTTCAGAAAATAGGCTACGAACTCAGCCTTGCCAGCGACCTGTTGACACGAGAGGCGCGCCTCTATGCGGTGACCGGAAACAAGGAACATCACAACCACTACTGGCAAGAAGTCACGGAGACAAAAACTCGTGAGAAAGCGATCGAGCGACTGCATCAAATAGGCACTTCCACAGAAGAGATGGACTTGCTGGACCTCGCCAAGGAAAATTCAGACAAATTGGTTTTTACAGAATACCTGGCCATGGAGGCGGTAAAAGCGGGAGATCTCGAAAAAGCGCAACACTACATGTTTGATCAAAGTTACAGCGATCAACAGTCGCTGATCACCCAGCCCATCGACGAATTCCGCAAGATCATCAACACGCGGGTCAGCGAAAAGCTGGAAGACACCTCACAACAGATGCGCATGTTTGTCTGGTTCGTCACATCTGCAGTTTTTCTGTACGCCATGCTTGTGTTTTATGTGCTGCATTTCATCATCGACAAAAAGATCAGCCACCCCTTGGCAGGCATCACCGAAGCCATCAGTACCATCGCAGCGGGGGACACTCAGGCCGTTATTCCCTACACCGAAAAGGCGTGCGAGATCGGCGATTTGGCCCGCGCGGCCGGCACCTTCAAAGATAGCCTCAAACTCAATAAAGACCTGCAACAAGATCTAGAACGCCACAAGTCCAACTTGGAAGTCACCGTGGCAAAACGCACCGAAGACCTGAAATCTGCCAATGACGAGCTCGAGGAATTTGCCTACCGAACCTCGCACGATCTGCGCTCACCTATCATCTCTTCGTCTCGACTGCTGAGCATGGTCGAAGACTCGCTGAAAGCCGGCAAACTCGATGAAGCCCTTCCAGGCTTGGAACACGCGAAAAACTCCTTGATCAAACTGGAAACGCTGATCAAAGATATGCTGGTGCTCGCGGAAGCCAAAGGCAAAGCCGAGGAGACCGAGTTGGTCGATTTTGAAAAACTCACCAGTGCGGCGCTGGACAAGATGATGCACATGGAGGATTTCGACTGCCTGAGGATCGACAAGGAATTCATCTGGACCGGAGGGCTCCACTCCAAACGCACGCGCATCAACATGGTGCTGGAAAACCTGCTCTCAAACGCCATCAAGTACCAAGACAAAAGCAAGGATGCCCCCTACATAAAAGTATCGACAAGGGAGCTCAATGGTTTTGTGCTGCTGGAAGTGGAAGATAACGGGCTGGGCATACCCGAAGAACAGCAAGAGAAGCTATTCAACATGTTCCAACGCTTTCATCCGAAAGTCTCATTCGGCAGTGGATTGGGGCTGTATCTGCTGAAGAAATGTGCGGAGAAGGTGAACGGGGAAATTTCCTACGCGGCAAACCCAGCCGAGGGCGGCGGATCGATCTTCAGGCTCTCGATCCCCATCAACGTCGCGGCGGCAGCGTAATGACCCTGTCCTGCGTCATGGTAGTTGACGACAGCGAGCCAGACCAATTCATCAGCAAATTGACCATCAATCAACACGACGACTCCATCAGTATCCTGCAGGCCTACGACGGCCAGGAGGCGCTGGAAATCTTGAGCTCCTCAGATGAAAAGCCGCAATTGATTTTCTTGGACATCAATATGCCAAGGATGAACGGTCACGAATTTCTCGAAGCCTACCGGCAATGCCCGAACAACGATGCCGCCGTGATCATTATGCTGACTTCCTCCGACCAAGACCGCGACGTCGAGCAATCAAGAGCACACTCCAGCGTCAAAGCCTATTTCACAAAACCCCTGGATTCAGCAAGCTTTGAGAACGCAGGCAATCTGCTCTTCGATTTCAAGAAGACCGGCTAGGCAGCAGAAACCCTGTTGATCGACACGCCAGCGCCAAACATTGGTCCTGGCCGCTGTGCCTCGCTTGCCGAATGACAAACGCCCACATAGCGCTTAACCTCTGCTCGCCCCAATGCGCGCTTGCGCTTGGCGCACCAGCGATCCATCACCGCAAGGCATGAATACTGCGAAGCACTATCGTCCTTCCCAGCCGAACACTGCTACAGCCAATGACCCGCCGCCCAGCGCCAACTGCAGGTACACACCGTGAGCTCGCCGAATACCCATCCGCGAAGCCCACCTCCTGGGGGCGTGAGAACGACGAACTGCGGTGGATGAGCTTTGGCGGTG
>JAWSVD010000510.1:0-1824 GCA_033852095.1 Granulosicoccaceae bacterium | reverse complement strand
AGGGAGACAACGCCGCCTTCTTGGCGGTTTTGTCACTTCTGGAGCCTGAAAATCCCTACCTCCATTAGCCCGATCGTCTACATCGATGGATTCAATCTCTACTTTGGCTGTCTGAAACAAGCGCGCCATTGTCGTTGGCTTGATATTAATGCCCTCTCCCAACAGATTTGCCACGAAAACAATCCTGCGTCTGAGATAGTCGAACTGAAGTATTTCACAGCACGTATCAAAACGAGCCTGTCTCCACGCGGCCCCGAAGCGTGCAAGGCCCAGAACACCTACCTTAGAGCTATTCAAGCCCATACACCTTCACTGGAGATCGTTGAAGGTAAGTACTTCATCGTCCATGGCTCCTATTACGGTGACAGCAAACCGGTCGACTTCAGTAAGAAATACCATGTATTGCGGCCTGAAGAGAAACACACGGACGTCAATATCGCATTGCACATGTTGAGCGACGCTACTGACGGCTTGTGCGATCAGCAAGTGCTGTTCAGCAACGACAGTGATTGCGCCCCTATTCTAGAAATGATTCGCAGTCGTCATCCATCAATGGTACTTGGTGTGGTCCCTCCGATATTATTGAACCCAGATAAGCCGAGATATCCGAGCTGTGAACTCACGGATTCTGCCACTTGGTCTCGAAAGCCCATCAGCGAGTCAATACTGCAGAACTGCCAGCTACCTAACCCCGTTAGGACGAGGAAAAAAGCCCTTGACCGACCTGCCAATTGGAAGTGAATAAGACATGCCTGTCACATACATATTGAAAGCTACCGCCCTAGAAAACATAGACACGCATCTTTTAGACAACCCAAGCGCCCCAAACTCTCAGCACATTTTCGATCCGTGCCTTTTTTCGTTTCTTTCTTTTCAGCGACACTCTCTCAGCAATTGCGCAGCGGCTTTCGGCCTGCGGGGCATGTCTCCCACGAGTTAAGTTCAATCGTTAGCTAAGTGCGTCACCCCCGCTTGTCAGCCGATTCAATCACCACTGGCTCTAATTGGGTCGCTCTAGCTCTAGTGCATCGATCAGCGGCAGCAAGTCAGCCTTTATTGCTTCTGGCAAGGGTTGCAGTGGCCGTGGCAGCATTGGCTCGCTGGCGAAGCCGAGCTCTACGGCCAGTGACGCGGCTACGCGCAAGCTGCCGTAGCGCTTAAAGTAGTCCCACAGTGGGGCCAATCGTGTATTTAGTTTCTCGGCAGTTTCGGCGTCGCCGCGCTGGGCTGCTCTACACATGGTGAGCGCTGTACGAGGGAATAGCCCGGCGAAGACGGAGTACCAGACATCGCAACCGGCGAGCATGGCGGGAGTGCAAAAGGGGTCATTGCTGGCGCCTAGGCTTACTCTGTCTGGCAGTGTTTTGCGCAGCTGCGCCATGTCGGCTGCAGCGCCCTCTCCCGCCAGTGTTGCGCCCGGCATTTTGATCGAGCGTACGTTGGGGAGCTGTGCCACGCGGACGTAGAGTTCGCGGCTGAAGGAAAACTGCGTTGTGCCTGGATTGTCGTAGACGCACACGGGCAAGTCGCAGGCGCTGTTGAGGTCCGTGAACAGGCCCAGCACTTCTTCGTCGTTGAGCACTTGATAGGACACGGGTGCTAGCAACAAGCCCTGCGCACCGGCCAGCTGTGCGTCCTCTGCGAGGGCTATGACGTCTCGGGTGCGCAGCGCACCGACGCCCACGATGACGGGGGTATCCGCGGCGTGCTCGATCGCGAGCCGCGTCACACTGGCGCGTTCCTCACGGCTGAGATAGGCGTAGTTGCCGGTTGATCCCAGTACGCCGATTGAGTCAACACCGGCCTCGCTGAGATAAGCCACCA
>JAWSVD010000070.1:0-9855 GCA_033852095.1 Granulosicoccaceae bacterium | reverse complement strand
GAGCTGGCCGTGACGCGGCAGTTCATCGCCGATGAGGCCTCTTGTACGATGGACAATCCAAGCCCGGTGCCTGCGACGGGGTGATCGTCTCCCACCAATCGCTTGAAGGGTTCGAACACTTGAGATGCCAACTCTGGATCAAAACCGATACCGTTGTCGGTGAACTCGATGCGAGAGTGCCCCGTGCCCGTGTCGGTGACGGTGTGCGTGATCACCAGAGAGCGGCTGTGATTCCGGTATTTGATCGCGTTGGATAAGAGATTGCGGTAGATGGTGCGCAGCAGCTTGGCGTCGCCCATGACGAGGTGAGATTCACCCACGTATTGCAGATGGCCATTGACCTGCTCGGATGAGAGCCCGCTGTCCTTGGCCACCAACTTCAGCAGCTCGGAGGGATTTAAAGCCACCAGGCGGCTCTTGCTGTTGGCGGTCTGTGTCAGGTGCATCACGTCATCGACCAGTGTTTGGCCACGTTCCGCGGAGCGTTGAATCGCGCGCAGGGCGAATTTCAGGGAGTCACTCTGTGGCCCTTGAAACTCCTCGCCGACGATTTGGCTGAAGGTGGCGATGCGGCGCAACGGGCTGAGCAGATCGTGCGCCGCCACTGAGGCAAAACGCGACAGACGGCTGTTCGCCTCTTGCAGTTGTTGGGTGATCGCCTCTTGCTCGCCGCTGCGCTCTTGCATTTGCAGGCGGGATTCCTGGCGCTCGGTGACGTCGACCAAGGAATAAAAGACTTCTTCAGAGAGCATGCCAGGAGGCGTGACCAAATAGCCGCTGAGCTCCAGCTGACGAAGCTCTCCGTTGTTATTGTTCACTTTTATCAGGTGCCGGTGCAATCGTTCACCGCTCCACATGGCCGCCCAGATCAGCCCAGTGGTCAGTTGTTGATGCAGTGCGCTTTCTTCGGGCTGGTCGCCAAAAAATTGATTTTTCAGGTCGTTGGATCCCGCCAGCATGCGCGCTTTGTTGTTATAACAAATGGCCAGGTGCGGGCTGTGCTCGTAGAGGGTGCGGAAATGTTGACGCTCTTCTTGCAGGCGCTCTTGTAAATATTGTTCAGCCCGCAGCGTACGCAGGTCGTCAAGTTCACTGCCGCGCGTGGCTTCCATCAGGGTGGTGCTGATCACAAATTGTTCGGTCTCAGCGTCCCACTGCACTTTGATGGTGTGGAAGTTGTCCTGTTGGAATTGATCCAGACAAATGTTTGGCAGGGTCAATTGCTGGCCGGGATTTTCGCAGAGTTCATCCAGCGCCTCGTCCATGCCCAGCAGGGCCGATGCGCTCTCGGCGATGCGCTGCCCCTCTTGCAGCCAATTGCTCAGCGCCCCGTTGGCCTCGGTGACCGTGCCGTCGCGGTTGGCGAAGGCAATGCCGACCATGCCTAGGCGCACGGCGGTGTCGCTGGTATTGGCGCTGATGATTTCCATTAGGCGGCGTCGCGCTGTTCAGCAGTGGGGATGCTGGCCGGAGCGAGGAACTGCAAGGCGCTTTGCACCTGCTGCCCCGTCAGGGCGCTGCACAGCACCGGCTGCTTGCATTGTTTTTTGATCACTTCCAGGGTCAGCGCATCGGGGTGGATCCGATCGGTTTTATTGAACAAGGCGACACAGGGCAGGCCGGGGTGCTTGAGTTCAAAGCAGCGCATCAGGCGCAAGAGGTGATCAATGGTGTCCGGGCGGCTGCAATCGGCGACGATCAACGCCCCGCTGGCGCCTTTGGCATAAGCGGAGTCGAACACCTTCTCACCGAAGTTGCCGTCGGTGTCCCACAGCACAACGGCGCCAGAGGGCTCGGTGATCTGCATTTCCAGGGTGTGCAGTTGTACGCCAATGGTGGGCCGGTAATCGGCGGAGAAGGTATCGTAGTTTAAGCGACGTGCCATGGCTGTCTTGCCGACTGCCGGCGCCCCGAGCAACAGTATTTTTTTTGCTTTCATGTGAATGACGATTCCCTTCTTTGCTCTGTCACTGAAATATCGCGCTCTTTCGGTTCTCTTCCCAATCCAGCGGGAAATCGACACGACGCGATGAATGTTGTGAAAAGAGCAAGCGCGGTGCCAGTGCTGCTCAGAGGGGCAGGTGGGAATGTGTGCGGGTGAAACAATCGTCGAAAAATGAAAGAGATAGCGCGATGCGAGCAATTGTTGCTATTCAGAAATCTGACGGCCCTGCGTATCCCGATATTACAGATGGCGTAGCAGCTGGTATTGGCGCGGCGGTGCGTTCTGAACGGCGCGTCCCGAACCGCGCGTCCCGACCAGCAAACAGCGGGTGCGATGCGCCTTCGACGTCGCTCAGGCAGTTAAGGCGCTTGGTAGGCGTTGAAAAAATGCACGATGTCTTTGCCGAATCGTTCCAGCTTGCTGGCACCCACACCGGAGATGTGGGAGAGCTCGTCGAGGGTTTTGGGCAGCTCGCGGGCCATGTCGGCCAGGGTGGCGTCATGGAATACCATGAACGGCGGCACGCCTTGTTCTTCGGCTAGTTCCTTGCGCAACAGGCGCAGCTCTTCCCAGAGGTCCTCGGCGATGCCTTCGAGGGCAGCACTGTTCTTTTTGCGTTTGGACGAGCCACCACCCGGTTTTTTGGCGTCTAGGCGCAGGTGCAAGGTCTCGTCGCCGCGCAGCAGGGGGCGGGCTTGTTCGGTCAGGTGCAGGCCGCCGTGTTCTGTGTCGGCGCGCAGGTAACCGCGGGCGATCAGCTGGCGGTAGACGCTGCGCCAAGTGGCCTCGGTGGTGTCTTTGCCGAGGCCGTAGGTGGTCTGCTTGTGGTGATCGTTTTGCTTGATGCGTGCCTCGTCCGCGCCGCGCAACACCGAGATCAAATAATTGGCGCCGAAGCGCTGGCCGGTGCGGAACACGCAGGACAAGGCCTTGCGCGCAGAGTCGGTGCCGTCCCAGGTCTGCGGAGGCTCGAGGCAGTTGTCGCAGTTGCCGCAGGGTTCTTTCAGCTCTTCGCCAAAATACGCCAGCAGCGCCTGACGCCTGCAGGCGGTGATTTCACACAGGCCGAGCATGCCTTCGAGCTTGTGGTGTTCCACCCGCTTGTAGTCGCTGTCGCCGCCGTTCTCCATCATCTGCCGCAGGGTGATGGCGTCTTGCAGACCGTAGCCCATCCACACGGTTGAGGGCAGGCCGTCGCGGCCCGCACGGCCGGTCTCTTGGTAGTAGGCTTCGATGCTTTTGGGCAGGTCGAAATGCGCGACAAAACGCACATCGGGGCGGTCAATACCCATGCCGAATGCGACCGTGGCGACGATGATGATCGGGTCTTCGTGCAGAAAGCGGCGCAGGTAGATGGCGCGGATCTCCGATTCCATGCCAGCGTGGTAGGGCAGCGCGTTGTAACCTGCCTTGGCCAGTTTGACGGCTGTGTCCTCCACCTTGCGGCGGCTCAGGCAGTAGACAATCCCAGTCTGATTGGGGTGGTTGTCTTCTATAAAACTGAGCAACTGCTCCATGCCCTTTTGCCGAGTCTGGATGTGGTACTGGATATTCGGCCGGTCGAAGCTGTCGATGTACTCCGGGTGATCGAAGAGGTGCAGTCGCGCTTTGATGTCGTTGCGGGTCTGGTCGTCGGCGGTGGCGGTCAGGGCGAGTCGCGGCACGTCGGGGAACCGCTCGGCCAGGCGCGAAAGCTGCGCGTACTCGGGCCTAAAATCATGGCCCCACTGGGACACACAGTGTGCCTCGTCGATGGCAAAGAGCCCGATCTCCAAGCTGCTGAGCATGGACATAGTGGAAGACATCAGCAGGCGTTCGGGCGCCATGTAGAGTAGTTTGAGCCGTCCGGCGCGGGCGTCTTCCACCACAGCTTGAGCGGCCTGCGGCGCGAGGCTGGAATTCAAAAAGGCCGCGGCAATGCCGTGCTGCTGCAGGTTCTGCACCTGATCTTGCATCAGCGCGATCAGCGGCGACACCACAATGGTGAGCCCGGAGCGCACCAGCGCCGGCACCTGATAACAGAGGCTTTTGCCGCCGCCGGTGGGCATCAGCACGAGGGCGCTGCCGCCGTCACAGATGTGTTGCACTACTTCACCTTGCAGCCCGCGGAACGCCTCGTATCCAAAGGTCTCTTCGAGGACTTGCTGCGGGTTGGGGCGATCGCTCATGGGTATCTCGGTGGCATGTGGGGAGGCGGCGCCTGTGGAGCGCCATGGTTCAGCTCAGCAGGCCGCACATGATAACAAAGACTGGCGTGCTGCCCGCTGTCTCTGCGCCCGAGCTGGCGTACAATGCCTCGCGACCTGAGCGGATGTGTCGCCGTTGGGCAATGTTGCTGGCGACGAGCTCAGGTCTTTAACGCTTGCAGAGGATGTAATGACAGACAAGGTGGATAAAGAGATCGAGAACGCCAAGCTCAATATCGACACAGGTGTGATGGCGTGGGAAGAGCTGGCTCGCCATTTTGCCCGTGGTGTGGTGGTGTTTATCGGTGCGGAGCTGGATCTGGTGACCGTGGGTCAGGCCATGTTAAACGACGACGCCGTGGTGATGGAGCAATGGCGTGAGCAGGGGCAGCTGCGGCGTGCCAGCGACGACGACGCCCGCAATTGGCACCGGGATAACACGGAGTTCTGGGCGCTGGTGATAGCGCCCTGGGTGATCGTGCAGGAGAAAGACAAGTCACTTAACTCAGCACCGGCAGAGAATGCGCCGCTGCATTAAGGCCGCGAGCTTGAGCCCGCACATACCGGGCTGCCGCATTTCCGGCTTGCAGCCGGTTGTGCTACCGCAAAACCAACGCGGTGAATGGCAGGGCGCGGAGCTCGTCGCAGGCGAGCGAGTCGCTCAGGCCGTTGTCGTCGATCAGCATGTTGCCGCCGGATTGGGCGTGGATGCGCACTCGGGTCTCGCTGTGCTGGTGTTTTAACATGACGCTGCCAGCCTGCAGGCAGCCATCAGCCGATTGCCGGTAATCAACCTCACCCAGGGCGCTGAATTCAAGTGCGTCGTTGCTGATCAGCGCGGTGCTGAGCCCGCGGATCTCCGCGCCTTCGCTGGCAATGGTCTGCGACTCGGACGTCCAGCGCGCGCCGTCCGTGACTGTAACGATGTCGGTGGATTCGCTTTTCAAGCTGGCGAAGTCGTCGAATTGTGCCAGCTGCCCGTTGAACACAGTACTGCGGCCCGCGTAACTGGCGCTTAAATCGCTGAAGCCCACGGAGCAGCTGCGCGCGCCGCTGGTGCGTGCCTCGCGTTCGCAGCTGACGGTCACGTTGCCGTTGTAGCTGACATCGCCGCTCTTGGCATCACTCAATACACACTGGGAAAACTGCCAGCCGAGTACCTCGCGGTCGCTGGTGCGGGCCACGGCTGCGTAGTTCAGCGAACCGCTTTTGCCGCAGTCATAGTAGCCGTAGGCGCTGCTGCTGTTCGCCAACGCCTGGACAAACCGCGCCAAGTTGGCGTGTGTCGCCACGTATTGCAAGGTGTCTGCTGCCAGCTGGCGTGAGGGGGCGCCGAGGCTGCTGCCGCCCTCTGGGTCTTCGGCGGCTTCCGCTGCGCTGCCACCCGAATCCTCGGATCCCGCCGCGCCGTCGTCAGCGGCTTGATCGCCGTTGCTGGCTGTGGCGCCCGCGGCTGGCAGCACGTGGCCCACCAGCTGATCGCCGTCGCCAGTGGATTGTATGGGATTGTCGTAGACCGAGGTGGCGCTTTGGCTGTCGCATCCTTGCACCAAGGCGAGGCCTAAGACGAGCAGGCTACAGCGAGTGAATAAGGGGGCGAAATGCATGTGGGGTACCTCGGTGCTTGAAGCCAGCGCGCATTTTCTCTGTGCGTCGTCAAAGCTCTTACTAAGCTGTAGGGGGTGTACGGTATTCTAACGTAGCATTGCAGTGCTTCGTGAGACTTGAGCGATTTTCTCTTCGGATTGAGAACCCGATCATGTTCTGTACAATAAGTGTTTCAGAAATGTTACGCGCGGGTTGTTTCATGACCGATGCACACGCAGTGCTTTCACGCGCGAGACGTCACGACGTCATCTTTGCAAGGGTGTGTAAGGCATGAAAAAACTTCTTAAACGCTGTGCTGTAGCTTCGCTGCTGAGCGGCACAATGAGCTCGGCACAGGCTGGCAGCGATGCGCATTCCTCGGCGCTGACGCTGCTCTGGCCGCAGAGCGAAGTGGCTCAGGTGGCGCGCGATCATATCCAAGCCTCCGGACTGGCCGAAACGATCATCACGCTGATGCAGCAGCGGCTGGCGGTCAGTGCGCCGCTGACCGTGGTGTTGGGCGGCGCCGGCAAGCCCCGTATCGGTGAGCGGGGCCAACTGGTCTCCGTGCCCTATGAGCACCTGCAGCAAATTCAAGCTCACCTCTATAACAACCGCAGCGCCGAACCCGAGCTGCTGCAAGTGGCGCTGGATGCCTACAGTTATAGCGTGGTGCACCAGCTGGCACATGTGTTGATCCAGCAAGACGACAGCGACCAGTGGCTGGGCGAGGATGCAGTGGCTGACCTGAGCATGCTGACCCTGATAGAGCACGTGCCGGACGGCGGGCGCATTGCGCGCAACGCGCTGCAACTGTTCGACAGGCATGCGGTGGGCATGGTGCGACCGCGCGACAACTACTGGGCGGCACATGCCTTGAACGCCGAGCGCTACTGGGCCGGTGTGTGCCAGCTCATGGGCAGTGGGCATGCGGTGGACGACGTGATCTCCGCTGTGGAGCGCTTTGGCGGCTCATCTTGCGAGCAGCACTACGCCATGTTGAAGAACAGTTGGCAGCAGGTGTTCGTGGCGAATCTACCGCCAATTGGCAGTGACACTTCGGTCGCTTCTCGCTAGCAGAGGGAGCTACACGGTCGTTGCCGCAGAGGTTCTGCCACGCAGGCTGCTGAGTTTTTTTACAAATCTTGAACAGCAAAAAGCCCGCGACAGCGGGCTTTTTGGTTTGTGCAGCCTACCGCGCAGGATCAGTGCGTGGAAGACGGTGCATTGGACGATGCTTTGAGCGCCTGGATCTTCTTCATGTAGCGCGACTGCACCAGGTCGATGGCAATCATCACCACGATCACGAAGTAAAATGTCGCTTTACTCATCTGCGTGACTTCAAAGCCGAACAGCTTCAGATGAGCGAGATGGCCACCCTCGGAGAGCAGCATCACGGCCACCAAGAATAGGATAAACAGGCCCACCACCTCGTACATGCGGTTCTTTTTCAAAAACTCAGTGACGTGATCCGCCAGCCAGATCATCAAAATACCGCCAATGACGATAGCCGTGGCCATCAAAGCAAATACATTGGTTAAAGCCATGGCACTGAGGATCGAATCGAAAGAGAACACCGCGTTCATGGCGACGATCCAAAGCAGTGAAGCAAAATAGGAGCGCGGTTCGCGCTGCTGTTGCTCGTGCTCTTCAAGCACCATCATGTGCGATATTTCTTTGGTGGCGGTGTAGAGCAAGAAAACCCCGCCTATCAAAACGATCAGCGCGTGAAAGCTGAAGTGTCCCTCTATAAAACCTGTCAGCTCGATGCTGAACAGCTCGCCCTGTATCTTGTCTATCAGTGTCATCAGCACGAACAGCAGCACGATGCGCAGAATCACGGCGAGGCCGATGCCCCACTTGCGCAATTTGCTTTGCTGGCTGGCTTCGACGCGCTGTGATTCCAGCGAGATATAGAGCAGATTATCAAAGCCCAGAACCGCTTGTAACAAGACAAGCATGAACAGGGTGAAGAGGTTTTCGATACTGAAAATTTCCATGAGGATGTTGTTTTTCCCGCAAAGGTGCCAAAGAGGAAGGGGACAATTGCGACCCCATTTGTATGAATTTTATCAGCTGCAGGTGAGTTTGCACGGCAGATTAATGGGCGGTTTGTAACTCGGTGCTGTTGTAGACCGAGCGCAGCGACAATTTGGTCTGTGTGCCGACCACACCGGGCAGGGCCATCACCCGGTGGAAATACAGGCGCTCGAAGTCGCTGGCGTCGGTATAAGCCAGCTTGATCATGTAATCCGCATCGCCGGCAATCAGGTGCACTTCCAGCACTTCGGGGATCGCCGTCACTGCCGCTTCGAACTCTTTAAAGGTGTCTTTGTTTTGGCGTTCCATGCGGATCAGCAAAAAGGCCGTGCCGTTGCGGCCCAGGCGCGAGCGACTGAGCAGCGCGACGTAGCGGTCGATGACGCCGATCTCTTCCAGCCGTTTGACTCGCCGCAGGCAGGCGCTGGGGGAGAGGTTGACCAGTGAGGCCAGATCGGCGTTGCTGATGCGGCCATCTCGCTGCAGTGTGCGCAATATTTGGTGGTCTCTGTCGTCTAGATCGAGTGAATGGTGCATGGATTTGTGATCTTCGTGAATAATATTCGACAATATTACCATTTTATCGAATTATTGCGTAAAAAGAATGAAAAACTATCGATACAACGCAAGATAATTCATCCTTCGCCCCTGCAAAATCTGCACAACACGAGCATGAGAGCTTGAACAAGGGTTCGAGCAATTAAACTACCCCAGGCGGAGGACAAAACATGTTGATCGGTGTACCCAAAGAGATAAAGAACCACGAATACCGTGTCGGCCTGACCCCAGACAGCGTGCGTGAACTGATCGGCCATGGACATCAGGTTATCGTCGAAACCAACGCTGGCAATGGCATTGGTGCCGACGATGCCGAATTTGAAGCAGCGGGCGCCACCATCAAAGCAGATGCGGCCACGGTGTTTGCCGAAGCCGACATGATCGTCAAAGTGAAAGAGCCCCAGCCCGGCGAGCGCGCCATGCTGCGCAAAGGGCAAATCCTCTACACCTACCTGCACCTCGCGCCCGATCCCGAGCAGACCAAAGACTTGGTGGCATCCGGTGCCGTGTGCATCGCCTACGAGACAGTCACCTCGCCCCGTGGCGGATTGCCACTGCTGGCCCCCATGTCACAAGTGGCCGGGCGCATGTCCATCCAGGCCGGCATGAGCGCCATGGAGAGCAGCAAGGGCGGTTGCGGCAAATTACTGTCCGGTGTGCCCGGTGTTGAGCCCGCTAAGGTTGTGATCATCGGTGGTGGTGTTGTTGGTTTGAACGCGGCTGATATCGCCGTGGGCACCCGCTCACGCGTGACCATACTCGACCGCAGCATTGACACCCTGCGTCGCCTCGACGACATCTACGGCGGCCGTGCTGAAACTGTGTACTCCACCCGTGCGTCGCTTGAGAAACACGTGCTGGAAGCGGACCTGGTCATCGGCGCTGTGCTGATCCCCGGTGCCGCTGCGCCCAAGTTGGTCTCGGCCGACATGATCTCGCGCATGAAGCCCGGCAGTGTCGTCGTTGACGTGGCGATTGATCAGGGCGGTTGCTTTGAGACATCACACGCCACCACACACCAAGACCCCACCTACATTGTCGACAACGTGGTGCACTACTGTGTCGCCAACATGCCCGGCGGCGTACCGCGCACCTCGACTTACGCGCTCAACAACGCAACCTTGCCGTACGCAATAGCGATCGCCAACAAGGGCTACAAAAAAGCGCTGATGGATGATGAGCACCTGCGCAACGGTTTGAATGTGATCGACGGCAAAATCACCTGCCGCGAAGTCGCCGAAGACCTGGGTTACGAATACGTGCCCGCAGAGACAGCGTTGGCTTAAAGCCCTCACTGCTCCACAGCAAACGGCCGCACCATCGTGCGGCCGTTTTGCGTTTGGCGGCACCACGCCACCGCCGATGCGCCTGCGTCCATCGGCGCCCCAGAGCCAGTGCTGCATCGAATCCGTAGGGCGAATAAGCGAAGCGCATCCGCGGATCTCGGAGCCAGCCAAGCATTACTTCACGATTCCGTTGCAATGTTGCTGGCTATTTCGTGTTCCCACAACGACGTTGTCGATTGCAGGGCATGCCGCC
>JAWSVD010000509.1:0-522 GCA_033852095.1 Granulosicoccaceae bacterium | reverse complement strand
GACCCAGTCGAAAAACGGCATTTCAGCCTTGGCGCTGATGCGTCGACTCGGAGTCACCTACAACACGGCGTGGCGGGTCAAACACAAGCTGATGCAAGTGATGAAAGAACGCGAATCTGGCATCAAACTGGGGGTGCGCGTGGAGATGGACGATGCGTACTTGGGCGGTGAAAGAGAACGCAAGCCTGGGCAATCAGGGCGCGGATCGCCAGGGAAAACGCCCTTTATTGCCGCTGTAGAGACAGATGCAAGTGGCAGACCGCTGCGAATGGTGTTCCAAGTCGTGAAAGGATTTACCAGCGCGGAGGTGGAGAGTTTTGCGCGGCGAAATCTGGAGCCGAAGACACAAGTGTTCAGCGATGGATTGGCCTGTTTTGCAGCGGTCAAGCTGGCGGGGTGCATACACACAGCGATAGTGTCAGGAGGAGGCAGAAAGGCGGCGCAGAAGCCAGATTTCAAGTGGGTGAACACGTGTTTGGGCAACATCAAATCAGCGCTAACGGGAACCTATCGGCACTTGAG
>JAWSVD010000508.1:0-1210 GCA_033852095.1 Granulosicoccaceae bacterium | reverse complement strand
CCAACACATCGGCTCGCTGCAGGTTCTGCGACGCTATGAGCGCGAGCACATGCAGATCACCCGGATTCTGTATCACGGTACCAACCTTGTCGTTGGCCTGTTCACCCAAGACACCCTCCCCGCCAAGCTGGTCCGCAAAGCGACCTTGGGCATCGCGAACCGGCTGCCGCCATTGAAAAACTATATCCGAAATGCGCTGACAAACAAACAACTCAAGCCGCCACTGCCGATCGGCAAGCTGCCTGCGCTGCCTTCCCCGTTACAGGTGATGAGAAGGCGATAATTGCCACAGAAGAACATGAAACCTGGGCCCGGAAGCGCGCCATACCCTGAGGGAAAGCCCGTGCGTAATTGCGGGCCGTAGGCACAACCACAACAAAAAGGCTACAGCGGCACCACCCGTATTGAGCAGCACCGACAACAGATCGCGCAACCGCTGATGGGATAGCCGACTAGCTGTTATCCATCGGCAGAATGGGGGGTGAATTGTTCAATTGCTGTATGGCGAAGCCCGCCGCCTTTTTGTAATTAGCCATAAATTCATCCCGCTCTTCGACGCTGATCACCTCATCGATATTGTCAAACACACCACCGCAGCGTTCGTCGACTATGTTCAGCAATCCAAAGGGGCCAGCGCTGCGGTTTCGTAACACCAGCTCGTTTACCGGGCCGATCAGCTCTTCTTCGAAGGATTTGAGGGCCTTGGCGCCAACACCGTGTTCACGAATCTTAGCTGTCAGCACACGGGCATCGATGATAGCCTGGCTGGCGCCATTGGAACCTGTTGGGTACATGGCATGGGCGGCATCCCCCATCAAGCCCACGGGCCCCTCGGTCCAGAACGAAATGGGGTCCCTGTCGATCATGGGGTTCACATAGGCTTCTTTGGACTGATTGATCATGCTGGGCACATCCAGCCAATCGTAGGTGAAGTCTTCAAACAGGTGCACGAAATCCTCAGCCGGGACGGGTTTGAACCACCCCTTTTGCTGCCACCCGTCGCTGCCATCGATCACCAGTTCGGCTATCCAATTGACGTCGGCCAGTCCGTCATCGCCCACCTCAGAGATGGGGTAGATGACCATGCGATGATTGGGCGACCCTAAACCCACAAAGGACGAACCCGTGCGCATCGGCGCCATGCGGGTGGTGCCGCGCCACATCAAAATGCCGCCCCAGTTCACAGGCGGTTGCTGCGGGTGCATTTGCG
>JAWSVD010000069.1:0-29322 GCA_033852095.1 Granulosicoccaceae bacterium | reverse complement strand
ATGCCGAATATAAACTAGGCGCTTGCTTGTAATCGCATTGGCCACAATGGCACCAATCCATCAGCAGTGTCCGCTGAAAAGTATGCCGAAAAGCTATATCCGCAGTGTTTATCCGCTGAACAAAACTCGATCAATTTCGCTCACGGAGCTTGAAGTACCTGCGCTTCTGTCGGCATTGATGGTAATCAGTACTGTGTATGACGGCGTAATCGCACTCTCATGGGGCGGGAGGGTGAATTGTTTTGCGCAAAACATTCTATAAATACATATAATGAAGAAGGACTATAGAGGGCCTTGCTCATGCTGCAAATGATCATTAGTTTTATGTTCTTGATTTTCTCTCATGCCGCGGCTGCCGAGGCGATTGAACACGCGTTGCCGAAGTCGCCAAATGAGTTGCAGGCGACGCTAGTGGCGCCTGATGTGTATGTGATTCACGGATTGCAGGGCGGCCCGAATCCGCGGAATCTCGGTTGGATCACGAACGTGGGTGTGGTGGTCAGCGACGAGGGCTTGCTCATGATCGACACAGGCATCTCCAAGCGCCACGCCGAGCGGTTGATTACGGAGATCGAAAAAATCAGTGATCTGCCGGTGATCGCTGTTTTCAACACCCATGTGCATGGCGATCATTGGTTGGGAAATCAACAGATCGCCGAGCGCTATCCCGAGGCAGTGTTTTATGCACATGAAAATCTGGTCAACAAAAGATCAAGCGGAGTAGGGGAGAGCTGGCTGTCGCTGTTGTCCGAAATGACCGACGGTGCGCTGGACGAGACAGTCGTTCACTACCCGGATTCCATCGTTTCGCCGGACCAGCCGTTGGTATTTGGCGATGCCAATGTGAATTTCCTGAGCAATTCACAGGCGCATACCGACTCCGATATTGTGCTTCAAATACAGCAAGCAGCCGGGCATTCGGTGGTATTTCTGGGGGATACGGCAGTGTTTCATCAATTGGGCCGTATGGACGATGGCAGTTTCCGAGGCAATATCGAGATTCTACAGAGCGCTGTGGCGCTTGAGGCAGATGTCTATGTGCCGGGCCATGGTCCGGCGACGGCTGGATCGCATGCCGCAGAAGGCTATCTCGACTACCTTTCGTTGCTCTATCAGCTTGTTGAAATTGAATACGAAGAAGGCTTGATGGATTTTCAGATCAAGGAAAAAATACGGCCTCAGTTCGAGCGCTGGCACAACTGGGGTGGTTTTGAAGAAGTCTTTGGCCGGCACGTCAGTTTGCTGTATCTAGAGATCGAAGACGCCTCATTCTAAAGGCGTGTGTTTGGATCTTGAGTCAATCAGTGCTGGCGTATTTGCTTGTTGCCTGCAATGCGCCACGGATTAACTGATTCAATAGAGTTTACGAAGACTTCGTCGGCGAACACCAATATGTTCAGCATCACTTGGTGGCCCATTGTCAGTGATGCCGCTTATGGATCGAGTGTGGGCAGGCATCGGGTATCCCTGCTTAGGTGCTAGGGCTATTGTGGAGAAACACCCGTGACGGCTATATCGAAGACTGTGCGGATATTCATCTCCACAGGATTCGGTCTCAAACGAACGGTCGCTAGTTGTACTGCAGACTAGCGACAATAAATGTCGTATAGCAACTCGACAACACGCTCTACTTCCGGGCTGCCGATGCTGTAGTGAATCGCTTTGCCTTCACGTCGAGCTCGCACCAGATTATCGCTGCGCAAGCGAGCGAGCTGTTGCGACAGCGTGGGCTGCCGGATACCGAGGGTTTTCTCCAGCTCGCTGACGCTTTTTTCCGATTCGATCAAACTGCACAGAATGGTCAGTCGATCGATATTTGCGAGCGATTTCAACAGCGCGAGTGCAGCAGCTGTGCCCTCTGATTTCTCTAGGGTATCAACCAGGTTGTGACGTGGTAGTGCCATTTCATTTGACTTTGCAAGCGAGAATCCTATTGTAACCCAGTCCCCCTCAGTCGATCATCACCTTCTTATAAAGTCATGTATTGACTACTATTTTTTCGTGGCTTCTTTCAAATAAATCAACAAGCTATCCACGGTATCGCTGTTGTCGAAACCGAAGAATGGCATGCTTGTACCTGGTAGAAAAGTCTGTGGAGAGCTGAGGAACGCTTTCAGCTTGTCTTCTGACCAGATGAAATCGGCGCCTGCCAAGGAGGCTGAGTAGTTAAGAAACTGCACTTCAGCCCCAGCTTTACGGTCGATTAAACCGTACAGGCTGGGTCCAAATCTATGCTCGCCGTCGGCAAGTGAGTGGCAGGCAGCGCACTGAGCGTAGATTGTTTTCCCTTTTTCAAATCCGTCTGCTTCAGCAATTTTTGCTGATGTCGCTGTTTCTAGCTCTTTCTCGGGCGTGACGTCTACCTGGCGGGCGTGGCCTACAACTGTCGCTGGCTTGCTCAGGCAATTATTCATGCAAGGTTCTCCAGTCGGCACGTCGGGGCGATCGTCCTCAATAAACCCATAACGATTGGGCATCTCGACTCTGGCCAGCGTGTCCGCGTTGAGTGCCAAGTCATCGTCGATGATTTCGTTCATGTACAGGATATAAGCTGTCATGCCATAGACCTCGTCACTGCTCAAGCTTTGGGCATGGCCAAAGGGCATGGCCCGGTTGATGTAGTCGAACAAGGTCGTTGCATAGGGCCAATAACTGCCCACTGTTTTGACCGGGTCATGAGAATCCAGGGTGCCCTCGCCACCGGTGAGTACCGGGTAGCGTCCCGCGCCCTCACCAAATTCCCCGTGGCAGGCAGCACACTTTTCAATAAAAACATCCTCACCGGCAGTGGCATCCCCGGAGCCTTCGGGCAGGCCTAGGCCGTCAGGTCGTATATCGATGTCCCAGCCTTGTATTTGATCAGGGCTTGCTTTCTGACCCAGTGTGCGGACTTCAACCTTGTTTGCTGCAAACGTGGTTGTGGCGCTGCAAAAGAGCCCAACAATGACGAGTACGTTGAAGCATTTCTTAACCGAGGCGAACATTTTCAACATCTCCGTTTTTGTGGATATGCCAAGTTTGAATACTGTTGTTGTGGTAGATCGAGTTGACACCACGGGCTTTGTGCAACTGATGGATTTGCGGTTGCACATAGCCAAATTCGTCCATCACGCGACTTTGCATCAAGACATTTTCGCCGTCCCAGTGCCAGTCTAGGTAGAAACGGGTGAGGGCTTTGGGCAATACGGGGTCGTCCAGTCTCGCTGTCGTCCAGTTCATGCCGCCGTCGAAGGAGATATCCACCTTTTTAACAGCTCCACGGCCCGACCACGCCAGGCCCTTGATCTGCTGCACCCCACCACGCCGTAATGGCATCTCAGGGCTGGGAGATGTAATGACACTTTTGGCATCCATGACCCACGTAAATTCGCGTGCCTTGCCGTTTTCAAGCAGGTCGGTGTATTTGGATGTCTCCTCGCGGTGGTACCAAGGTTGATCGCCGACTTCTATGCGCCGCAGCCACTTGATCCACATATTGCCTTCCCAGCCGGGCACGACCATGCGCAGGGGGTAGCCTTGCTCAACGCGCAGGCGTTCGCCATTCATTGAGTAAGCGACGAAACAGTCTTCCAGCGCTTTGTCGATGGGAATGCTGCGGCTCATGCCAGAGGCGTCGCCGCCCTCAGCCAGCAGCCACTTGCCCGTGGGTTTTACGCCGCAGGCATCGAGCAGTGTTTTAAGGCGAACCCCTGTGTATTGAACGCAGTGCACCATGCCGTGGGTGTATTGACAGCCGTTCAGCTGAGCGCCGCGCCACTCCATCCCGCTGTTCGCCGCGCATTCGAGAAAATAAATACGGCTTTCAGGCGGAAAACGGATCAGATCATCCATCGAGAAGATCAACGGCTGATCGACCAGCCCGTGTATCATCAAGCGGTGCTCTTCAACGGGGATCTCAGGGGCTCCGGCGTGGTGGCGCTCAAAGCACAATCCGTTGGGCGTCAGAATGCCGTCCAGGGCGTGTAGCGGGGTAAAGTTGATCGATGATTCGCGGGTAGCCGTCAACCACTCCACGCTGCGTCGTACCACGTCACTCTCATAAGGGGAGGGCATGCCATAAGGGGCCTTGTCCACACTGGCGCCAAGCGCTTGATTCCACTTGGGGATGTTGGGTGGTAGGTTTTGCGGACTGGCAGCTGTGGCGGTACCGGCGGCAGTTGCCGCTCCTGCAAAACCGAGTGACGAGCGGAGAAAGCCCCGTCTTTGAAGGGCTGCTTGGTTCTCGGATTTTGACGAGAGATGCTTGGAATAGGGGATTGGTTTTTTGAACGCCATTTCATCGTCCCAGTGATTCAGTGAGCGAGCTTCATAGAAACACATTATACAATAATATATAATGAATGAACAAACTATTTCCTGAACTGCATGGGTGTCAAAGATGTCTCACACAGTATTCCTTGTTGCGGCTTTAGGCTTTGCGATTGGCTTGTCGCTCGGAATAACGCTGATTTATACCCGGTTTTGTACCATGGGGGCTGTGGCGGACATCGCACTGTCTCAGAATTATGGTCGAATGCGCTCGTGGGCCTTGGCCATCGTAATCGCAGTGATTGGTACGCAGTTGTGTGTGTGGCTGGGTTTCTTGCAGTTAGACCAGACGCCCTATTTGCAAACCGTCATTTATTGGCAAGGTGCAATTGTTGGCGGGGTCATGTTTGGCTTTGGCATGGTGATGGCCTGTGGGTGTGGCGCTCGTAGTCTCGCCATGATTGGCACTGGGGATTTACGTGCGATGGTCGCGGTGATGGTGCTTGGCATCACGGCCTATATGACCATGCGCGGCATCTTGTCAGTGCCGCGCCAGTGGCTGGCTCAATGGGGTTCGCTGGACACCAGCTATTGGTTGTCAGAGCAAAGTGTAAGCGCTGTTGTCGGCAGTGCCTTTGCTCTCTCGCCGGGGTGGGCTCAGCTGTTGGCGTCGTCGTTGCTCTGTGTTCCACTGCTCTACTTCATCGCTCTTGATCGGTCTTTTTTGCAGATGCATCGGCGCCTCGCTGCGGGTGTATTGGTCGGTGGCTTGGTGGTGTTAGGCTGGCTGGCCACGGGTTGGTTCGTCGTGGACGATTTCGATGAAGTGCCGCTCAAATCACTTGCTTTTGTCGCGCCCATCGGCGACAGCTTGCAGTATTTTATGTTGTGGACGGGTAGCACTTTAAACTTTACGGTGTCGACCGTGGTGGGGGTGGTGTTTGGTAGTTTTCTGGCGGCGCTGCTGCGCGGTGATTGGGCGCTGAAGGGCTTCGAAGACGCCCGTGAAATGCTGCGTTACATTGGGGGTGGTGGACTGATGGGGGCGGGAGGTGTGCTTGCGGGGGGATGCACCTTTGGGCAGGGGCTGACAGGCATGTCGACACTGGCATTGACCTCTCTGTTGGCCTTGGCCAGTATTGTCTGTGGGGCATTTATCGGTATCCGCTACCTTGAGCAAGGATCCATTTTCGCTGCCATAAGAGTTTGTCTTCGGCGCTAGTTCACGCTGCTAATAAGGACAGCTGAATGTGACGCTCTCTAAAAGTGTTGTGCGGCGTTGCGCTTGGATAATTTTTGCGTGCCGCAGCTGTTTCAGTAGGCACTGGTATTTTGTACCTTAACGGCAATATCACCGGTTCCACTCGTGCCACAAAATCGGATTTGCCAATTACGTGGAATGATTTGAAGCGGACTGTTGTTTCATTTTCTTGAAACTGTTGTCGATAGATTTTTCAAGATAAAACCCATAAAAATCGCGGGAGCTAAGGCCCACAAGTGACTTGCTCAGGCGTTTGCCATCGGCGTCGAGAAACAACACGGTGGGGGCAAAGTTTGCGCCATAGCGCTGCGCAAATTCTTCCGCGGTTGTGGTTGTTCCGTCGTAATCCACAAGAGGCTGATCCGAGAGCACAATTTCTCTTAAGAGAGCTTTTCCCTCTAAGCTGGATTGCAGCGGGATGAGGTGGCGGGTCTTCACGTACTCGCAGCTACTGCAGTCTGGCAATGTCAGCAAAATAATGGTGACAAGGCCGTTCTTACGGGCGTGTACAGCTGTTTCTGGCAGGGAATCAAGCACTTGTATTGGCACTGGTATAGGCACTGAGGCGGTGGCACTGGCCAGCGAGTGCAACAGAGCCAATACAATGAGCAGGCGAGCGGCCATCAACCTAATCCAAGTCCGGGGTTTCCGTCCATGTTCTTGATTTTGGGTGTGTTCATTTTTTTGATGCTGAATTCCGATTGCTCACGCAGATAGTCTGCGACCACGTCCCAGATGGGAGGGCCCGATGATTGAGTGCCCGATGTAGCCCAGCCAGCCACTTTGTAGCGTTTGTTGGCCTCTATCGCTGTGCCGTCGTCAAGCTGCATGTCAGATATACGGTGGTTGATCGTCTGCTTGGGATCAACCGTGTAGTCCATGCCACCGAGCCGCACCATGTCACCGCCTTGCTGGTAGTAGGGGTCAGTGTTGAACAAATTGTCGCAGACATCCTCCAAAATGAGTTTGATCTCCGAACCCGCCATCTCCCGAACGTAGGTTTCGGGGTAGGTGATAGCGGTTTGGTCGAGTACCGCTTCCATCGTGACTGCCTGACCGGGCAGCACCGAGGTGCCCCAGCGAAAGCCCGGTGACAGTGCAATTTGTGCATCACCGACGGCACGTTGTGCATCACAGATTATCTGGTCAAAAGTACCGTTGAAATTGCCGCGACGATAGAGCAAGTCGTCACAGACCGCCAGCTCTTCGGTGAGTGTGTCCAGATAGGGCGCACGGGCTTGGTCTATATAAGCCTGCATCTCTTTGTCGGCTTCGAGCAGATTGGAAAAAATAGGCAGCAAGCGGTACCGGAACCCCTTCACCGCGCCGTTCTTTATGTCGAGATCCATGACCCCCAAAAACTTACCGTTTGAACCGGCGTTGCTCACCAGTGTTTTTCCGCTCCTGTTGCTGACGGGAATAGCACCCGGTACGCCGTCGTGGGTATGGCCGCCAAAAATCGCATCTATGCCGGTGACGACCGAGGCCATTTTTAGATCGACGTCCATGCCGTTGTGGGAGAGCACAATGACCGCATCCGGTTTTTCTTTGCCACGAATGTCGTCCACCAGAGCTTGCATTTCCTGATCACGGATGCCGAAGCTCCAGTTGGGAATGAAGCGCTGGGGGTTGGCGATGGGGGTGTAGGGGAAGGCTTGCCCAATCACCGCTATACGGGCTCCGCCTACTGTCTTGATCGTGTAGGGTTTAAAGGCGTGACCCGTGTCTTCGTCGTAGGCAATGGCATCATCGAACAGTGCTTCTTCGCTCACAATGACATTCTGTGCGAGAAACTCGCCGTCAAAACTGTCCACCAGCTGGCGTATTTCTTCTTCTGGATAAGTGAACTCCCAGTGACCGGTCATGGCATCAACGCCGAGCAGGTTGGCTGCGCCGAGCATGTCTCGACCGCGAGTCCATAGCGAAGTCCCGCTGCCTTGCCAGGTGTCACCGCCGTCCAGCAATATCGAGCGACTGTCCCCAACCTCGGCGCGCTGCTGATCAATCAATGTTTTTAGGTGGGCAAAGCCGCCCATCTTGCCGTAGCGTTGGGCTGCATCGCTGAAGTTCAGGTAGGTGAAAGCGTGCTGTAATCGAGGGTCGGTTAACGAAAAGGCATCGAGTAGATTTTTCCCCACCAAATGGGGAGGCTTGCCGTGCGCATTGCCTATGCCAAGATTGATGCTGGGCTCGCGAAAGTTCACCGGATTCAACTGTGCGTGGCAGTCAGTCATGTGCAGTATGCGCGCGTTGCCAAAGGCGGGAGCGGCGTACATATCACTTGAGCGGGCAGCATGAGCGCTGGCGGGTGCAAGTACACCGCTGGCGGAAGCGATGGACATGTACTGAAGAAATTCACGGCGATTGATGGCCATCATCGGATCTCGTTTTGGGTTGAAGCGTCAGCAGAAAAACAGACGCCAAATATCACTTTAGATTTGGGGAGGGCGAAGCAGAATTAACTGGCAGCAATATTCGACCGATAAGTGCGGAGGGAGCACCTACCGGTCGTTGCATGCGTCTGTTATTTTGGTACGCGAGCTCGCCAGGCCGCCGCCTCGCGCGATGCCTGGTCCACAGCCGTGTCACCTTGGAACTTTGCCTTTTGGCAGAATTCCAAGGCACTGGCAAAGTCACCTTTTTCTATCGCTTTATTGCCAGCTTTGATCAGCTTGCCAGTGGTGGTCCACTCCATTTTAACCGCTGCAGCAGCTTTGCGAGCATTCTCCGCTACTTCACAAGCAGTTGCTGCACCGTCTTTGTCCGCCGCTATCGACAGAGCCGGTATGGTCATGATCGCAACCATGCACAGCGACGCTGGGGATGGAAAAGTTAGTCTAATCATTTTTAGGTTCTCCTGCTTTTCAGCCCTATTTGCGTGCACCGGGTCCGTTTAATTCCAAGCCATTGTTCATGTATGCGAGGAAAAATTCTAAGTTGCGGTATTCCTCGCCTTGTGCAGACAGTGGTTTGGCTCTGATGTTTTTGTTGCAGCCGCCGAAGCGACGGTGCAGCGTTCCCAGTTCACCCCATTTGGAGCGGTATACAGGAAAGTGGCTGGTGTGCCCGAGGGATGGGCTCAGCCGGTCGGCGCGGACATAGTTGCCTGCACTACTGACGTGGCAGTCGGCGCAGGAGAAATTCAATTGCCCACGCTTGCTGTAGAAAAATTCTTTGCCGTTTTCGTAGGCTGCCAGTGCTTCGGGCTGGCCTTCAGGAATAGAGACGGCGATGGTGCCGCCACGAGCGTGCATCGAAATATAGGCGGTGAGCTGTGCGATGGCGCCTTTCTTGTATTTCAGCGCTTTCTCAGCGTTCGCTTCTCGGCATTGGTTGACCGCGAGCTCAAGTGTGATCACTTGTTTTTGCTCTTCATCCCACTGAGGGTATTGTGCCCGGATCGCACTGACATCGTCGCCGAAGCACGTAGCGTAGCTGTTGCCGTTGGCAAAGGCTTGTGTGTACAGCTCTTCCCCTGCATCCACGTCCAGCTCGTAGGGAGGGAATTCTTCAATTTCTTCCCATTGCTCACGAGAAGCGGCGTCAATCGCGTAGATACCGTTGATAAAATCAGCGAGGGGGACATCGGAAAAACGTTGAGTAAAATATTTGCTAAAAGCGTTGCGATCTTCCTCCGGCCCCGCACTGACGGCTCCCGCAGATGCCAGGACAGCCGCTACCACTAGGGTGGTGATTTTTTTCATTGTTCTTTCCCCAAAGTGAATTTGCTGTTGTTTTTCTATTTCACGACAACATCTGTACTGGCGGTTTCACCCGAAGTGTCAATCCAAGATATTTGCAGGGTGTCGCCTTTTTGTGGACCAGAAAGGTAAAGTGAAATGTAGGGGTTCTTAGAAACAGCGGTGCCGAAATGCGCAGTGACCATGGGTTTATCGCCCGCGGACACCGTCACTTCAGTGATGTGGTGCGCAGGGATTTTATTGCCTTCTTTGTCTTTACGCTGCCCGGTTTCCATCGGGTGCTTCATGAGGGCTTTGACCTGGACTAGGTCGCCTTTTTGCTTAGCTTTTGCCTTAATACCAGCCATCGCGGGCCTCCTAATAAAATTGGGTTCAATCGCTTGCGTGCGTTGTTATCCGCCGCATCCGCCGATAGTAACTTTGACGTTTTTGCGCGCTGCGTAGATCTTTCCCTCTGCCTCAACCATTGCTATTACGTTGGAAGTGCTTCCCATCTTGATACGGGTAGAAACGTTGGCCGCAGCGTTTTGGCTCAGGTCGAATGATGCTGTCATGGGCGAGGGATTTTCTTCGACTAAAATAACGATGCGTGTCACGCCGGGTATTGATGTCTCCACACTGATCGGCACAACCGAACCATTTTCGGCAATATCGGGAGCCTTCAGATGAACTTCATCTGATACATTGGGCACTGATTCTTCGTTGAACAGCTCTTTCATGACGTCGGCCATGGATTCACCGTCGAAGGCCGCTTTTGGCCAAGCCGCATGTGCTTGTCCCATGGTGAGTAACTCTACGATGCCGCTTATGCCTAGCGTGGTCGCGAGTAGGGACCCTTTTAGTAGGGATCTTCTAGACTTGTTGATTGTATCCATCACCGGTTCCTGTAGAGGTTTAAAGGCTGCTCACGTAGGCGACTACTTTATCTATCTCGTCGTCGTTCAAAATCCCGTGACGACCGAAGGGGGGCATGATTGAGTTGGGGTTGCGTTCGGTTGCATCCCAAATTTGAGCGCGCAGCACTTTTATGTCTGGGTAGCGCACTTTCATCACAATCAATGGCGGGCCACCGTTGCCTGCTAAGGTGCCATCGTCCATGGCGTGGCAGGCTAAGCAATTGCCTTTTTTCCGACTAAAAGCAATTTTCTTCCCTTCGGCAATGTCTTCGGCGCTGGGGCTATCTGCATAGGCCCCAGGAGAGAGCACGAATGCTGAACACAGTCCTGCGAAAGCCAATGCGCTGGGAACACGAAGTTTACGAATCGAGTTTAAAAACATACAAACACTCCTCCAGTATTGCTTTTGATTGTAGCTCGGCAAGTCAGAACGATATACAATTATGTATATTAAGCGCTCCGACGAGGCATTCGTCAAGTTGTTGTGGTTTCTTTGTGGAAGGGGTAGTGCATGTGGGTAGTAATTGTTGCTTCTGCGGAAGCTGTCTTAAGCGTTATTTTTAGGGTAGGTAGAGCAGTGGCAGTCATACTGCTGTTATGTACGGCAGTACAGGCACAAAATGATGTTACAGATGCCGTGGAACTCTCTACCGCGAAATTACAAGAGCTGCTAAATAGTCGAGACGATGTTGTATTGCTCGACGTGAGATCACCGAGTGAGATTGCCACGCTCGGCGGCACGATCAAGGGAGGTTATCGCAGCCACAACCTGATGCGCGGGTGGTTGGAGTTCCAGATAGAGAGCTTGGTGCCGGATAAAAATACCCCCATTGTCACATTTTGCGGTATTGGGGTCAGGAGTCCGCTGGCAGCAAAAACCCTCAAAGACATGGGCTATACCCAAGTCTACAACTACACCGACGGATTTTTTGCGTGGCGCGACGCCAAGTTAGCCGTCAGCTTGACGGATGAATACCCCGGATCAATGCTTTTTAGCCGACCATTGGAAGTCATGCCAGGTGTCTGGTCAGCTATTGGAGCTACAGCGCCACCGTCCTATGAAAACTCCGGGCACAATAATAATTTATCATTTATTGTCACCAACGAAGGGGTCTTGGTGGTCAACGCGGGAAGCAGTTACCTCTTGGCCCAGGCGCTGCACAACGAGATTAAGGCTGTCACTGAGCAGTCGGTGAAATACGTTTCCTTGGAGAATGGCCAGGGCCACGCCATGTTGGGCAGTAACTATTGGCAGGAGCAGGGTGCGGTGGTGATTGCGCATGAAGACACCGAAACGGAAATGGAGGCTCTTGGTTACGCGTCACTGGAGCGCATGCAAGGTCGGCAGCGCGACAAGGCCATGGGCACACGTTTGACGCGGCCTGACGTGACCTTCTCGGACAGTTATTTCATCGAAATGGGCGGTGAACGGATCGAGCTGCTGAACCTCGGCCCTGCACACAGCCCCGGCGACATTGTCGTCTGGCTCCCGCAGCGACAACTTGTGATTGCCGGCGATATTGCTTTTCATCAACGCCTGTTGCCTGTGTTTGAACACACCGACACCGCCGCATGGATAGAAACTTGGGAAGCCTTCGCCGCGCTGAGTGCGAAAACAGTTATTCCTGGCCACGGCGCACCCACCACCATGGACGAAGTGGAGCGTTACACCGTAGGCTATCTAAGGCACGTGCGTGACGCCATTGCTGAGCTGCTCGACGCCGACGGTACGTTGGAAGACGCTTACAACATCGACCAGTCGGCCTATGCGCACCTCGACACCTTTGATGACTTAGCCAAGCGCAACGCCGGTCGTATTTTTGAGGCGATGGAATTCGAATAACGCGCGCAATGTGAGCGCTGAAAATGAAGACCTGTCGTAGGGCGACATCTTCATTTTCGGCGTTCTGAGTGCGGGCGACTGATATCGGGACTTAATCTCTGCCGTAGGTTCGGCGCAGGGGCTGTGGCTCTACGGATTGAAAGAGACATTTCTAGGATAAAGCGATCTATGCTTAGTTGTTGTCACGTCACTTTCCATGCTTCTGCATAATTGCTGCACGATTCCGTGCCATCATTATCTTTGCCTCCCTCCGTCTCCGTGCAGTACACATGATGCGCCTTACTTTATTCCACAAGCTGTTTATCGCCTTTGCCGCGGTGGTGACTGCTGTGATCATCGCGGTGTTGATGTTCGTCAATTGGAATTTCAAACGTGGCTTCAATGACTACCTGCTCGCACAAGAGTTACAGCGTCTGGAGATAGTCGCCGAGTCCTTCGTCGAGCAATACGCGCGTGAGGGCAGCTGGGATAGCCTCAGAGAGGGCGGCTCGAGCTGGCATAGGCTGCTCTTTTCTTGGGGGCCAGCTGGCCCGCCAGGTTTCATCGGCCCGATGGGGGCGCCACCAAGTCTGAACGGTCTGCCGGACGGGATGCGCGGCCCACCGCCACGCGGACCCGACGGCCCCCGCAATAGAGACGGGCTGCCTGACTTTGCTGCGCTCACGGATTCGCGTCCCCGTCCGCCGCCACACAAGGGTCGACCTTTTGAACTCCGCATCGCGCTGATCGATCATCTGGGCGAATACATCAACGGCAGTAAAAAGATAGCCAGTGGCAAGCCATCCGAAGGCGCAACGCTGCACCGCGTGGTTTTGCAGGCCGAGGACGAGGTGCTTGGTTGGTTGTTATTGCAGTCACCTTTGATCATCGACGACGCGCTCGCGGCAAAATTCAGAGAGCGCCAGCTGGCATTGTTGGCTTGGTTGGCCCCAGTAGCTATGTTGTTGGCCTTGCTGGCCGCAGCCTTGCTGGTGCGCCATTTTCTGCGGCCCATACAGCAGCTTGCGGCGGGCACTAAACGGCTCACCGCCGGCGAATACAGCCACCGCATTGAGCTTAAATCTAGGGACGAATTAGGGGATCTGGCGAGGGATTTCAGCGTGTTGGCGCAGACCTTGGAAGCAGAGGAAAATCTCCGTCAGCGGTGGATAGCGGATACCTCACACGAGCTGCGTACACCACTCGCGGTGTTGCGCAGCGAAATCGAGGCGATCCAGGACGGCATACGCAAGCCCGAGCCTCGCCGTATATCGGCACTGCACGCACAGGTCTTATCACTGACGAAATTGGTGAATGATTTGCACCAGCTGTCGCTGGGGGATGCAGGTCTCTTGCAGCAGCTCAAACAGAAACTGGACTTGAACCAGATTTTGCAAGATGTGCACCTGGCCAATGACGCGCGGGCTGAAAGCCGTGGGCTGGAAATCCACTTGCACACAACGGAAATGGCGCTGGAAACACGGGGCGACCCGAGCCGCTTGTTCCAGCTGTTCAACAACTTGGTGGACAACAGTTTGCAGCACACCGACAGCGGAGGCGAAGTGCGTATTCGCAGCTTTCAAACCGCCACAGAGGTGATTGTGCAAATAAATGACAGCGCCCCCGGGGTGAGCGATGAAGCGCTGCCGAAGCTGTTTGAACGCCTCTACCGGCCCGATGTATCCCGCAACCGCCACAGTGGCGGCTCTGGGCTGGGGCTGGCGATAGCCGAGCAGATTGTAGAGGCACACGGGGGTAAATTGACAGCCACCCACAGTCCGCTGGGCGGGCTGCAGGTAGAGTGCCGCATGCCGCGGCACAGCACAGAACAGGTAAGTGGCCATGCGTGAAGAAAAATTGATATTGATCGTCGAAGACGAGCCGGCGCTGTCTGAAGTGCTCGCGGAGTATTTGCAAGCGGCGAGCTACCGCACGGCTTGCCTTTATCGGGGGGATCTGGTGCAGGCATGGGTCGCACAGTCTGTGCCCGACCTGATCGTATTGGATTTGATGCTGCCGGGCAAAGACGGCTTGACGGTGTTCCGCGAGTTGCGCGCGGAGCACGACATACCGGTGGTAATGGCGACCGCACGGGTAGACGAGATCGACCGACTGATTGGCCTGGAGCTGGGGGCCGATGACTATATCTGTAAGCCCTACAGCCCGCGGGAGCTGGTTGTTCGCATCAAAAATATCCTGCGGCGCTCGTCGGCGGGAGACAGTGCCATCTCGGTCGGTCTGAAGCTGGACCCCATGACCTTGCACGCCAGTATCGACGGCCGCGCACTGGTGCTGACACCGGTTGAATTCAAGCTGCTCTCGCTGTTGAGTGACAGCGTGGGGCGCATTTACAGCCGACAACAGCTACTGGACCACCTCTACGGCGACCACCGCGTGGTGTCCGAGCGCACGGTAGACAGCCACATCAAGAACTTGCGGCGCAAACTGGAGGCGGAGAGCGACGGTCAGGACTTGATCAAGTCCGTGTACGGCATGGGGTATAAATTCGAGCGCGATTGAGCATTCGCTAGTCATACCTGCGGATACCGCGCTGCTGCAATCAAGTTACCGGGGAGCGGGGGCTGTGCCGCCCACCGTTTCGTCCATTTGTCGCTCGTGTCCACGGGCAACGCGTCAGTCGAAAGGACCGGCAATTGCTTCGCCGCCGATGAAGAGCTGCAGGCGTGTGACTTCTCGAATCTCTATTTCTCCGGCCAATGCTGCAGCGTTTTGTCGCGCCCTATTTTGTTGGTGTTCAATGCCCGGGTCGTCCATAAAAGCGAAAGGCATCGCCTGGCAGCTGCTGCTGTAGACAGTTTGCCATTCACCAAAGCAGCGCTCGTATTTTCTCAACTCTGGGCTGCAAATATTCTCTTTTCCCCAGCAGTGTTCACTGACCGAAACAGCGGTTTTGTTGTCGTTCTGCAGCAGTAGGTGGCAATAGGTACCGTCGCAGATTGCATCCCTTTCCAGTGCTGCGCGCAGGCTTTCGTCGAGCGGGGTACCAGGGGGGTGGAGTTGTAGTTTTTGGGCGATCTGTGTAGCGCTCTGGACGTTGTCTTGCTGCCTTTTTGCGCTCCATATGTCGTCGCTTTCCAAGGCCTGTTTTACCTTCTCAGCCAGTGCGGGACGTCCGCTTGTGTTCAGTGTTTTGAGGGCTTTGCGCCCGGCTGGCCCAAAATCAAAGGCGAGGGCCGCGGCGTCAAAATCGTCCAGGCTGGTTTTGCCGTTGCTCAGGCGAGCGAGCTGGTCGCGGGCCGAAAGCGTGCCGAAATCCAGCAGGGGCGTAGCCAGAAAGAGGGCGATGGCGGCAACCGTCATCGCCATGCCGGTGTTCAGTCGGCGAATATAGTTCTGCCAGTGTTTCGCGCTGAAGGCTGCAGCGACATAGAGCAGCCCATAGGCCGACAGCAGGGCGCATATCAACGCGGCCCAGAGCCGGTCTGGGGTCCAGCCGTATTGCTGCACACGCACGTTGAGCGAGACGATGGCGATGACGGACAAGGGGGCAACACAGAGCGCCAAGATCCGCGCCGCGTTTTGCAACCATCGACCCGCCTGTCTGTCGACGTCGCTCTCGCGCAGCACGGCGTTGATCAACAACACCGCGCCGGCGGCGCAGAAAAACACAATGGGCGTGGTGCTGTGGGTTGCCTCCCACAGGGAGGACAGGCCTGTAAAGGGTAGGCTTCCCAGAAAAAGCGCGAAGCCCAAGGTCATGGGCACCACGAGCAGGGACAAAATACTCTGGATCAAACCCTGGGTGGCACTGATGATGCCGTGGTGCTCGCGCAGCACCGCCAGCGCGCCGCCACAGGCCGCCCCTGCCAAACCGTAGGTGAAGAGCTGCTCTTGAAGCAGCTTTTCAAGCATGTCCAGGCCCACCAGCTGCAACAGCGCCGCCAGCAGATGTGCCATGCCAAAGCTGATGCCCGTAAAGAGTGCCGCAAGGCCCAGCATAACGGTGTTCCCCCAGGCATGGCGGTGTAGCGCGGCGTAGTCCAGTGGCAGGGAACGCTGCCAGCTTTGATAGAAGGGGACGGCGATCAGCAGCGAGACACCGAGCGCGAAGAAGTTCCAGGCGGCCGGCCAGTCGAACGCGAGACGCCAATAACAGACGCCTGCGGTGAGCGCGCCGAGCAACAGCGAAAAAGCCGCACCCCCGGGCAGACGGAAGCGCAGCGCACAGAGCGCGAACACCACGCTTGCTGTGAGCAGTCCGCTGGCGCTGGCGGCGCGCCAGTGCGCGGGCCCATCGGCACCAAAAGCACTCTCCCCGATCAGTAGCTGCACCAACAGCCCGACGCTGGCGAACAAGCACGCATAAAGCGCAGGGCGCATAGGCCAGTTTTCCGTTTTCATGGTTTCAGCGTTTCTCGCCTTTGATTACTGTGTTTGTGCAGCATACTGACTGGATGTGAATATTCTGTGTGCCCTATAGGGATCGATTGCTGTGTTCGCGCGTCACTGATTGCTGTCGCGTCATTGAAGACTGATAATTGTTGTCGACTTGTCGCTGCAAGTGGCATCGAATAGGCATATATTAGGGGCTGCTGCTTCAGCGGTGATTACACGGATCGAAATTTAAGAGGCAAATATGAGCGACTACAAAACACTGGATGAAATGGGGATCAAAAACCCCGATCAAATCGTGCGCTACACAGCGTATAACCACAACAACGCGGATTTCCTGCGCGTCACCTACAAGCGTCAATCGGGTTCTTTGTTGCCCAAATCACGTCGCTACCAGTTTGGCCGCGCGGCCAAGATGGTGATCACAGACGGTGGGACCAACAAACGCGAGACTGTGTACGAAGTATCTCCGGTGTTCCAGCGCGCGCTGACCGAGTTGGATAAGCTGCTGGCCAAACACAAAGAAACCAAAGTCACCAAGGAACAGCTCATCGAAGAGCTGGACCGTTTGGAGCGGGATTTTGAGGCGGGCAAGGCCAGCTTGCGTAGTATGATCAACCAGCTCTAACAGTTGATGACAACGCTGAGGCCTTTGGCTTAGCTCGCTTGCCTGTGACAGCGCCCCGTCGTTCTGGGGCGCTGCGGTGATTGACAAGTCGGGGCGAAATTGGCCTAATGAAAACAAGGGGCGCGCGGTTGCCTCGTGAGGCGCCAGCCAAATTCCGCATCCAACGATTGTCACCCAAACTGGATGCTGCTATGGCCTCACCGACTGAAATTTCTGCACAACAACTCTCCAGACTCATTGGCACGCCGGAATGCCCGCTGCTGATTGACGTCCGCACAGACCCCGATTTTGATGACGACCCGCGAATGATCCCGGGTGCGCTGCGCTGTGATCACCGCAATTTGGACCACATACTGCCCGCCTGCGCG
The DNA here is from genome assembly GCA_033852095.1 of Granulosicoccaceae bacterium. Taxonomy (GTDB): domain Bacteria; phylum Pseudomonadota; class Gammaproteobacteria; order CALCKW01; family CALCKW01; genus CALCKW01. The sequence continues at coordinate 12,045 of JAWSVD010000069.1, read as the reverse complement.
GACCGGCCAGTGATTGTCTATTGCCAGAAGGGCCTGAAGCTGGGGCAGGGCGCCGCGGCTTTGTTGCGCTGTCGTGGGGTGCGCGCCGAGGTGCTTGCCGAGGGGCAGTTCGGCTGGCGAGATGCTGAACTGCCGTTGGTCTTAAGCGCTCAATTGCCCGCACTGCGAGACGCCAAGCCCAGCCGCTGGGTCACGCGCCAGCGCCCCAAGATCGACCGCATCGCCTGCCCCTGGTTGATCCGGCGTTTTGTGGATCCGCAGGCTGAATTCCTCTTTGTCGCGGCGTCGCAGGTCGAAGCTGTGGCGGATAAATTCGATGCCGTGCCCTTTGATGTGGAAGGCGTGTTTTGGAGCCACCGCGGTGATCAATGCAGCTTTGATACTTTTTTGCATGAGTTTGGCTTGCACAGTGAGCCGCTGCGAAAGCTCGCCGACATCGTGCGCGCAGCCGATACTGATCAACTGAGCAGCGTGCCGGAGGCGGCTGGTCTGTTGGCCATTTCGCTTGGCCTGTCGCGCATGCACCGCGATGATCTGGCGCAGCTGGAAGCCGGCATGGGTGTCTACGACGCCCTCTATCGCTGGGCGCGGGATGCGCAGAGCGAGCGCCACGATTGGCCGCAATCTAAGCCGAGTAAGACATGACAACTGCTGGACCTGAAGAATCTACTGTGCTGGGTGTGTCCTTGGCCGAGTTCATCGCCGTCTTTTTACGCATCGGGCTGCTGTCCTTTGGCGGGCCGGCCGCGCAGATCGCGCTGATGCACCGCGAGCTGGTGGAGCAACGGCACTGGCTCAGCGAGCAGCAGTACCTCAACGCCCTGAGCTTTTGCATGTTGCTGCCGGGCCCGGAGGCTATGCAACTCGCCACCTACGCCGGCTGGCGCCTGCGGGGCACGTTTGGCGGTCTGGTGGCAGGCTTGTTGTTCGTGGTGCCCGGTGCGGTGGTGATCTTCGCGCTGGTGTGCCTGTACGCCTATTGGGGCGAGCTGCCACTGATGGCGGTGCTGTTCACGGGCGTCAAGGCGGCGGTGTTGATCATCGTCATCGAGGCGCTGTTGCGCATCAGCAAAAAAGCCCTCAATGCCCCCGCGCATGGGTGGCTGGCGCTGTGTTCTTTTGTCGCCATTTTTTTCTTCTCCTTGCCCTTCCCGCTGATCATCGCGGCGGCTGCGCTGTTCGGTGCGCTGACAGCCTCGCAAGCGACGGTCGGGCACAGGCCGGTGTTGGCAGCTAACTCGGGGTGGCGCGCATTGAAGGTCGTGCTGCTCGGGCTGCTGGTGTGGTTTCTGCCGTTGTTGCTTATCGACGCGCTGTTCGATGTGCAGATACTCCATGACATTGCGCGCTTCTTCTCCCAGCTGGCATTGGTCACCTTTGGTGGCGCCTATGCGGTGCTCGGTTATATGGCGCAGGATGTGGTCAGTCAGCACGGCTGGCTGACGGCGGGGGAAATGCTGGACGGCTTAGGGCTGGCGGAGACAACGCCTGGGCCGTTGATCTTGGTCACGCAGTTCGTGGGTTTTCTGGCGGCGTTCCGAGAGGGCGGGCTGGCGTTGGGATTCGCCGGCGGGCTGCTCACCCTGTGGGTGACCTTTGTGCCGTGTTTTATCTGGATATTTGCCGGAGCGCCCTACATCGAGTGGATCTCGGCGCAACCCCGACTCAAGGGGGCGCTGCAGGCGATCACCGCGGCGGTGGTGGGAGTGATCTTGCACCTGTCTATTTGGTTTGGCCTGCACGTGCTGTTTCAGCGTGTCTCGCTGCTGGAGCTCGGGCCCCTGACCCTGTGGCTGCCGGAGTGGGATTCGGTCGATGGGCGGGTGATCGTCATCGCAGCGGTCAGCGCGGTGTTGCTGCTGCGGCTGCACCTGAACATCGCGCTGGTGTTGTTGGTCGCCGCGGCCAGCGCCTGGTTGATAAGCTGAGGTAATTCGCCTCGAAGGCTCTCCTACTTGAAGTGTGTATAGAACTTGTGGGAAGTATGCCCCGCAGGCCGAAAGCCGCTGCGCGGTGTTGAAAGTGTGGCGCTGTGTCCCGTGCGGCGTGCGCTCAGGCATTCGGTCGGGCCGCGTTCGGTCGAGCGGGGTCGACCTCCCACGAGTGGGAGCGCACACCCCGTGGGCCGAAAGCCGCGCCACGGAGCAAAGGATGTCGCGCAATGACAGGGCGACGAGTGCTCAAGCATTCGGTCGAATGGGAACGTCCGGGCCGCGCAGGTCGGGCCGCGGGCGGTCTCCCACGGGCATGTGCTTATGACTAAGTACTTGCTCAATTCACCATGCAAGCCTGCGGGGGAATCAATCTGCAGCCGGGTCTTCGTGTCTAGCCGCAGCAGCGCGCAGCTTGTCTTTTTTACTCATGCGCGTGCCCTTGATGCCACCGTTGCTGTCGCCCACCAGCATCCTTGGTTGCGGCGTATCGGTCGGCTCAAAGCCCGCGATCTGCTCGCGCGGCAATTTGATGCCCACGCGTTTTTCGATCAATTCAAAATGCGCGTGGCTGTCCGCGTCGATGAAGCTGATGGCGACGCCGGACTTTCCGGCGCGCCCGGTACGCCCCACGCGGTGGGTGTACACGGGCGCTGAGCGCGGCAGGTCGTAGTTCACCACCAAGGGCAGGCAGTCCACGTCTAGCCCACGTGCGGCGAGGTCGGTGGCCACGACCACGTTGATCTCGCCGAGCTTCAGGCCTTCGAGCACGTCGTCGCGGCGCTGCTGCGCCAAACTGCCATAGAGCGCATCCACCTTTATGTCGTCCCGGCGCAGTTGCAGTGCCAGCTCCTCTGCGCCTATTTTGGTGGCGCAAAAGACCAGTGCACCGGCGTGCTTGTATTCTTCCAGCAGCTGCTCCAGCAGGGCGGTGCGCTTGCTCGCATCGACTTCGATGGCGCGCTGCACAATCGTATTGATCGGCTCATGGATTTCGATGAGTTCGGGGTTATCCAGCAGCTGTTCGGCGAATTTTTGCACTTTGGCGGGCATGGTGGCGCTGAACATCAAAGTTTGGCATTTGTCGGGAAGCTCTCCCAGCACCTCGTCGAGCTCTTCTGCAAAGCCGTGGTCGAGCATGCGGTCGGCTTCGTCGAGCACCAAGGTTTGCGTTTGCCACAGGTTCAGCCCGTTGTGGTCGACCACGTCGAGCAGTCGACCCGGGGTCGCGACCACAAAGTCGGCGCCGCCACGCAGCGCCATCAGTTGCGGGTTTATCGATACGCCACCATAGAGTGCGACGATGTTGAGTTTGCCCAATTGTTGTGAGAGTTCTCCCAAGCTGGCGGCCACTTGCTGTGCCAGTTCCCGGGTGGGGACGAGGATCAGGCTCATGGGTTTGCGCTTTGCATCCGCCCTGAACCAGCGGTGCAGCAACGGCAGCGCGTAGGCGGCGGTTTTCCCCGAGCCCGTGCGCGCTGAGGCAAGCAAGTCGCGCCCGCCCAAGACAGACGGAATAACGGCGCGCTGCACAGCCGTGGGCTCAGTGAAGGCGAGCTTTTCAAGGGTGTTGAGCAGGGCGGGGCACAGGGTCAGCGTATCGAATGACATGAGCAAAAATCTAAGGCGTGGGCCTGCAGTTTACGTGCAGGACAGCACGGCGACAATGGTGCCGATGGCCGACTCTGGTGTGGCGTCATGCATCTCAGCGCAAACGCCGGTTTATAGACCACATGGGCGGGTTTTCTGCTGTCGCTCGTTTTGCTGCGGGCACCGCTGCAGTAAATTGTCGCATGGCCAGAATGCTCCGGCGCAGGAGACTGGCACTAAGCATAGAGACACATAGGTAACAGTAATGTCGCCCGTCGAATGGTTGAATGCCCTTGTTCAGGGCCGTGTTTGCGGCTGTATTCACCCGTGCAAACCTTTGATTGAGAGAGCTTGAAAGCATGAAGATCACCGAAACAGCCCGCGAGATAGACGTCATCCATCACACAGACGTGCTGGTGGTTGGCTCCGGCCCAGGTGGCCTGGCGGCCGCGCTCGCCGCTGCGCGCACAGGCGTGCAGGTCAGCTTGGTGGAGCGTTTCGGTTGTTTTGGCGGCAACATCACTGTGGTAGGGGTGGAGGGGTTTGCCTGGTACCGGCACGAGCAGACGGTTGAGGCGGGTGGTATTGGCTGGGAGTTCGAAGAGCGCGCCAAGGCCATGGGCGCCGCGGTGCCTGAGAGCCAATCCCTGAGCTACGAGCTGGACAGCGAGGGTTTCAAACTGGTGGCGGACCGGCTGGTGGAGGAGGCAGGCGTGCATCCGATGCTGCACCGCCAGTTTGTGGCGCCGATTATGGAGGGCAATACGATCGTCGGCATCATCACCGAGAGCAAGGCGGGGCGGGAGGCGATGCTCGCGAAGCGTGTCATAGATGCCACTGGGGACGCGGACGTCGCGGAGCGCGCAGGCGCACCCACGATAATGACTCCGCTGGAAGACGTGCAGGCGGCCAGTGTGATGTTCCATGTGGCCGGGGTGGACAAGCAGCGTTTTATGGACGACGTGCGCGAGCGCCCACATACCTATAAGGATTGGTCCAGCGGTGAGTGGACGGTCGAGACATCCGGCAAAGAAGACGGCATGTTCTCGCCCTTCCTGCGCCGCCCCATTGAGCAGGCCATCGCCGCGGGCTTTATACCGCCGAACCTGAACACCATCGGCGGCACCTGGGGTGCGCTGCACGACAGCGGCGAGATGACCTACATGAATTTGGTGCACCTGGCGGGCTGCGACGGCACCGACCCGGACAGCCTGACCCACTTTGAGATCGAGGGGCGCAAGCAGGCAATGCTGGCCATTGAGGCGCTGCGACGCTTTGCACCGGGCTGCGAGGGCGTGCGGCTGCGCAACTTCGGCATGAGCATCGGCATCCGCGATTCGCGCAAGATCGACGGCCAGTACAACATGACGGAGCTGGACGTGCGCGAGCAGGGCCGCTTCGATGACAGCATTGGCATATACCCTGAGTTCATCGACGGCTACGGCATCCTGATCATCCCCACCACCGGCCGCTACATGCAGATGCCCTACCGCTCGCTGCTGCCGCAGGGGGTGGAGGGCATGTTGGTGGCAGGCCGGGCCATCGGCGGCGACAAGGTGGCCCACGCCGCCACCCGCAACATGGCCTGCTGCGCCGTGCTGGGGCAGGGCGCGGGAGTGGCGGCCGCGCTGTCAGTCAAGCACGGCTGCAGTTTGCGCGACTTGTCGATTGAAGCATTGCAGTCCGAGCTGCGCCGACAGGGCGTGCGGCTGGACTGACGGTGTCTCGGGCCTTCGGTCGAACGGGGTCGACCTCTCACTGGGAGGGTGTGCACTATACCCGTGGGAGTGCCTGCCCCGCAGGCCGAAAGCCGCTGTGCGATGTTGAGAGTGTGGCGCTATGTCCAGTGCGGCGAGAGCTCAGGCATTCGGTCGGGCCGCGTTCGGTCGAACGGGAACGTCCGGGCCGCGCAGGTCGGGCCGCGGGCGGTCTCCCACTCAGCGCAGGTGTTGGGGCCGTGGCGCTGTTGCTGATAAACTGCGCAGCCAAGCAGAGAGCGCAGCCCCATCGCCGAGCGGCGCTCTGACCGAGACAACACCCGTGAAAAACCGCCCAGCCGACCGCCTGCACCCGCGCAATCCGCACCGGGGTCAATATGACTTTGCCCAGCTGTGTGCCGCCAAGCCCGCGCTGCGCGCCTTTGTGCGCCAGAGCCCGCGGGGCGATAAGACCATCGATTTCGCCGACGCCGCAGCCGTGCGCTGTCTCAACGCCGCGATCTTGTCGGCGTTCTACGGGGTGGATAGCTGGGGCTTTCCGCCGGGCTATCTGTGCCCGCCCATCCCCGGCCGGGCCGACTATATCCACTGCCTGGCCGATGTACTGCAAGCTCGGAATGGCGTTGATGGCGAAAAAGCCATCCGCGTTTTAGACGTGGGCGTGGGCGCCAATTGCATCTACCCGATCCTGGGCTGCAGGAGTTACGGCTGGCAGTTCGTGGGCTCGGACATAGACCCCATATCTGTGGAGTCAGCCACTGCGATCGTGCAGGCGAACCCGGTGTTGCAAAACAACATTGAAATTCGGCTGCAAGAGAACAAGGCTGCAATATTTGAGGGCGTGGTTGCGGCCGACGAGTATTTTGACCTGGCCATGTGCAACCCGCCATTCCATGCCTCGGCGGAAGAAGCACAGAAAAGCAATCAGCGAAAAAGGCGCAATCTCAACAAACCCGAGCAGAAAAAAGCAGCGGATGCTCTGAATTTTTCGGGCACCCAGAGCGAGCTCTGGTGCACGGGCGGTGAAATGGCCTTTCTGAAAAAGATCGCCCGTGAGAGTGCGGACTTCCGCGATCAAATTGGCTGTTTTAGCAGCCTGGTGTCAAAATCAGAGAACGTGCCCGTGCTGAAGAAGCTGTTGAGCAAACTAGGGGCCTCGGACATCGAGGTGGTCGCCATGAGCCAGGGCCAAAAGACCAGCCGACTGGTGGCTTGGCGCTTCTCGCGCGCGCATTAAGGCCACAGGCCGCTATGGCGAGCTCGTAGGTTGTCCGTCGGGACGAATGCTCACAGAAAGACCCGCAAGTACAGCCGTCTCCGCAGCTGCAATCATCCCGCCGTGCTGTCTTGGTCTTGTATTATGGTGATGGACACATTGCCTTTTTTATGGCCTAGATCTACGTAGCGGTGTGCCTCCCTGATCTGCTCGAATTGGAAGTTCTTGTCGACATTGACCTGTAACTCCCCGTTTTCTATCAAGCCCCTGAGGTAACAGAGCGCCTCGGGTGTTTCAGGGGAACTCAGGCCCAAATAGAAGCGTTTTTGGTTAAAAAGCCTTTCCCAGATGATGCGTAAATTGGGCAAGGGGGTGGTGACATTGATGTAGGCACCGCCACGTTTTAGGATTCGCATGCACGCGGCCACAGGGCTTTTGTCGACCGCCTCGAATACCACGTCGTAGCGCTCTTCATTGTTTGAAAAATCACTGGTTGTGTAGTCCACCACACGGTCTGCCCCCAGTGATTCAAGCCACGCTGCGTTTGCGCCACTGCACACAGCGGTAACCTGCGCGCCAAAGTGCTTGGCGAGCTGAACAGCGTAAGAGCCAACGCTGCCAGAAGCGCCGTACACGAGCACATGTTGCCCACTGGAAACCTTCGCTTGCTGCAAGTGATGCAGCGCCGTGCGTGCACCCACAGGCAAGACGGCGGCTTGCTGATAACTGATGTTTGCAGGTTTTATCGCAATCGGCCCATTTTCGGACAGGCAGATATACTCCGCGTAGGCGCCAAAACTCTGCAGCGTCGCGGCAAATACTGCATCCCCTTTTTTGAACAGGCTTACTGTGTTGCCCACCGCCTCCACGTTGCCCGACAACTCCATGCCCAGCGTCTCTCGTTTGGGCCGCCATAGCCCAAGTGCCAAACGGGCGGGAACCCAGACAATCGCCGGCACCCTAAAGCCACGTACCCGACAATCGGCAACTATCACTGAAGTCGCGTGTATTTTGATCAGTACTTCGTTCGCCGCAGGGCGTGGCTTTGCCGATTCCGAATATGCTAAAACATCTGCGGCGCCGTATCTTTTGTACACACAGGTTTTCATCGATTGAACCCTTCTAGATTTTGTGTTGAAGGCGTACTGCAGCCTTGATTCAATCGCATCATACGCATGTAAATTTCGCTGTATAATATCCAAATATGAATCAATGCCAGATAAATACGTATGGATTGGAAATCGATCAACTTTGATTGGAACCGGGCCAAGGCCTTTTTAGTCACCGCCGAAGTGGGCTCGTTCACGGCGGCGGCGGCGTCCCTGGGATTGAGCCAGCCCACGTTATCGCGGCAGGTGTCTGCGCTGGAGACGGAGCTAGGGGTTGCGCTTTTTGAGCACGAGGGCAGGGGCATTGTTCTGACCCCGAGTGGCGTGGCGCTGGCGGAGCATGTGCGCGCCATGGGGGAAGCGGCCATGCAGTTGTCGATTGCCGCCACGGGCAGGTCTCAATGCATTGAAGGCAGTGTGTGTATCACCACTTCAGAGATTGCGGCGGCGTATATTCTCCCGGCAATTATCCAGAAGCTCAGGCGGAAAGCGCCGAAAGTGCGCATAGAGCTCATCGCGTCAAACAGCACCACTGACCTGCGGCGCAGGGAGGCGGACATAGCGGTCCGGTTCTTTAGGCCAACGCACCCAGATCTGATCGTTAAAAAAGTCGCAGAGATCACCGGTCGACTCTATGCCAGCGAAGCCTACCTCGCTGATATCGGCAACCCGAAAAAACTGCAAGAACTGGATCAAGCTGAATACATTGAATTCAGCGAATCAGATACCATCACCCAGAGTTTAAAAAGCATCGGCCTGAACCCCCGCGCTAGCCAGTTTCCCATCATGACTGAGAGTCGGGTCGTGCACTGGGAGCTGGCGAAAACAGGGCTTGGCATTGCCGCCATGCCTGAAATAATTGGGGACAATGAGCCTCTGGTGAAACGGGTGCTGCCTTCGCTGATGCTGGGCAGGGGTGAAGTGTGGTTGGCCTCTCACCGCGAACTCAAAACCAGCAGGCGGGTGCGGCTTGTCTTTGACTTCTTGGCCGATGAACTCGCGCGTGCTCTGGCGCCTGATCAGCAATAGCGGGTTTTGAAGCCCGACGTACAGTCGGCGATTTATGGTGCCAATTCCATTGCGATCCTCGGCTGCTCGAGCAATCCAAGCAAACGAGCATTTGCCGCTTATTGTGCTGAATGGCTCAACGCCGTCACATGACAAATGTGAGGGCAAAGCCATGAATTGAATGCGGTCGGTAAATGTTTGTACGCGTATTATTTAACATAAAAATGTAATCGCGTATTCTTGGAGGGTGCGTTCTCTACAATAATTCTGCCATGCGGTCTCTGGCCAGTTCCAGGGCGGGCAGTTTGGCCAGCAAATCGTCGACTGAGCAGTAGTTTGTCGGGCTGTGCAAGGCAAGTGCGGCTCGCATGGTGCCTTGCTTGTCAAAAACCGGGATGGCGATGGCGATCAAGCCGACGATGAATTCTTCTTGGTCCAGTGCATAACCCCTGGCCGACGTTTCTTTGCAATCAGCGCGCAGGGCATCTGCGGTGGTCAGGGTATTGGGTGTGAGCCCTTCCAGTGGGTTTTGCCGCAGCAGGTAATCGCGCTTGTTGCGGGTCATATTGGCGAGGAACATTTTGCCACTGGCGGTGCAGTGAATCGGTACGTGTGCGCCCACGTCCAGGGTCAAACGCCAGGGTCGCTGGGTCTCCACTCGGTCCAGGTACACAATCGAGGCCCCGTCCAAGGTGGTGAAGTTGCAGGTCTCTCCCGTGGCGGTGACCAAGTCTGCCAGCACTTGGTGGCGCAGATCGCTCAGTGAGCCGTGATTGAGAGTGTCCAGGGCGAGCTTGCGCAGGGCGGGCCCAATAGCAAAGTAGCGCTCGTCTACATCACGGGCTACAAAGCCCAGTTCCAGCAGCTGGGTGCACAGCCGGTGGGCAGTGGCTTTGGGCAAATCCGCCGCGCTCGCCAGCTCCGACAATGTCAGCGACGATCCGCGCTCGGCCAGCTCCGCCAGCAGCCGCATGGCGCGCCCTGCAGCGCTTCCAGCGGCGCTTGTCTCTTTAGTACCAGTTTCTGTCGTGTTCATGGTTGATTGTGTAATCCATAAAATGAAACGTTGCATTCCGATTATAGCTTAAATAGAATCGGCGCTATCATGCAAGTTAAGCGCAATATGTTCATCCTGCGATAACGCTGCTGCAGCTAAGTGCGTGATGTTCGATCTATCCAAGGAGAGACGATGCTTGCTGAATTTGACTTTATTGTAGTGGGTGCTGGCTCGGCGGGGGCCGCTTTGGCGGGCCGCTTGAGCGAAGACCCCGCAGTGAAGGTGCTCTTGTTGGAGGCCGGGCCTGCGGATAGGTCTTTCTGGATACACCTGCCCATCGGCTATGGCAAAACCATGTGGAGCAAAAAATACAACTGGTGTTTCCACACTGATCCTGACCCCGGCATGAACGGGCGGCAGATCTACTGGCCGCGCGGCAAGACCTTGGGGGGCTGCAGTTCGATCAACGGGCTCATCTATATCCGCGGCCAACGGGAGGATTATGATCACTGGTCTACGATTGGCTGTGCGGGTTGGTCCTATGACGAGGTATTGCCTTATTTCATCAAATCAGAGCGAAACCAACGTGGCGCCAGTGAGTTCCACGGTGACAGTGGCCCGCTGTCTGTGTCGGACATTGGTGCAAGAAACCCGCTGATCGAAGCCTTTATCGAAGGGGCTCAAGAGCAGGGGGTGCCGAGAAACGATGATTTCAACGGCGCCATCCAGGAAGGGGCAGGTTACTACCAGCTGACCACCTGGAAAGGCTGGCGCTGGAGCACGGCCACCGGTTATTTGAAACCTGCGCGCAGCCGCGCGAATCTGACCGTCGTGACAGGTGCACAAGCGACGCGGATATTGCTGGACGGCGAGCGTGCAGTGGGCGTTGCCTATCGCCACCAAAACGCGGACAAAGAGGCACGCTGCAGTGGCGAAGTGCTCTTGTCTGCAGGCTCCATTCAATCGCCGCAGTTGTTGCAGCTCTCGGGCATTGGGCCGGCGGAGCTGTTGCAGAAGCACGGCATAGAGGTGGTGAAGGAGCTGCCCGGCGTGGGGGAAAACCTGCAAGACCACCTGCAAATTCGCTTGATTTACGAATCCACGCTGCCCACGACCAACGACGATCTAAATTCACTGATCGGCCAGGCCAAACTTGGCATGCAATGGTTCTTCAAACGCAGTGGGCCTCTGGCCGTGGGCATCAACCAGGGCGGCTGTTTTATGCGTGCGCTGCCCGATGAAGTCGCGGTGCCGGACATTCAATTCCATGTGGCCACGCTGTCGGCAGATTCCGCGGGGGCCAGTGTGCATCCCTATTCGGGATTTACGTTGTCGGTGTGCCAACTGCGGCCTGAATCCCGCGGCCATGTGCGCATTCGTTCCGCCGACCCCTTTGAAGCCCCCGAGATGCAGCCCAATTATTTGTCCACCGATAGGGACCGGCGCACCGTGATTGCCAGCATCAGAGCTGCGCGCGCGATTGCCCAGTCTTCGGCGATGCAGCCGCGGGTTAAGCGTGAAGTGAAACCTGGCCCGGCTGATCAAAGCGACGAAGAGCTGCTGGAGTTTTGCCGCAACAACGGCGCCACCATTTTTCATCCAACGGGCACCTGCAAAATGGGCACTGATGATGATGCGATGGCCGTTCTAGACGAACGTTTGCGCGTGCGCGGCATTCAGGGCTTGCGGGTCATCGATTGCTCCGCCATGCCAACACTTGTCTCGGGCAACACCAATGCCCCCGCCGTCATGATGGCGGAGAAGGCGGTGGACATGATCCGTGAGGATGCCCTGAAAACATGATTTCAATACAAGCCAGCGCGACGAGAAGAGCGACTGCTTGGCAACACCGATAAGAACAGACTTCTCTGTACACCGAAAGGGCGCGTCAGTGAGTGAGCGCCATGACTATTCAGGCCCACACCGCCGGTAATGGGCCACACAGGAGTTATACCTATGTCTAAGCAAACACCCATGGACCGCCGTGGTTTTCTGCGCATTGCGCAGCGTTTTGGGTATACATCAGCGGCACTGGCTGCCGCCAGTGTAGTTGGTCCGCTCACGATGGAAAACGTTGGCGCTGCTGCAGCGGCTACTGCTTACAAGCGTGACAAAAGCACCCCCATCAGAACACTGAAATTTGGTGCTGCTGGTTTTAACCCTGAAAACCTGAAAATCCAGGAGTCAGGTCAGCTGTGGTTTGCTCAGCAGCTGGAAGAAAAGACAGATGGCGCGCTGAAGATTGATTTCATTGGCAACAACGCCATCTGCGGCCAGGGTGATTGTGTCAAGAAAGCACAGCAGGGCATTGTTGATCTCTACACTGCCAGTACACAAAACTCAGCCGGATCTGCGCCTTACTACAACGTGCTTGATTTTGCGTACATGTTCCCATCTCGCGCGTCCATGCATCACTTTTTCTACCACAAGAAAAGTGAAAAGCTGTTCCGTGAGCCCATGCGTAAAATCCACAACA
>JAWSVD010000507.1:0-1640 GCA_033852095.1 Granulosicoccaceae bacterium | reverse complement strand
CATGGCCGATGCTGGATTCGGACTGAGCAGCCAGCCAACGCCGCAAGTCCGGGTCAGTCATGGGGGTCAGCGGGTGATTTTCCATGCCGCTCTCGCTGAGCAGCGTGTCTTTCACAAACAAATGCCCCTGATAGACCGAGCGCCCCGTGCCGGGGAAGGCCGGACAGACAATCACTTTATCCGCGTTCAGCGCTTTGGCCAGTGCGTCGGCCACCGGGCCAATATTGCCCTCTGCAGTGGAATCGAAAGTAGAGCAATACTTGAAGATAAACTGCGTACAGCCCTGCGCCTGCAACCACGCCAGCGCCTGCAGCGATTGTCGCACTGCCTCGGCGGCGTCGATGGAGCGGGATTTCAGCGCGACAACGCCCGCCTCAACATCCGACGCCGCCGCTGTGTTTGGCACACCCGTGTACTGCACCGTGCGCATGCCCTGCTTGGCAAGCGTATTGGCCAGATCACTGGAACCCGTAAAATCATCCCCGATACACCCCAATAACATCAACCTTCTCCCGGTAGATCGATGTTCGCGTTTCTCGCGTAGACCTTGATAACAGCGGCGTCATCCTCTGCGCCGTGGCCCGAGCCAGAAGCTGCCACAAACTGCTGCAGCGCAGCGGCGGTGAGCGGCGCCGAGAAGCGCTTGTCTTTTGATATGTCCAGCACGATGCCCAAATCCTTGAGCCAGATATCCACCGCCGAGTGAGGCGTGTAATCCCCCGCCACCACATGCGGTGCGCGGTTTTCAAACATCCAGCTGTTGCCAGCAGATTGAGTGATCACTTCGACTATTTTCTCCGCCGCCAAGCCCTGCTTGAGCCCGAAGGACAATGCCTCCGCCATGCTTGCGATATGCACACCGGCGAGCAACTGATTCACCGATTTCATCGCAGACCCAGCGCCCACCTCAGTGCCCATGTTAAAGACCGTTTGCGCCATGGCATCCAGCGCCGGGCCAGCGGCTGCTAGCGCGGCTGCGGGCGCCGAGGCCATGATGCTTAAATCTCCGCTGGCCGCCTTGACCGAACCACCCGAGATGGGTGCATCCACGTACTGCACCCCCAGCGCTTCGCAGCGCTCGGCCATCTGCTGCGCAAAACTCGGGGCAACGGTTGCACAGGACACCAGCACCGCGCCTTGCTTCAGCTGCGCCACCACGCCCGATTCACCAAACAGCACCGACTCGGTCTGCGCGGCGTTGAGCACCACCACCACCACCGCGTCCAGCTCGGGGGCAACGGCCGACAGCTCACCGGGCAAGCCGCCCTGCTCACGAAAACGCTGCTGCTGCGCCTCGGAGATATCAAAACCGTAGACATCCAAGCCGGCGCGCAGCATCGACGACGCCATGCCAAAGCCCATGGAACCCAGGCCAATGGCCGCCACTCTGTAGTTAGTGCTCACGTTACTCTCCTGATTTTGATATCCGGCGACGGCTCGGCGCGCGCAAGCGCACGCAGAGAGCCATTATCGCCAGGGCAACAAGCCAATGTTAGCGCTAACATTACCAAGCTGATTCGCGCCTCGTCAAGCACTTCAGACAGGCTTGAGGCGCGCAGCACCCGCATCCGCCCACCTGTAGCGGGGCCGCGGCGGCCAAACCACGCAGTACCTACCGGCGCCACACCGCCGCTGTTGCC
>JAWSVD010000506.1:0-1629 GCA_033852095.1 Granulosicoccaceae bacterium | reverse complement strand
ACCCGCGCCAGGCCCAACAGCACATCCTCGATCGGCCCCTGCATGGCTTCCATCTTGGCACTGGCCACTAGGCCACGGCCGCTCTTGATAAACAGTGGATCGTCGAGCAGCCGCCGCAAGCGCTCCAGATTGTGGCTCACTGTGGATTGGTTGACACCCAGTTGGGCCGCCGCCGCGCTGATCGACTGCAGGCGGTAGATCAGCTGCAACTGGGACAAGCTCTTGCCGTCCAACAACATGTAATCGGGAATTTTCATAGATCCCATGTATATCATGCAGTTGATTACATGTGAATAGACGCGCTACATTCCCCGCTCACACCTTGCAGGCCATAGCCCCATGCCCAAACCCTTGAGCACCCTCCAGCTCAGCTTACTGCTAGGTGCCATGGTGGGCATGGTGCCCTTCTCCGTCGACGCCTACCTGCCCGCGCTGGCATTGATGGCCATGGATTTGGGTGCCACGCTGCACCAGCTGGAACTGACCATCAGCAGCTTTATCTTGGGATATGCGCTCGGCTGCCTGATCGGTGGCCCGCTCAGCGACCACCTCGGCAGGCGCATGATCGCCGCAGTTGGCATCTGCATTTTTCTGGTCGTCAGCCTGATGATCACTGCCGTAGACGACTACCCCGCGCTGTTGCTGCTGCGCTTTTTGCAGGCGCTCGGCGGCGGCATTGGCTCGGTGGTGGTGCCGGCCATTGTGCGCGACCGCTACGCACGCCAAGAGGCGGCGAAAGTCATGTCCACGATCTCGTTTATCATGCTCGCCGCGCCACTGCTGGCGCCGGTGGTGGGGGCCAGCTTTTTACTGCTCTGGGGCTGGCGCCCTATTTTCATGTTTCTGGCCTGCTACGCCGCGGTGCTCTTTTGCCTGACCCGCGCCTACCTGCCGGAGAGCCGCCCCGCCGATACCCGCGCAGCGGTGTTCAGCCTGCGCGGCACTCTTAGCGGCTACGCCCAGGTGCTGCGCCAGCGGCAGGCGCGGCCGCATTTTATCGCCCTGATCTGCGGCAACAGCATTTTCCTGATCTACATCACCCAGGCAGCGTTTTTGATCAACGAGTACATGGGGCTCAGCACGGCGCAGTTCCCGCTGGTGTTTGGCGGCAACGTCATCGCCCTGATGCTGGTCAACCGCTGCAACGCCTTTTGGCTGCGCAGCACTTCTTCACTGGCGATCTTTCACTGGGGCACGCACTTCACCCTCGCGGCCACGGCCTGCCTGTTACTGATCACCTTTAACGCCGGTCAGGCCTCGCCCTGGGTACTGGTGGGGGTGATGGCCGTGATCGCCTCACTGGGCTTCGTCAACAGCAACTCGCAAGCTAACTTCCTGCACCACTTCGGCGACAACAGCGGCACCGCCACGGCGCTGATGCGCGCGCTGCAGCTCAGCGGCGGTGCCGCCTCGGGCGCCGTGGTCAGCTTTTTGTACGACGGCAGCCCCCGGCCCATGGCCATCATGATGTTGTTGCTGGCGAGTGTCGCCTACCTCGCCTCACGCGGCGCAGAGCGCGAGCCAGCGGCCGCAGCAATAGACGGGAGCGGGCCTTAACAGCCCGTTCAAGAACAGGTGCCGTCGCGAGAGAATGCTGGTTTGAGCGAGGCGCGCAGCTGTAGATTTTCG
>JAWSVD010000505.1:0-3985 GCA_033852095.1 Granulosicoccaceae bacterium | reverse complement strand
GCTGTGGCTCGGCAGTGGTTTCTGGTGGTACTTCAGCTGCTGTTTCCAGCGCAGGCAGGCCCGCCGTGCTACGCAGGATAGCGGCCATCTTGCTGGCCAGTGCCTCGCGGGAATAGACCTGCGCTGCGGCCAGGCAGTTGTCGACCATCTGCTGGTAGCGCGCCTTGTCCGTGTACATGCCCTTGAGCGTCGCGGCGATAGAGGCCGGATTTTCCGGCTCGCAGAGCTCGCCGCAGTCGCTGGCTTTGACGATGCCGGTGGCTTCGCCCTCGGGCAGGCCCATCAACACCGGAATGCCCACGCCCATGCTCTCGAAGAGCTTGCTGGGGATGACGGTGGAAAATACGGGCAGATCGCGCAGGTGAATCAAGGAAACGTCGCAGAGGCTCCAGATGCGGTTCATGTCTTCTTTGGGAAAGCGATCGAGGGAGACAACGTTGTCCAGACCGCGCTCGGCGATCATGTTATCGACTTTTTCCTTCTCGCTGCCCGCCCCCACCAGCAAGATGCGCACATCGGGTTGGTCGCGCAGCAGCTCTGCCGCTTCGATGATTTTGTCCAAACCGTGCGCCATGCCGTGGGTGCCGACGTAACCGGCGACGAACTTGCCCTCGAGGCCGTGCGCCTTGGCAAGCTCAGCGTCTTTCTCATCGAACTTTTTGTAGTGCGACAGATCGACACCGTTGAGCACCACGTGGATCTTGTCGCCGTCGATGCCGCGGGACATCAGATCGTCCTTGAAAGCTTCGGTGACGGTGATCACCGCGTCGGCGTTGCGGTAGAGGAACAGCTCGAGCTTTTCCAACCACTTGAGGATGATCGGGTATTTGACTGCGCCGAGTGCTGCAATGGATGCGGGCCAAAGATCGCGCACTTCGAAGACGTAGGGCACGCGACGCACCTTGGCCAGTGCCCAGCCGCCGATGGCGTTGAAAAACTGCGGCGAGGTGGCGACCAGCACGTCGGGCTTCTTCTGGAACAGGCCGGCGAAAAAGCCGCTGAACATGAAGCTGATGTAGTCCAGTGAGCGCTTGACGAATCCTTCGTTGCGGGTGATGTAGGTCTTGACCCGCACCAGATCCACCCCGTTCATGTCCTCACGGCTGTACCAGGCGTTCTTGTAGCCTTCGAACAACACGCCCTCGGGAAAGTTGGGCGCAGTGGTGACCACATTGACGGCCGCCCCCTCTTTGATCCAGTACTTCGCGTGCTCCGACAGGCGCGAGGCCGGTGCATTGACTTCCGGTGGGTAGTTATCAGACAGGAACAAAATACGCATGAAAATCAGGTGCTCGTCGGTTTGGGCTGCCAGTGGCAGCGGGTGGTCTTTGGTGCGGACTGTGGCGTGTGTTTTGTGCACGCGCAAGCCGTTCTACATACTCTCTCATCGGCAGCTCAATAACGAGCTTAAGCTGTTGAGAATTGGTTGATTCCAATTGCAGAGAAGCCCCCGATCTGGGGCCAGATTCGGGGGCTTTGGGCCTGTCAATATCGAATCAAAAACGCCCGAATAATACCGATCGCGGCCCGTTCGAACCTACAATATCTAAGGGATGTGGTCCAGGTCGTCGCCCTCTTTCTCAACCGGCATCAGGTCTTCGCGGTCTATGCCCATCATCAGTGCGGAGCCGGAGGCGACGAAGATAGATGAGTAGGTACCAACCACCACGCCGACGATCAGCGCGAAGCTGAAGCCGCGCAGCACTTCGCCGCCGAACAAGAACAGGGCACACAGCGCCAACAGGGTTGTACCCGAGGTGATCACCGTGCGTGTCAGGGTCTGGTTGATGGAAATGTTCATGATTTCCACGGTGGTGTCTTTGCGCAGCTTGCGAAAATTCTCCCGGATACGGTCAAACACCACGATGGTGTCATTGAGCGAGTAGCCGATGACCGCGAGGATGGCCGCCAGCACGGAGAGATCGAAACTCACCCAGGCCAGCGAACAGGCGCCCATGGCGATGATCACGTCGTGCGCCAGAGCGAACAAGGAACCCACCGCGAATTTTTTCTCGAAGCGCAGCCAGACGTAGATCATGATGCCGAACAGCGCGTACAACACGGCCAGGCCGCCCTGGTCGCGCAGCTCGTCGCCCACCTGCGGACCTACAAACTCCACCCGACGCATCTCCGGCTCGCCACCGGCCGCCGCCAGCAGTTCCAGCACCGAATCGGAGATCGCGGCACTGGACGATTCAGCCCGCGGCGCCAATCGCACCAGCACATCACGCGCCGAGCCAAAGGTCTGTACCTGGGCATCGCCGAATCCGCCGGCTTCCAGGCTGCCTCGGATCCGGCCCAGATCTGCAGCTTCGCTGTAGCCCACTTCGATCAGGTAGCCGCCGGTGAAATCCAGCCCGAGGTTCAGTCCGCGCACCGTCAACAGGGCGATGGAGGCAATGATCAATACCGCCGACAGCATCAGGGCTGGGCGCACGCGTGACATGAAGTCGAAATTGCTGTGTATCAAATTTTTGCTCATGAAGTGCTCCTAGATGGGCAAGCGGTCGAGCTTGCGCCCGCCGTATCGCCAATTGACCACCGCGCGGGTGCCCATGATGGCCGTAAACATAGAGGTCATGATGCCGATGCTCAGCGTCACCGCAAAACCCTTGATGGCACCGGTGCCGAAGGCAAACAGCACCAGGGCGGCGATCAGGGTGGTGATGTTGGCGTCGGCGATGGTGCCGAAGGCCTTGTCATAACCCGCTTCAATGGCCTGCTGGATTTTCTCTCCGGCGCGAATTTCTTCGCGTATGCGCTCGAAGATCAGCACATTGGCGTCCACCGCCATGCCCACCGTCAAGACAATGCCGGCGATACCCGGCAGGGTCAGCGTGGCCTGCATCAGCGACAAAACCGCGAGTATCAACACCAGGTTAAAAGTCAGTGCCAAATTGGCGATCAGGCCGAAGGCCTTGTAGTAGACGCCCATGAAAACCATCACCAGCGTGAAGCCGACCAAGCAAGCGGTAAAGCCCGCTTGGATGTTCTGCTCACCGAGGCTCGGGCCCACAGTGCGCTCTTCGACAATCTCGACCGGTGCTTTGAGTGCGCCAGCGTTGAGCAGCAGGGACAGATCGCGGGCCTCTTCGCTGTGCAGACCGGTGGTCTGGAAACGATTCGACAGCACGTCGCGGATGGTAGCGACGCTGATCACTTCTTGCACTTGGGTCTTGCTGCGCTCCACCGTGCCGTCTGGCAGGGTCTTGCGCTCGTAGCGAGTCTCTATAAAGACCACGGCCATCGGATTGCCGATGTTCGCTGCAGACACACGCTGCATGCGCTTGGCGCCCTTGCCGCCGAGGTTCACGAACACAGCCGGCTCGCCGGAGGATTGATCGATACCGGAGGACGCGCCGGAGATTTGATCCCCGGTGACAATGACGTTGCGGTCCAAGAGGATCGGCGAGTTGTCGTCGCGGCGCTTGTACATCAAAGCCTTGGGCGGCACCTTACCGCTCTCATCCGCTGCTATCCAATCCGCAGCACTGCCGTAGACCAGACGGTATTCGAGTGTGGCCGTGGCGCCGAGCAGCTCTTTGGCGCGGGTGGTGTCCTGCACGCCGGGCAATTGCACCACGATGCGGTCCGCACCCTGACGCTGGATCACCGGCTCGGCAACGCCGATCTGATTGACCCGGTTGCGCAAGGTGGTGATGTTCTGTTGAATCGCGGCGGTGCGCTCGTCCTTGGCAGCCTGCTCGCTCATGACCGCGTCGACCCAAGCTTTGCCGCCATCGCTGTCGCGGGCGGTGATCTGCAGATCGCCGTATTGACGCGACAATAAGGTGAGTGCGGCATCGCGGGCGGCGGCGTTTTCGAAGGCCGCGCTGATGGTGCCGTCACGCTGGGTGATGCCCTTGTAGCGAATCTTCTCTTCGCGCATCCAGGTGCGCATGTCCTGCAAATTGCTCTGCTGAGCTGTTTTCAGGGCCGCTTCCATGTCCACTTCCATCAGGAAGTGCACACCGCCGCGCAAATC
>JAWSVD010000504.1:0-1139 GCA_033852095.1 Granulosicoccaceae bacterium | reverse complement strand
TGGGGCAAAAATGCACCGTAAGTAACGACAATTTTGGGATTGAGCAAGCAAGTCATTAAGCCACGTCGAAAAAGTAATGCTCTTGACTCGTGGTTAACGCTACCTGTGCTCAACGAGGATACTGGTCCTGTAAAAGCTTTGTATGCAAGCCAGATCAAGTACGCTGCTCCAGCAAATCGAACGACATCGTACGCGACGGGAACCGATACAAATAGAGAGGACAATCCGGCCACAGTCGCCAGCATGTATACAAGCATCCCAGTACATACGCCGCACAGCGAAGAAAACCCTGCAGCTCTCCCCTGACAGACAGATCTTGAGGCGAGATACAACAGATTTGGCCCAGGCGACAATGCCATGAGAAAAGTCAAACCAAAGAAAGTCAAACTTGTATAAATGGAAACCATGATTTCACCAAATAGAAATGGAACTAACCAAGAACGCGTAGCGAACTCATCAGGAATGGACAACCATCGAATGAGATGGGTTCCTACGATTAGCTGGGGTGTCTTCGACTACCCCCAGACGATCATTTTATTAGCGAGACACCTTCAACCTCTAAAACTGTTTTTGCGTCCGCTCTTTCGATAACTTTTAGCAATGTAGTCTGGATGCTTTCATCTTGTCTAACATCACTTTCACTGGAAAACTTCTGTTCCTGAGCAACAGCTCCCTCTTCTGCGATAAAGCCAAGAACCACCTCTGTTGCGCAGCCAGTTGATTCGCCAAAGTAGGCTATCGATATTTGAGGATAGCCCTGGAATCCTTTTTTGACTCTTTTGGCAATGCGTTTTGTCGACTTATCCAAATTCATAATAGGTATCCAGAAGAAGTATCAGGCCATTGTACAGACCGGCCGTAATAGAACGAGTGACGTAAATGCCGTGCCATCAACTTCAGGTTGAGAGCAGCACAGTCTTGTTGGCCTTCATGCGTCAAAAACAAGCAACGTGCCCGTACTGCCGGGAGCTACTGAATGCTTAACACCAATAGGCACAATAACAATTTCACCGGTTCGAACAGTGACTGCGTCTGAACCGACGGTGAGATTGAGTTGCCCATCAACAACCAGCAGCCCTTCAGCATAATCGTGCGACTCCTCAGGATAAGGCCTACCGTCCATGCGCATCACCTTGATG
>JAWSVD010000007.1:0-47457 GCA_033852095.1 Granulosicoccaceae bacterium | reverse complement strand
TGGTTCACCTGCTGAGACCGATGAGCCGGACGCCGGAGGCTCTACCGCTGTGCCCCATGGCAACGTGGTGATGGCGGAGAACACCGTTGCTGATGTCTTTGCCCTTTCGCCTGTCGGCGTGGCACCGCTTTAGACATTGGGTGGGGCGGATGCTGCGCAATTCCAGGTCGATACGAGTGGTGTCGTCTCAGCAGTGGCTGCACTTGATTTTGAGGCGCCCGCTGACACTGATGCTGATAACAGCTATGAATTAGAGATCTATGTCGACACCGCTGAGCCACCGGTGCAGCGGCTCAGTGTCTTGGTGGGTGATCAGTTGTTATTTGCCAGCCCGACGTTGTTTATTGATTCCGGCACGGGGCAATTGGGTTTGGAAATTTCCTCGGATGATCCCTTTGCAAGCACCTACCAGTTGCGAGTCAGTATTAACCCTGACGGTGGATCGGGTTTTGCCCCGATGGACAGCAATGGCGATGGTGCCGTGGACAGCGCCGATTTGATGTCCTCGGGTGAAGCAGTGCTTGCGTCAGCAACAATGCAGCAGATCCGTCGTTTTCCACTCGGATGTACTTGGTTGAGGCCATTACCGCCGACGGTGTGGTGCTGGCCACTGGCACCTCCGTTGGGCCAAGTGGCCTGAGTGCCAATGATTTGATTCAGTACGTCAAGTCGAGCAACACGGGCTTGGGCGATTATTTTGGCCAGGCCGTTGCGCTGAGCGCCGACGGCTGCACCTTGGCTGTGGGGGGGGCCACCTTGAAGACGGCCCCGGCACGGGTGTGGGGGCGACACCGGACGACGCCTCGAGCCAAGCGGGAGCTGTGTATGTGTATCAACACGACGGCAGCGCATGGCAGCCGCCGCAGTACTTCAAGGCGATCAACACCGATGGCGGGGCTTTCTACGGCTCGGCCCTCGCGCTGAGCGCCGATGCGAGCACATTGGCCGTGGGGGCATTTGGTGAAAGCGGCGTGGGTGCGGGTCTGGGATTGACCCCAAGCGCAGGCGCTAATGATTCGGGGGCGGTATACATGTATCGCTACGATGGCAGCGCCTGGCAGGCGGCGCAGTACATCAAGGCCAGCAACGCGCAGGGTGATGACAACTTTGGCTACGTCGTCTCGCTGAGTATCGACGGCAGTACTCTTGCGGTGGGGGCCAACCTAGAAGACGGCGGCGGCACTGGCGTGGGCTCTGCCTCGGATGAGGCGGGCAATGCCTCAGGTGCGGTTTACTTGTATTGAGTCTTGTCGGATGTTGCTCGTCCATACTGGATGAGCAGCTGCGGTATTAGGCGGGCAGGCTGTCTTGGCAGTGGCGGCAGTGATGACTTAGAAATGATCAGATCCATAAACGCTGCACGGCCTAGTCTGGATATTGTATTGTTGCAGCAGCCTCCAGATGTAGGGCCCCGTTTGTGCCGATATTTGAAGGCTGAGCTCCCGTGGTTTGAGGGAGCGTAAAGTAGATTGAAAGAGCCTATTCTGCTCATCCACGGCAAGATAAATTCCTAACTAATATCTCCAGTATCCATGACCACAAAAATAAATGATTTTACCGAGCTGCAATGCAATGATGAACATGTGCATATAGCATTCTCGTCCCCGCAACGCGTGATGAGCTCGGCTATCTTGAACGGCGGTCTGGTCGAAGCAAGTCACATTCTGAATCGAAAAGTCGGCAGTCGTTCATCCTCCTGCGAGTCCCCGGGCAGGAGCCTCCACGACTACGCTGCCGCCCAAAGCTGGCAGGGTAGGGTCGTCGGCATGATGACAGCGGCATCGATGGATTCGCTTCGTATTGAGCGTGCCTGTGTTGCTGGCGTTGATGTTGCGGTGTTGGTAACGACAGGGATAAGCAATGCTCGGCGAGCAGGAGATAGGGCTGATATACAGGAGTTATTGGGCACTTCAAAAGAAGTTGGTACGATCAACCTCGTCTTGATCTGCTCGGCCAGATTGACGGATGCAGCCATGTTGGAAGCCGTTATGGTTGCCACAGAAGCCAAGGCAGCTGCCTTGCAGGACGCTGGCGTCTTGAGTCCTGTGTCGGGTCAGTTGGCGACAGGCACCGGGACCGATGCTATCGCCGTTGTCAGTGGAGACGGCCCGCAAGAAATAGAATTTTGCGGCAAACATGTCTTGCTCGGGCAGTGCATCGGGCGCTTGGTTATAGCAGCCATTAGCAGTTCATTGGCTGCGCAATAAGCAAAGCTTGTGCATATGGCCGAAACATAGTCTTGTTCGAATTAGTTGTTCTCGAAAGCTAAAAGTAAAACGCCAGAATCGCTTCATTCCAGCGATAAATCACCGTCAACACTAAAACGCCTCGGGCGCTGGGTCACAGGGTCAATGAACTCAATGGCCTTTGCCAGCAGTTGCAGGGGAGCTGAGTAGTCATCCGCCGACAGGGGCTGCAGCGTGGGGTAATACTTGTCGTTCAGTATAGGCCAGCCCAGTGCCTGCATGTGCACACGCAGTTGATGCGTCTTGCCGGTGACGGGGTGCAGTTCAAACAGCGCTTGCTGAGTGTTTTGTCGCAGGCAGCGAATCACTGAGTGGCTGTTGGCCTGACCCTCGGACACGCGCATGCGAAAGCGTTGCTCGGCGTGTTCGATGCGATTTCTGATTTCCCACTCCTGCCCTGCAAGGGTTTCACCTTTCTCGATGTTGGCAATGGCCTGGTAGCTTTTGTGTATTTGCCGTGTTTCGAACAGGTGATGGTATCGGTGGCGGGTGTCTGGATTGGTGGAGAACATGACTAAGCCGGCGGTGACTCTGTCCAAGCGGTGCAGCGCTTGTAGGGCCTCGATGCCCGTGCTGCGTCGCAAGCGCTGTTGCAGGCATTCATTGACGTATTTTCCGCCAGGGGTCACGGGCAAGAAGTGGGGTTTGTAGGCCACCAAGAGGTGTTGGTCCTGGAAGACAATGGACTCTGAGAAGGGGATGCAGGGCTCGCTTTCAACTTCCCGGTAATAGTAAACGCGCAGTTGCGCTTGAAAAGGTGTTTGCGCCGTGATCAGCGTGCCGTCGTGGCGGTGCACTTTGCCATCAACCATGCGTTGTCGCCAGATCTGCGCATCAACGTAAGGGAATTTGATGATCAGGTAGTCCAGCACCGTGGCGACGCCGGGGTTGCTCTGCGGAAGGCTCAGCTTGGAAGGGCGCTCGGATATTGCCATTTGATGGATCAAATCGGCTGACTATACCATGTGTCTGACAGCGCCAAATTGGGATCTCAGCCTGTAGAGATCGACCCCATGCTCTCGCTTGCTTTTAATCGATTGGCGGCATCGGTGGGGAGTGACGAATGTGTTTTTGTCTTGCTTTAGAGCCCTGTATGTCACTGCCGCTGAGTTGGCTGCATGTCCGTGCGAAAAATGCGATCTCTGTGTGCTTCGACGCTCAGGCAGGGCCTGAGTTAGCCGTGACTGCGAAGCCGAAGGTGTATAGTGTGATCAGTGTTATTACGCAGATTGATCAACGATATGCCGGACTATTACCTTCATTCAATAAACGCTAGCCAGGCGCTGGAGGCCATCGGCAAGGGGTTGTCCTGCGTCAGGCTCTCCGCCGACTTGAATCTCTCAGAGCAAGACTTTCCCATCGATGAACAATGCCTGGTTTTCGATGAAGAAAACCGACTTTCAGTTGATGTGCTTAAAAAAGCTAAGAAGAAGACGCAGAGGATATACCTCTGTCGCGATGGCGATGTTGTTCCGCTTGAAGATCGCAGCTCTGGTTACTACAAGCTAGTACCTACCGCTGGGGCGCCTCTGCTAGAAATTAGTGGGGTCAAGATGCACATTTCTAAGGGAACCGATCCTTTTGTCAGTGCCTCCGAGATGGCTCAGCAGGCGGTGCGCCAAGGTGACAAGGTGCTCGATTGCTGCAGTGGCTTGGGTTACGCCGCCATCGCCGCCCGTCGCTTGGGTGCCGCCGAAGTGATCAGCATCGAGCTGAGCCAAGAGGTGATCGGGCTGCGGGCGCAAAACCCTTGGTCCAGTGATTTGGGGCAGCAGGGGATTGTGCAGCGCCAGGGCAATAGCCACGAGCTGATCGGCACAATGCCGGCGGCTAGCTTCGATTCGGTCATTCACGACCCGCCGCGATTCTCCCTTGCAGGGGAGCTCTACAGCGAAGCCTTCTACGGGGAGATTTTCCGGGTACTGCGCAGGGGCGGGCGGCTTTTTCACTACACAGGAAATCCGCACGTGATAAAGAAAGGCAGTGGTTTTGTCGACGGTGTCATCCGGCGGCTCAAAGTGGTGGGCTTTCAGCGTGTGGAAAAGGTCGAACACCTGATGGGGGTCAGTGCGCAGAAGTAAGTCGGCAACGGGGTGAGGTGATGGTCAGTGATGCCTATTAATAAATATAACGGTATTTGTAAGTTCCTATTTGTATATCCCGTGAACAGGGGGATTTACGGCAAACTGGCTTCAATGGCACTATAGGAAATAGCTGTTTAGCCAAGATTGACTTTAAATTGGATTTAACTTGAGCGTAAGGGATACCGAAATGAATAAACGATTGGGCATTATTTTTATATCTTCAGCTGTGGCGCTTACTGGGTGCATGACGGCGCCAAAGCGACCGGACTTCAGTGCGCCGGATCAGGTGCAGCAAATAGATCCGCAGGCCGTTGTCGGGACCTGGAACGTGACGGTGCTGAACGCACTAGAGGGCGAGCAGGTGGATTCCGCTGTCTACACCTACGAGGCGGACGGTAGCTGGCTGTCTACGGTGAGTAACGACGCAGCCGGCTTTGCGATGGAGGCCAAGGGCATCGGCCGCTGGCTGGTCCGTGGGGAAGAGGTAGTTGTGACGATGGATGACATCGAGATTATCTCCGACAGCCCTTTGGCTAAGCTTCTTGGCGGGATGATGAAGGGCATTATTAAAAAATCGGCAGGTTCAATCAATCCCTACGAAATCACGCCTGATCGCATGGTTTGGCTGACTGATGAAAATCAGGCCCTGCAATTTGATCGCATGTGATTGTATGCGCTGTGTCGTTGCGGAGCTGAATGCTGGGCAGCTGCCGAGTCCGTACCGCTGAACCGCTTGCTTAGTCTGAGGAAGCCGGTTCTGCAATCATATTTGCTCGTTGAGCTGGGCTGTGGAAATAGGGGAGGGCGCGCATGCTGATCGGAGAACTTGCATCAAAATCGGGCTTTTCACGCGATACCATTCGCTACTACGAGAGGCGGGGCCTGCTTCAAGTCGCCGCGCTCGACAGGCGAGAGAATAACTACAAAAATTACTCCCCAGACATTCTGCAGCGGCTCGCTCAGATTCGCCAATTCAAAGCGATGGGCTTCACTTTGGCGGAGGCCGCCAGGCTATTCAAAGATTTTGAGATTATAAGCGAACCCTGCACCGAACTGCCTCTGCAGTTAGACGAGAAAATTGCGTTGCTGGATGAGAAGATGAAACTGCTGACGCAGCACAAAAGCAAGCTGCTTGAGCTGAGGAAGGCCTGTGATGGCAGCTGCGGCAGTGATCAGGGTCTGCCGGATTGTTTCGAATCGCAGCGAAGTTAGCTGCTTTGCTCGGCAAACCGAAGCAGCATTGAGTGCTTGTCAGTGGCGGCTGTCAGCGGTTCACCGTTATCTGGTGTTCGCTCTATCCATCTTTGCAGTTGCAATCGGGCTCACAAGACGGTGCCTTTTTTCTGCTGACCCAATAGTGATACCCGAACAGAGACAAGCTTGCGATAATCAGAGCCACGGCCGCGAGTTCGATATAGACGCCTAGGCTGACAAACGCCGTGATGCCCAGCAGGCCCATTAGGGGGATTGCCGCGCAGCAGCCTACGCACAACAGGGCCGCTGTCCAGGCGTAGTGTTTTGGGGATGCGATGATTTTGCTGATGATGTTCTTCATGGCGTTTTCTTTCAAAGTGGCTGTGCGGCAAGTCTAAACCGTGGAGTATGCTCCATGGTCAAGTGCTGTAGGTGGGGCGAGGTTGGAGGTGTATGGTATCTACCTGCCGCTGGGCTCTATCCACGCAAATCTCTCAGGAATCACTGATAAGCATCATGCTTGAACTGAAAACAATCGCCTTGTTCCTCGTCACAGCCATTGCTGAGATTGTCGGCTGCTATCTTCCCTATCTCTGGCTGAAACAAGACAAGAGCGCCTGGCTGCTGATCCCTGCTGCGATGAGTTTGGCGCTGTTTGCCTGGCTGCTCTCCTTGCACCCCGCGGCGGCGGGGCGCGTGTACGCAGCCTACGGGGGCGTGTATATCTTCGTTGCCATTTGCTGGCTTTGGGTCGTTGAGGGTATAAGCCCAAGCCGATGGGATCTGCTCGGGTCCGGTGTCGCGATCGCTGGCATGGCCATCATCATGTTTGCACCAAGGAACTCGTGAGCTTGACCACCTGGTCTTGGCGGCGGTTTGACGCTTGCTCACGCCGTGGCATCCGATCATACGGTTGATGCGGTCCTGGCGGTCAAATCGAAGGCGCTGAGCCACGAGGGCTCAGCGCCAACAGCGTCAATCAGCGTTGACCCAGGTCAGGCGTGTCTTGTAGGTGCGATGGGCTGTCTCTCGGCCACGAAAGTAGATATAGCCGTCACCGTCCTGCAAGCTGGGGATCAGCTGGGTGAATCGATTGGGCAGACCAGGGGTGCGTGATGGCATGTTCAGCAGCTCTTGCACATCGACACTGCCATCGGGCCGTTCCTTGAAACCAAAGACGCGGCTGTTGTGGTCTCTCAGGTCGGGCTCTGTGCCTTCGGCCGAGGTGCTCATCAGCAGCACATCCTCACCGTTCTGATCCTTTACCCACAGGTGGTACCACTGCGAGGCATGGGTGAGGTCTGCCACTGATTCGGAGTAGTCGTACTGCGGGTCTTCGATTGGGTAAACCCGCTCTGCTGCCGACAGTGGGCGCGCCTGTGTCTCATAGAAATAATTGCCAGCTGCTGCCGGAAATGTACTGCCCTGGGTGGCGGACACCAGATAGCGTACCCCAACAGTCGTTGTGCCAGATGCCAGCTCCGGTGTGAGTGCAGGCCAGCTGCCTTCACGCTTGTAGACACTGCGTGGCAGTCGGTAGACGTGCTGATCGGCGCGCTCGCTGTCCATGTTCCAGTAGACGTATTTTCCGGTGAACCAGATCGACAGTGAGCGGTATTTCTGTGAGCCCATGGCCAGCAGCTTGAAGTGTTCGCCGTTGTCGTCTGAGAAATACAAGCGCGAGTGCTGATCGACGTCGCCTGTCGCCACGTAGACGTGCCCAGTGTAGGGGTCGGTGACAACCGCGTGCACGTGGCGAATCGTATCGAGCTGGCTGTTGTCTTGGTAGAACTGTTGCTCTGGCCCCCAGTGCAGAACACTCTCCCAATTGGTATTGGAACCTGTGCTTCGGCCTCTGTACACCGCGTGTTGCTTGTCCGCCTCTACCGAGTACTCGCCGGCGTAGAGGTAATTGCTCAAGCTCGCTTGGTCGAAGTAACTGGCAAAGCCATGCTGTAAATTGATGTGTGACATCGCCAGCTCGTTTGTCCAGTGCTGAAAATCCTGCGAAGAGTAGATGCTTTTTCCGCTGCTGGCAAAATAGCCGTAAGGTGTTTTCAGCATCACCGGAGAGGAAGGGGTGGGCGGAAAATTACCCACACGCTTGGCGTTCTCAAAGCCGTCTTCCGCCTTGTGCAGCTCGCCGGGCACGGTGAAGTAAATGCCGCCGTCCGCGTAGTTCAGCAGAAAGTCAGAATTGGGGTGGCCGAGCACGGTCAGTGTGGAGAGGTTGCTGTTCCAGTTGGCCACCGTGACCTGGCATTGGCGGCTGTTGCCTGTGCTGTCAGTTGCGCTGATGATCGCTGGCTCGGATTCGCCCGCAGCGCCGCTGGTCTGGGTCGTGATCATGCCTTGCGCGCTAACTTGTACCAGCTCGTTGTTGCTATGCCAGCTGACCTCTGTGTCGGGCGTGGTCTGCAGCGTGACGCTGCTGCCCGCGCTCAAAGTCAGGTAATCACAATTGAGGCTAAAGCGATCGGCGCTGTCGGGGTTGGTGCGGCCTGGGCTTGGCGTGTCGTAGAAGCGGCTGCTGTCTGAACCGTCAGGGTAGCGGCCCCAAGACTGGTGGTCGGGGAAAGCAATGTCCGACACCCTGTCCAGGATGCTGTGATCGCGGTGGACTAGAGACAGGGTTTGGCTGCGGAGGAAAGAGAAGTCCGTCTGCAGGGCGCTGTGGCCAGTTTTGACGTGGTTGTCATCCCAGATGCGCAAATACTCACCGCTGGATATGTCCACATCAGGGAATTCCCATGACTTGTTTTCAACACCGCGGCGCGTCAGGCTGAAACCCTGCAGTGATATTTGTTTCTCTGAGCTGTTGTAGAGCTCTATCCAGGGGGTGTGCTTGCCGCCGTGGCTGCGTTCAGTTGACAGGTCGCCAGCCAGTACCTCATTGATGCGCAGGCCAATGTTGCGGAAGCGCTCGTCTGCCGGCGTTTCCGCCGCGGTGGGCGCTGCCGAACCCGCCAACGGCGTTGCCGAGCTGCCGGGTGAATCTGCTGAACCGTTGCAGGCAGTTAGCGCTGCCAGAGCGATAGAGCTTAAGAAGAGTCGCGCCGAAATGGCCGCGGGGCGACAGGGAGCACTGGCGCCCAAGACATCGTTTGTTACACATTCCATTGAAATAAAGCTCTTATTCCCTTGACGGGATTCTTAAAACAGCGATTTACAGTCGCTCAGAAATACCTTGCCGCTTTTCGGCACTCTCGTGGCAGTAACGAACAGGAAGCCAAAAAATTGTCTATTTGTCTGTGCATAGCCTGTGCCGCGGGCGCAACGTAGCGTCGCGGCGGCATGAGCTAGCGGCAGAGGGCGCGCCGTCCAAGCTGTTATCGCTAAGGTTACAGATGGAACAGGCGGGCTGAGGCAGACGGACGCTGCGGCAATTCAGCGCACATCTTAACGGCGCGCGGGTAAAAATAACAGAGGGCTACATGCTGCCTTGGCCTTGTAATTGTTCTCTCATGCAACACCAAGGCGGGTGTAACGACAGCGACACACTGGCTGTGTTGCCGTGGCTAGAAACTTCACGCTCAATCGGCCTAAACCAGCGCTCCCAGCCGAGGTTCTGGCGGGGTTGTTCTTTCGCCACATATGGGCGGGCTGCGCTGGGTTTCTGTTCCTGAGCCTCCGCGCGGTGCGGGGGTCTATCCCTGTCGCCGCGCAGTTTGCGTGTAGCGGGTGGGCGATTCGGCGTAATGTAGTGGAATACATCCAGAGGGAGTCAGTCGATGAGCTTAACTGAGTGCGCCAGCGGTATATTACTGAGTGAATTGCACGGTGACGGAATTTGGCGCCTGACGCTGAATGACGCCGGGCGGCGCAATGCCTTGTCTGAAGCGATGTTGCGGGAGTTGAGCGCCGCCTTTGGCCGAGCGGCGGCTGAGCCAGCGATCCGCGTGGTCATCTTGGATGCCGTGGGCAGCGCCTTCTGTGCCGGCCATGATCTGAAGGAATTGAGCGCTCGGCGTTCCGATGCCGATGGCGGCAGGGCTTATTTTAGCGAGATCATGGCGCTGTGCGCGGGCGTGATGCAAGCCATAGTACGATGCCCCAAGCCTGTCATCGCTCAGGTTTCGGGTGTTGCCACGGCGGCGGGTTGTCAGCTGGTGGCCAGTTGCGACCTCGCGCTTGCTTCTACTGCCGCTCAGTTCAGCACGCCGGGCGTGCACATTGGATTGTTCTGCTCCACGCCCATGGTGGCCTTGTCGCGAAACGTGGCCAATAAGCACGCCTTGGAGATGTTGTTGACAGGTGACATGATCAGCGCGGAACGGGCGGCAGAGATTGCTCTGATCAACCGCGCTGTTGCCCCCGAAGACCTGCGGGAAGCGACACTGGTGCTGGCGGCTAAGATCGCGAATAAATCCAGCGCGACACTGGCCATTGGCAAGCGCGCCTTCTACGCGCAGGCCGAGATGAGCTTGAGTGATGCCTACGCCTACGCGGCGGGCGTGATGGTAGAAAACATGCTGGCTGAGGATGCCGAGCAGGGAATATCGGCTTTCCTAGAAAAACGCAGCCCCGAGTGGCGGGACCGCTAGCTGGTTGCACGTCCTTAGAATCCGCTGCCACCATCATTGTCATTGTGGGTCGAGTTCCGAGAAATCGGCGAGATCCCGCCATCGCATGCCGGGCTACCTCTACAGGGTTTTTTTCCCCGCTGGCCCGGATGCGGTACTGCAACGCCGGATCAGCTAGATTTTGGTTTCCAGCCGGGCCCTTTGAACAGCGTGAGGAAGCGATTTTTGAAGCCGTCTGCGTTTTTCAAATCCCGGCCCAAGACGATAAATTCGTGAAATCCCACCAGCAGGGGATTGCCTGTATTAATGGCTTTGGTCAGCCCGTATCGTACCTTTTCTACTTCGGGCTCATAGGTGCCAAACATCTTGTCCCAGATAACCAATATGCCCGCGTAGTTTTTGTCGATGTACTGGCGGTTTCTGCCGTGGTGCACGCGGTGAAAAGAGGGGGTGTTAAAGACAAGTTCGAAGTAGGGGATCCGATTGATGTGCTCTGTGTGAATCCAAAAGGCGTAGGTGAACAACACGCCCATGCAGGCTGAAACCTGTATCCCACTGAAACCGATAAACATCAGCGGCATGAAGAAGATCCACATCACGAAATCCAACAGCCAAAAGACCCTCAGCGCTGTCGAGAATTCATACTCCTCTGAGGAGTGATGCACACTGTGTGTGGTCCAGAAAAGGCGAACCCGGTGTTCACAGCGGTGCATCCAGTAGTAGGTGAAATCTACCATGATCATACAGCCTATCCAGGTCATCCAGTTCATGGGGATATTGAACAGGGAATGATCCATGCCGAACAAGAAAGTCCCGGCCACGATCAGGCCAAACACATTGGTCAGCTCAACCAATTTTGTGCCGAATAGAAACGTCAGGTTGACGAGGGGTTCTTTCAGGGTTTCCCAGGTGCGGCGCTTGCCGCTGGCGATGCCCCAGGCCAGCTCGACAATGATCGCGATGAACAGGGCCGTGCCCACTATTTCCAAAATTAGAAACAGAGTATCAAAGGCGCCGATTTCTTGGAAGAATCCATCGATGCGGCTGGGGCTGGCTTTTTCGGTTGAAATTGTTTGATCCATTCGGGCGTACCAAATATTGAACGCAGGGCTTTTAAACAAGCAGTGCATCTGGGGTTTGTTGACGCCGCTATTCTACGGTTTGCACTGCCTTCTCACAACGACCGAATTCACGCTTCAACTAGGAGTTTATCTATCACTCACCGCTTCGGCCATCGCGCCAAAACTGCATATGCCAAATGCGTATTTGGCCAAAGTGCGATGCGCGCAACGGAATTGATAATCCCCTGGATCAAGCAGAAAGTGATTTCACTTTTTGAGGCGAGCTGCAGGGATCTGAAATTCAGCCGGCGAGTGCAGCACTCAGTCTGTTTTATTTGGAAGCCCTGTGGTCGACATGGTCATAGCAGTGCTAGACACAGTTTCCTGACAGTGCAAACTCACCGGTCAGGGGCAGGTATCCCCAGCCACGATTCTCGCGTTCGGGGACATTTAGGGTCTCGTCGTAGGCGATGCCGACTCCTTGATTGTCGCAGTGCAGATTGACAGGCAGGTTCTTCAGGTAGGGGCCAAAGGGGTAGGCGTTGTTTTTTCGGTCGTCGCATATTTCGCCGCTCTGGTTGCTGTACATGAGCAATTGGTTGGCGAAGACAAGGGCCTTGTTATTAATGCTGCTGAGCAGCAGCGAGCCGTCGGTGCAAAGCGGGATGTTAGCCAGTTCTACTTGGGAGGGGTATTCGCCGTGATCCAGGACGTAGCGCTCGATGGCGTCTCGCACGCCATTGATGCTGGCCGCATGGACGGCATCGTTTGTTGGTTTTCGGGTGCCAACAAAGGAAGGCACAACAATCGCTGCTAAGGTCGAAAGAATGACAACGACAATGAGTAATTCAATCAATGTAAAGCCGCTGCTAAGCGCGGTGCCTCGTGTTGCTGACATGCCGTGCTTCCAAGTTGCAGGGGCTGTTGATGAGGATCTGATGCACAGTCTAATCACTTAGTAGCGACAGGCAGGGTCGGTGTATGAGCTATTGCTGGTTCTAAAACATAAAATCCTGCTGTGTTATGTGCTGTATCGGACTGATTGAGTGCGAATAAATTGCCGTTGGTCCATTGTGGGCTGGTTCCAAGCAAAATAGCGGCATAGCGTGTGTTCCGAAGCCTGCAAGCTTGCGACGAGGCTCCCTCGGGGGCTGGATGGCCTGCGCGATGAAACCACGTGTAGAAGAAGGTGTCAGTCGAGGGACTAGACCTCAACAAAGGGGGGATCGCCTATACGCGGGGGCTGCCCTTAGTTTAGTTTACACAAGCATAAACAGAGTGCATCACCGGTGCGGGGCTGTCGTGTGGTGGCAGCCCCGCTGCAGAGTGAAGGCCCTGTTATTTCGCGGCGGCTGTCGTCAGTGCTGCGACCGTGTCGGCTTGATCACCGCGTTCAGTCGCGAGGTCAAGTGCCGTGGCCCCGTCCTGTGCAGCGATACTCACGTCCGCGCCTGCCGTGATAAGCGCGGACACAGCGGCTGCCGTGTTGGACGCTGCTGCGTAGTGAAGCGCTGTCTTGCCGCTGTCGTCAGCGGCATCCACATCCACATCCACACCCGTGGCGGCAAAGAACTCAATCGCTGCGGCTGTATTAGCATCCGCGGCGAGAGAGAGCGTGGTGCGCCCGGTGTTGTCGATTGCTTTGGCGTCGTATCCCTTGCCGAGCAAGAAGGCGGGTATCTCAGTGGTTTTGCGCTTGCGTATCGCGGACAGTAGCAGGGCATTGCGGCCGTATTTTTTAGCTGCGCACTATCTATAAGTTCGTAAGCGCGCTTCATCACTTTAGGGTTGGTATTTCGCAGGGCTGATCACATCAGTGTCTTGGTGCCATCCCTCTTGGATAATGTCTTCTTTGGCACCTGTATCTACCACTAGCTCGGTATTGACCTGCTCACGGATGTCATCCCGGTCGAGAACGTGCTCTTCGGCTTGGAGACGGTGGGCGCGGTGCGCTCAATCGGTCTTGAGTTTGGGCTTTCCCTTTGACGGCACATAGCGTTATGTGGATGCGATAGAGATTTCCGACGCGGATCGTGCCAAAATATTTGAAGGAAACGTTCGACGGGTTTACCACGTTTGGATACACGTTTAAAAACAACGGCTTAAATACTGTAGAAGGACTCAAAGAATGACCGATGCAGCTGCGCGCACCGCCGCCCGTGTACTGGTGGATCAGCTCGTTTTACAGGGAGTTGACCGCATTTTTTGTGTGCCGGGTGAGAGCTTTCTGGCTGTGCTCGACGCGCTGCACGACACGCCCGAGATAGAACTCGTCACCTGTCGCCACGAGGGCGGAGCGGCCATGATGGCCGAGGCCTACGGCAAGCTGACCGGGCTGCCCGGGATTGTCTTTTGCTCGCGCGGGCCGGGTGCGACTAACGCCTCATCGGGCCTGCATGTGGCCTTTCAGGACGCCACGCCGATGATCATGTTCATCGGTCAGAACGCGCGTGGTTTCGTCGATCGCGAGGGTTTTCAGGAGATCGATTACCGCCGCATGTTTGCCAGTCAGGCCAAAGCTGTACTGCAGATCAACGAGGGTGCGCGCACCTCTGAATATCTCACTCGTGCTTTCCAGTTGGCCCTTTCCGGCAGACCTGGCCCCGTGGTTATCCCGCTGCCAGAAGACATGCTGAACGAGCAGGCCAATTGTCAGGACGGGCGCAAGGTGGTGCCGCAGCGCAACGAGCCCAGCGCCAGCGCGCTGAGCGATGTGCGCGCGGCGCTCGCTGCGGCCCAGCGCCCAGTGGTGATGCTCGGCGGAGCGGGGTGGTGCGACGCCGACGTCGCCGCTTTCAGGCGGTTTGCCGAAGCCAGCGAACTGTCCGTCTGCGCCACCTTCAGGCGGCAGGATCTACTCGACAACGCCAGCCCCAGCTACATCGGTGAAGTGGGCTTGGGGGCCAATCCAGGTCTTGTGGACAGCATCAAAAACGCCGATTTACTGTTGGTGATCGGTGCGCGTCTGGGAGAGATCGGCACCCTGGGTTACTCCCTGATGGGCATACCTTGTCCGGCGCAGAAGCTGATTCATGTGTATCCAGACCCGGATGAAATCGGCCATGTGTTTCAGCCGGAGATCGGGCTTGTATCAAGGCCCGGAGACTTCGCTGCGGCACTTGCGCAGGCCGGACCGGTGCAGGGGGGCTGGGCAGACTGTCGCAAGGCGGCCCGTGAGAGCTTCGAGGCCTGGACCGCGCCGCGTGTCAGTCCTGGCAATATCCAGATGTGTGAGATCGTCGCCTGGCTGGATCAAAACATGGCTGAGGACACGGTCTACACCAACGGCGCGGGGAACTTCTCGGTGTGGCTGCACCGCTTTCACCGTTATTCCAAATACGGAACCCAGATCGCGCCGATCTGCGGCTCCATGGGCTACGGTATCCCCGCGGCGCTGGCCGCCAAATTTGCCCGGCCCGATAGCCCGGTGATCTGCTTTGCCGGCGACGGCGATTTTCAGATGTCCGCCACGGAGCTGGCAACCGCCGTTGCCCACCGCCTGAAGATCAGGATTTTGATCTTGAACAACGGCATGTTGGCGACCATCCGCATGCACCAGGAGATGCATTATCCCAAACGCATCAGCGGCACGGATCTGGCGGCGGGCAATCCCGATTTCACCGCCTTCGCCAAATCCTATGGCGCCTACGCCAAGCGTGTGGAGAACACCGCTGAGTTTGCGGCGGCTTTCACCGAGGCAGATGCCTTCGACGGGCCGGCGGTGCTTGAGATCATGATTGACCCGCAGGCGATCACGCCGAATTTCACCTTGACCGAATTGCAAAATCGCGGTGACACCTAAGTGCGGGCTTAGGTATTAAAAGTCTGATCCAGTGAGTCTGAATGCTTTACGTCGAATCAATATTGCAATCACGAGGCGGTCAAGTTGGCAGGGATAGGGGTTTTAGCCCAGATTCTTTGAATCACCCACCATGCCCTGTCCAACAGGCCACGGGGCAGCGGCAGGTGGCCGGATTTCTTCCATCGTCATGGAGCGTCATTGTATGCGGGGCCTCATCGGCCGCAGGTATCGGCACCGCAGTTGAGTTCCTCAGCCCAAGTTTCTAGCGCCAGGACAGCAGGTATACCAGCGTGACTATCAATGCAAAACTGACGACGATCAGCAGGGCTTTGTTGTTGCCGCGCGGTCTGGTTTCGATCGGATCTGAGTGGGCTGAGTCGCTGCTGCCAGGGCCTGTCTGGTAGTTTGCGAGCAGGGCCAGGGCGGAGTCCAAATCATCATCTGGCACATACACTTTGGCCAAATCGGTGGGGGCGAGATCGCCCACGCCGCCCTGCAAATAGTGACCGCCGACGTGTGCCTGAATGCCCTCGGAGACGAGCATGCCAGCGAAGATATGCGCTTCGTTGATATCGCTAGCGTTGTAAATCAGTTGCATGATGAGCTCGATGATTTAGCAGTTATATATAGCATGGCGTTTGCTGCTATCCGCTGCAAGGGCAGTGCGTAGTAGTACTTACAGTGCTGATCAAAGCCAGGAGAAAAGATGCCATTTTCGGATCAAGAGAGAGCCGCGCTTTTAGCGTTAAAAGGCGTGGGGCCGACGGTCATCAAGCGCTTTGAAGACATCGGTTGCATCTTTACTAAGCCTTTAAAACGTACTAATGCGCTGAAATAGCCGAGCGGGTAGCGTCTGTTTTGCGAACCACCTGCTGGAAAAAAAGGCCCCCCAAGCGCAGGCGGCCACAGATACAGCAATCAGCCGAGCCGCAAGAGGGCTCTAGTGGAGGAATATTTATTCCGCGATTGATCTGGTAGTTGAGTGCTACTTATCTGCTTTTAAAACTATTTGCCAGGCAGTTGCTGGCCGCTTCCAATGCGCCACTGCCGTGTGGGATAGCCAGCGCTTTTAGACCGGTGTCGATGGCGCCCAGCGCGCCCATCAGCATGGTGGCGTTGATGTGCCCCATGTGGCCGATGCGGAATACATTCTTCGGCCTGTCTCCCCAGGTGGCGTTGACGGCCAGGCCCACGCCTAAGGTCAGCCCGGTGTTCTGCTCGCACCACGTGCGCAGAGCGTCCGCGTCGACACTGCCGCTGAGCAGGGTCGTGACCGCCGTTGAGCGTGCCTGAATTTGCGCCACGTTGAGGCGGATCTCGCTCTCCTGGGACCAGGCATCGGTGGCCGCCCACACGGCGCTCGCCAGTGTTCTGTGGCGCT
Source organism: Granulosicoccaceae bacterium (assembly GCA_033852095.1). Classification (GTDB taxonomy): domain Bacteria; phylum Pseudomonadota; class Gammaproteobacteria; order CALCKW01; family CALCKW01; genus CALCKW01. Next base: position 31,166 of record JAWSVD010000007.1, on the reverse strand, counting down.
GCCACACCGCGGGCATGCCCTCATCCAAGAGCATGTCCAGCGCCTTGCGCAGGCCGTAATAATGATGCGTAGGCGGCGTGCCACAGGATTTCTGGTGGAACACAGCGCCGTGCACACGTGATTCCCAGTTCCAGTAGGGGGTACGCAGGCCTGCATTCTCATGCGCCAGCCAGGCTTTACGGCCGACAAAGTTAAACGCCAGTCCGGGCGGCGTCATCAGCCCTTTTTGGCAGGCCGCGATGGTCACGTCGATGCCCCAGTCATCCGGGTAATAGGGCTCGCAGCCTAAGGACGCAATGCAATCCACCATCAGCAGGGCGCCGTGATTGGCGTCGTCGATGGCCTGGCGCAGGGCGGGGATGTCATTTTTCACCGAGGAGGAGGTATCGGTCTGCGTGGTGATGATGGCCTTGACTCTGCTCTTGTCAGGGCCTTTGTCGCTGAGCAAGCGCTGCCGCAGCGCTTCGGGGTCCACCGCCTCGTGGTCGTTGGATTCGATGATCTCGACGTCGAGCCCCAGGCCCTTGGCCATGTCTGCCCAGCCGACTGTGAAGCGGCCGCAGGCCAGCGCCAGCACCTTGTCGCCCTTGCTCAGTGTATTGCTGAGGGCGGCTTCCCAGGCGGCGTGTCCGTTGCCGGTGTAGATCACCGGATCGGCACTGGTGCAAGCCACCCGCTGCAAATCGGGGTAGAGGCTGAGCGCCAGCTCAATCATCTCGCCGGTGTAGATGTTAGGTGCCGGCCGGTGCATGGCCTGCAGAACGGCATCCGGCACAACGCTGGGGCCGGGGGTGGAGAGTAGGTCACGTCCGTGGGAGAGCATTGTTGCGCCTTTTGAAGTAAGCGGTCGAATCCCATAGTGCCCCCAATGGGGTTGTGATTTCCAGCACGATTGTCAATCGATGACAAGGGATTTGCCAAGACCGCGCCGTTCTTTAGGCCAATGTGTGCACTGGCGCAAACTATCGCGTTTGCAACGCCCGTCAGACTGGCGTGAGGAGGGTGGTGCTGATACCTTCTAGTTTCCGATTCGTCAAAAAGACAGTGCAATGAGTTTTAACGCTCTCGATAAAACAGCAAACCGCTTGCTGGTTGGCGCGCCGCGCCGCCCGGTGTCTTCTGCGTTGATGAAAAAGCTTTCGAAAATGGTGTCTGACCTCGAGCTGGTCAAAGAGGCTCATTTACCGGAAGTCGTCGAACTGGGAAGAGACAGGCCCGCTGAACTGACCCTGTTGGTGGTGGTCGCATCTGAATCTGCGATTGTCGCCGTGACGGGAATTTTGGAAGTTCGCTTGGAGCATGCCTTGCCGCACAATCATCCGATTTCGTTGCGTGTCGTCACCGAAGATTTCCCGCTGCTCTCCATCGTACGCAGTGTGCAGTGCGTGGTCGGCTGGCGCGATTAGCGCGGCCGTTGCACATAAGTGCTTTGTCGGCAGGTTGAAGTGTTTCAGTTTTGAATCAGTTGCAGGCGTGTTGCGATTTGCGCGAAGATGCCAAGGCGATCACGTAAAGATTGCGCGATTTCGCCAGTGATTTGAGCATAGGCAATCACGTGAATAAGCTAGACTTCCGTGATGTGTCATTCAGATGTTTTTTGAAAAAGGGGGTCAACATGAAATATTTTACGACGGGTTCTCGTCTGGGACTGGCCTTTCTTCTGTCCGCCGTGTTCACCGCGTGCGTGAGTTTGACCGTGCAGGTAGTTGCCGCTGATGAGGCGGGTATCTCGCAGCAGCGCCCAGGTGCTGACATCACCCGATACCCGGTGAAGATGCGTCTGCTGCGCGGCACCACGCCGCCCTCGAGCTACGCCGCTCAGGTCCCCGCTAAGGGCAATTAAACTCGCTACTACCCGCGCACGGTTCTGTGCATCAAAGGGTATCTAGCAGTGCTGGGCCCGCCACATTCGCTGTGGCGGGCTCTGTTTATTCAGTCTATCGCCATTCCTGCGTTTACAAGCCTCGTTTTACAGTGCGCCTTTCGATACTTGGCTACACGCCTGCCTTTATCGCTGCTCATCGCGTAGCTGCGTTTCCTGTGCCTGCCTGCACCATGCCGCCGTATGCTCTCGCAGGGCGCTGTGGTGCCTGAGCTGAGTCAAAGATATGGGTCTAGCACTTGGCCTTCGTCACTCGGGCGGTCTGCAAGTTTGAGCTGCGCCTCCTCGCGAAACCACTCGATTGTCCACCTGATAGATTCGGTGTGCCGAAACTTTCGGCCGGTGCGAGGCGGCTGGGTTCGCAGCCGTTGGCGCGTAACGTTTGCCTAACTCTCTGCACCGCGGGCCTCGAATTCGCGGTTGGGGCGTCGGTGAATTAGTGTGAAGGAATGGGCTAAAGAATCCACCTTCACAGGCGTGGCCGAGCGAAATGTGCTTGTAGGGTGCTACGTTTAGAGAGCTTTGATCAGGGTGAGGCTGTGTGTCTCTTGGGCGGGTCCAGCGGGCAACGTTGTGCTAGCAAATCACAGAGGTGGCTGATGCACCCGTGTCAATCGTTTGTTGCTTGAGCTTGCGGGCTCTGAGGGACGAGATAGAGAGCGGCGCACGACCACTTTTGTTTGGAACATTGAGGCTGATATTTGAGGCTATTGCTTGCGGCAGCAGTTTGAGTGGTGTTGCCTGGCGGCTTGGGAGGCTCCGACGATTTCGGAGTTCCCTGTTCGCACGCCTTGGCTTATTCGCTGGAGGCGAATTCCGCTCGGCTGATCATCGGTGCTGCTGTGCTTGTAGTCGCAGCTTGCTGGCGGTTGGCCAGTGCCTTTCGCTCCAGAGCGTCGATGGTTTCATCGCACCAGGTCAGCATGGGGCGGGTGAAAGCAATCGCCATGCGCAGTGCCATGTGCAGCGCCAGATCGGTGCTGTCCATGTTGGCCGGGTCGAAGTTGCCCTGGTTCAGCTGCTCAATGGCAACGTAGGACCGCAGCTTGTCTTCGTACTCGGCGCGCGCTTCACGCACGGCGGGCAGTAGGGGCTCGGGGCCAACCACGGGCAGCGCAAGCAAGCGCACCAGTATCGGGCTGCGGTAGGCCGGCGTGTCGCTGGGTCCGGATATCCAGCGATCCAGACTCTTTCGACCATCCGGGGTGATGGTGTATACCTTACGATCGGGTTTATCTGTTTGGGCTTCGCGCTCAAATTCTAACCAACCGTCTTTTGCTAATTTTCCCAGTTCTCTGTAAACCTGCTGGTGACTCGCTTGCCAGATTTGACCAACAGATTGGTCAAAACTTTTAACAATATCGTAGCCACTGCGTGGTTTCGCAGCTACCAGGGAAAGAATGACGTATCGAAGTGCCATAAAAACCGCTTCTCTCAGTGACGGCGCCAATTTCTTTATCCGTGAGCCGGCGTCCGCTATCAATTTATTGTAATTAACTCATCGAGTGAGTGTCCTGCTGGTGCTTCTCTTCACCGTGTAGCCATGCTATCGGTGAGCAAGGTGCAAAAGCAGGGACTCTTGTCGCGGTTCTCAAACAGAAAGAGAGACTTGATCCTCCCTTTCGGGAATCACGTGAGGCTCCTTGCCTATCAGTTCTCATAAAGCATTTGTTTGGCTAAACCCGCGACAAGTCAGTGGATCAAGTCGATCGCTATTCCGATCGAGCTGATGCTTATGGTTATTATTGTGTTTTGTGCACTGACGCGTGCGATTCTTGCGCAGGCGAGGCGGGCTGTCAACCAATTGAACTGCAGTAAAATTACAAAGTAATCATTGATATGCGCGATGTTTTATATTCTCGGACTGAAGTATTGGCGCAGTTTCTCTTGCTTCGGTGTTTCTCGGGGCTAGAGAAGCGTCGATAAAACTGAATGTACCCCTGCTTTTATGTTGGCGATAATTAAAACGGCGCTTTTACTTTTTAATGGCGAGCGTGCAGGCGCGGTGGATTTCGCCTGCACTTGAAATTAACTTCTCAGCCTTTTGCCTCTGGCATCAAAGGGCGGCTCGGCCAAGAGCACAGCGCGGTGCGGGCGACCGAGCACGGCGATGTCCAGCACCGTGCCTGGGGCTGTGAATTCTGTTTTCACAAAACCCAGGGCGAGGGACTGTTCGACGGTGTGGCCGTAACTGCCGCTGGTGACGCGGCCCACGGCCGTGCCGTCGGGTGTGAATATCGGCTCGCCGCCGCTCGCGTCGGCGTCGCTGTCTAGCAGGGACAGCATCACCAGTTTTTCCCGCGGTGTTTTGTCTTGCAGTGCCAGATAGGCTTCGCGGCCTAGAAATTCCGCCTTCTCTGTTTTTATCAATCTGTGCAGCCCGACTTCTTGCGGCCAGTTCTCCGGTGAGTATTCCCGACCCCAGCTGCCGTAGCCTTTTTCAATGCGCAGGGACAGCAGCGCTCGCGCGCCCACAGGCCTGATGCTTTGTTGAGTGCCCGTGCCGAGCAGCGTGTTGTAGAGCGCGAGCTGGTTTTCTACGGCGGTGTACAGCTCCCAGCCCAGCTCGCCTGTGAACGAGACCCGCAGCGCGAACACCTCGGTGCCGGCGATGTTAAGCCAGCGGGAGCGCATAAAGGGGAAGGCTTCATTGCTGATGTCAGCGCTGGTCAGCGCCTGGAGCCGCTCGCGGGAGCGCGGGCCGGCGACACTGAAACCGGCCCAGCGCGCGCTGAGGCTTTCAAACACCACGCCAGTGGGCAGTGGCACCGCCTGGAAAAAACGCTTGTGGTAGCGCTCGGCCATGCCCGAGCCGAACAGCATGTAGTGCTCGTGCCCGAGTTTGCTGACCGTGAAATCCCCCGCAATACCGCCACGAACCCCGAGCAGGGGGCTGAGGCAACTGCGGCCTACGGTGGTGGGGATATTATTGGCGATGACCTTGTCCAGCCAAGTGCCGCAGCCGGGCCCGGTGAGGCTGTATTTGGCGAAGTTCGAGACATCGATCAGACCCGCATCCTGGCGCAGGGCACGGCACTCTTCGCCGACGGTGCTGAAACAGGCTTGTCTTTCGTAGCCGTAGCTCTCCACGGCCTTGTCGGGGCTGCTGGCAAACCAGAGCGGGTGCTCCCAGCCGCTGTTGAGGCCAAAAACGGCGCCCATGCTCTTTTGCATATCATAAATGGGCCGTTGGCGGGCAGGGCGGCCGGCGGCGCGCTCCTCGTAGGGGAAGTGGATCTTGAAGCGGTGGCTGTAACTGTCCTGTACACGCGCCTTGGTAAAGGCGCGGTCCGCCCAGCTGTCAAAGCGCGCGAGGTCCCAGCTGAACATGTCCAATGAAGATTCGCCGCTGACAATCCACTCCGCCAGCATCAGGCCCAGCCCGCCCGATTGGCTAAAGCCCGGGATAATGCCGTTGCAGCAGTAGTAGTTTTTCAGCTCTGGCACCGGGCCAAACAGGGCATTGGCGTCGGGCGACCAGATCATGGGGCCGTTGATCACGCGCTTCACCCCGGCCGCCGCGAGGGCGGGAATACGCTCGCAGGCGCGCATCACGTTGTCACTGATGCGCGTCAGATCGTCGGGCAGCAGGTCGTGGCCGAAATCCAGCGGTGTGCCTTGTTCGGCCCAAAAACGAACCTCCCGCTCGTAGGCACCCACCAGCATGCCGTCGCCCTCCTGGCGCAGGTAATACTCGCCGTCGCGGTCGGCCACGGACGGCAGGCGCCGCCCCAGGGCAGCGACCTCGGGCATGGACTCGGTCACGTAGTACTGATGTTCCGTGGCGGCCAGTGGCAGGTCGATGCCCGCCAACTGCGCCACTTCACGGCCCCACAACCCCGCGGCATTGACCACCGCAGCTGCGCTGACGGTGCCCTTGTCAGTGACCACGTCCCAGCCGCCGTCGTCGCGTTGATTGGTCTCCAGCACAGGCGTGAAACGGTGAATCTGCGCGCCCGCCGCCCGTGCACCAGTGGCGTAAGCTTGGGTCACGCCGGAGGGGTCGACGTTGCCCGCCGCCTGCTCAAACATCACGCAGCGGATGTCGCTGAATTCCACCAGCGGGTGCATGTCCTGTGCTTCATCACGCGACAACTCGCGAAAATCGACGCCAAAATAGCGGGCCTTGGCCTCTTGGATGCGCAGCTGGTGCTCGCGCTCGCGCGTTTGCGCCAGGTACAGGCTGCCGGGCTGAAACACGCCGCAGCCCTGGCCCGTCTCCAGCTCCAGCTGTTGGTAGAGCTGCATGGTGTAGTACTGCAGTTTGGAGATGTTGTTGTCGTCGTGCAGGCCGTGGATATTGGCCGCTGCGTGCCAGGTACTGCCGGACGTCAGCTCGTCGCGCTCGAGCAAGATGACATCTGTGCAGCCGAGCTTGCAGAGGTGATATAGAATGCTGCATCCGACCAGACCGCCGCCAATGACGACGACTTGTGCGTGGGATTTCATGCGGTCTCCAAGGTGTCTCTCACCTGATTGGCTTGGTTGCGAAGCGACATGTCGCTACACTTAGGGGTTGAGTGTTTGATGTTGTATTCAAGCTTGTGTGCGCTTTTGGGGCAGCAGAGCGCTAGACCCGCTTTGTCCTGTATTCGCCGTATCGCACATCAGCGCACTTTTAATTTGTCGCCCACCACATGTTCACAGGAAGATTGCTCGTGTCAGATCGTCTCGAAGTAGATGCCGTTGTCGCCGATGTCGGTGGAACAAACGCACGTTTTGCCTGGTGCAAAGAGTCGGCGCCCGAGGAGCTGCAAGATGTGCGCAGCTACCCCTGCGCCGATTTTGATGGCGTCGCCGATGCCTTTAAACGCTATTGCGCCGAGGCGGGCATCGTCAGCAAGCGCTTTTCCGCGGCCTTTGCCTGTCCTGCGGAGAGCGATCAAATCGCATTGACCAACAACCACTGGTCTTTCAGTCGCCGCGACTTGCTGCAGCAGCTGGGCTTGCAGGAGCTGCGCACCATCAATGATTTCACTGCGCAGGCGCTGGCGGTGCCCCTGCTGAGCGAGCAGCAGCGCTACGTGTTGCACCCCGGTGAGCAGGTGCGCGCGCCTGTTTTGGTGGTCGGGCCTGGCACTGGTCTTGGGGTGGGCGGGCTGGTACCCGCAGGCAATGATTGGGTGCCCGTCGTGACCGAGGGCGGGCACGTCACCGCCGCGGCCGTGGACAGCCGCGACGTGGCCTGTATCGACTGGCTGCGCGGGCAGTTTGGTCACGTCTCCGCCGAGCGCCTGATCAGTGGGCCCGGGCTCGAGAATATCTACCGCGCAGAGATAGCTACCCAGGGCCTGGACTTGCAGCCGCTCGACGCGGCGCAGATCAGCGAGCGCGCATTGGCAGGGGATGACGCTGTCTGTGTGGCGGTGCTGCAGCGTTTTTGCCGTGTCTTCGGCGGCGTGGTCAGCGACGCGGTGATGAGCACCGGCGCGCGGGGCGGGGTGGTGATTGCCGGAGGAGTGGTGCCGCGCATATTGCCTTTTTTCAGCGGCAGCGAGTTTCTCAGCCGGCTGCACGACAAGGGCCGCTTCTCCGATTATCTGAAGAAGATCCCGGTGACGGTGATGATCTCCGGTGACCCAGGTTTGTTGGGCAGTGCCGCGGCATTGGCCAATACCCATTTGTTTGATATGGGTTACGTCACCCGCGCCTGATTGCCGGTTGGCTATCTAGGCGCGAGGCGGCTTTTAATGCCGCGGTTATAAATCCCGCGCTTTTCGCTACCTGCCGCCCACAAAGGCGGCAATCTTGCTAGACTTTGTCAAACAATTGTTCAATTTTTTCGGCTTTGACCGCACGCTTCCCCTCCTAGGGCGGTACCGGTGCGATGCCACGTGGCCTTGCGTATGGGTCACCACTGACGCTAATGAGGATGTTCACATGCCAGTTATTACTCTTCCGGACGGAAGCCAGCGTGCTTTCGACCAAGCTGTTTCCGTGTTTGATGTTGCGGCCGATATCGGCCCAGGCTTGGCAAAAGCCGCGGTAGCGGGCCGTGTAGAAGGCCAGTTGGTCGATACCAGCTACGTCATTGAAAACGATGCGCAGCTGGCGATCGTCACCACACGGGATGAGGAGGGCTTGGAAGTCATCCGCCACTCCTGCGCGCACCTGATGGCGCAGGCGGTGCAGGAGATTTTCCCCACGGCACAAGTGACCATCGGGCCGGTCATCGAGAATGGCTTCTTTTATGATTTCGCCTACGAGCGCGCCTTCACACCGGAAGATCTGGAAAAAATTGAAAAGCGCATGGGGGAGCTGGCCAAATCCGCCCTGCCGCTGGAGCGCTCCGTATTGTCACGCGATGACGCGCTCGCCTTCTTCAAGGAGAAGGGCGAGGACTACAAGGCCGAGATCATTGACTCCATCCCCGCGAACGAAGAGCTCTCGCTCTACCGCCAGGGCGATTTCATCGATTTATGCCGTGGCCCGCACGTGCCGAACACCAGCTTCATCAAAGCCTTCAAGCTGACCAAAGTCGCCGGTGCCTACTGGCGCGGCAATTCCGACAACGAGATGCTGCAGCGAATCTACGGCACCGCTTGGGGTGATAAAAAGGCGCTGAAACAGCATCTCTTCCAGCTCGAAGAAGCGGAGAAGCGCGATCACCGCAAACTGGGGCGACAGCTGGAGCTGTTTCACCTGCAGGAAGAAGCGCCGGGCATGATCTTCTGGCACCCAGCAGGCTGGCAGCTGTGGCAGTCGATCGAGCAGTACATGCGCGAAAAGCAGCGACTGAACGGCTACCAAGAAGTGAAGACGCCGACGATCGTCGACCGCAGCCTGTGGGAGAAATCTGGGCACTGGGAAAAGTACAGCGAGCACATGTTCACCACCTCATCTGAAAACCGCGAATACGCGGTGAAGCCGATGAACTGCCCCTGTCACGTGCAGATATTCAATCAGGGGCTGCGCAGCTACCGCGATCTGCCCCTGCGCATGGCGGAGTTCGGCTCCTGCCACCGCAACGAGATGTCCGGTGCACTGCACGGCATCATGCGCGTGCGCGGCTTTGTGCAGGACGACGGCCACATATTTTGCTCTGAGGGCCAGATCCTCAGCGAGAGCCTGGAATTCATCGATTTTCTGCACGAAGTCTACGAGGATTTTGGCTTCGATGAGATCATCTACAAGCTCTCCACGCGGCCCGAGCAGCGCGTCGGCAGCGACGAGAGCTGGGACAAGGCCGAGAAGGCGCTAGCTGAAGCGCTGGACGCCAAGGGCATCGACTGGGCTGAACTGCCGGGCGAGGGCGCGTTTTATGGCCCGAAAATTGAGTTCTCTTTGAAAGATACCTTGGGCCGGGTTTGGCAGTGCGGCACCTTGCAGGTTGATTTCAATATGACAGGGCGCCTCGGTGCACAATTCGTCAATGAGGCAGGCGAGCGCGAGACGCCGGTGATGTTGCACCGAGCCACGCTCGGTTCGTTTGAACGTTTCATCGGTATCTTGATCGAACAACACGCGGGCAAGTTCCCCGCGTGGTTGGCGCCAACGCAGGCTGTGGTCATTAACATCACGGACAAACAGCACGAATACGCGCAAAAAGTCGCCGATATTCTCTCCGAAAAGGGCTTTAGAGTGACTTCGGACTTGAGGAACGAGAAAATCGGCTTTAAGATACGCAATTACACATTGCAACGTGTGCCGTACATGCTGGTTGTGGGAGACCGCGAGGTCGAGAACAACCAAGTATCGGTGCGCACGCGCGATGGTGAGGATCTCGGTACTGTGTCAGTGACACAATTTACCGAGGCATTGCAGGCGGAGGTCGCCAGTCGTGGACGTACCCCGCTTAAATCATCCCTGGAGGATTGACGCATAGCTTCCAAAAAACTGCGGCATAACGGTGAAATCACCGCCGCTGAAGTACGGCTGATAGATCAAGAAGGCGAGCAGGTTGGCGTAATGTCAGCTCGCGCAGCTATGGAGGTCGCCCAAGAGGCAGGTCTCGATCTTGTTGAGATATCACCGAACGCCGAACCACCTGTCTGTCGTGTGATGGACTTTGGCCGGTACCGTTTTGAGCAGAGCAAAAAGCAGAACGCTGGTAAGAAAAAGCAGAAGCAGCAGCAGCTCAAAGAGATTAAGTTTCGTCCGGGTACTGAAGACGCTGATTACCGCGTGAAGCTGAAAAAGCTCACGGAGTTCATCGAGAACGGCGACAAGGCAAAGGTGACTTTGCGTTTTCGTGGTCGTGAGATGGCGCACCGGGAGCTCGGGCTTGAATTGCTGCTGCGTGTCGAAGCGGACATGGGCGAGCTGATCACCGTCGAGCAGAAGCCGCTGATGGAAGGTCGGCAGATGGTGATGATGATGGCGCCGCGCAAAAAATAAGAATTGATTGCCGCGTTTAGGCGCGACAGGTCTGTTAAAGCCCCTTGGGTTTTCAGACCTGTTTTGCGTGGGCGCACCGTTTCTCTTTCGCTTGATGTTAAGGGCTCACAGCCCTGAGCTCGGGTGGATGGTGGTTATGGTGCGGCGGGGTGCTCGAGATGACCCCGAGCCTTCCCTAAACGTAATTGAATCTGTTATAGTGGCGGGCTTGGCCCAATGCCGCGCACTCTTTGTGCGTGGTGTGGCCTGTTGCAGTGCTTAACAGCTGCAACACTGGGGTGCGTGATCGCGCCCCGCACGGATCCTGACGTCAGTGAAATCACTCCGACTGACGCAGGGCATACTTTGATAAATTATCGAGGAAACTGGAGTTATGCCAAAGATTAAGACCCAGCGTGGCGCAGCTAAGCGCTTTAAACGCACCGGTAAGGGTGGCTTCAAGCATGCGCAGTCGCATCGTCGCCACATCTTGACTAAAAAATGTACCAAGCGTAAGCGTCATCTACGTGGCATGCAGCAGCTAAAAGCCTGCGATGTTGCGTCAGTTGCGCAAATGCTTCCTTACGTCTAAACCGGAGCTGAATAATGCCACGAGTAAAACGCGGTGTGACGGCACGGGCCCGTCACAAGAAAATACTAGATCAAGCCAAAGGCTACCGAGGCGCCCGCAGTCGGGTCTTTCGTGTTGCCAAACAGGCCGTCACCAAAGCGGGTCAATACGCTTACCGTGACCGTCGCCAGAAGAAGCGTCAGTTTCGTGCGCTCTGGATTGCTCGCATCAACGCCGGTGCGCGTCAGTGTGAGCTCACCTACAGCCGCATGATGCACGGCCTTGCCCTCGCGGGTATTGAAGTGGACCGTAAGGTCCTGGCTGATTTGGCTGTTCATGATTTTGCGGCTTTTGCCAAAATCGCTGAACAAGCCAAGGCTAGCCTGCCCGCCTAAGCGGAACACAACAAGCACTGTTGTGAGCGTCCTAGAGATGCTAAAAAAGGGAGTGGCCATTGGCCGCTCCTTTTTTTTTGTTTTTTGAGGGACTGTCCAGAGTGGACAGTGCCTGCAGACCATTGAATTCACCCAAGTGCACGGCACTTGGATACTGAGAGGAAGACAGCCCGGTGATCGACACAAGTGAGCAACTGGCAAAAGCCCTTGAGGCCGTCGCGGGCGCGAGTGACCTCAAAGCACTGGACGATGTGCGCGTGGGGTGGATGGGCAAAAAAGGCCACATCACGGATTTGATGAAATCCATGGGCTCTTTGAGTAAAGAAGACCGCCCAGTGATGGGGCAGAAGGTCAACGACCTCAAGCGCGCGGTAGCCGCAGCGATAGAAGCGCGCAAGAGCGCTCTCGCCGACCAGGCCCTGCAGGCCAAGTTACTCGCTGAAACTATCGACGTGACGCTGCCTGGCGGCGGGCAGCAGTCCGGCGGCTTGCACCCTGTCACTCAGACCCTCGAACGCATGAGCGCACTGTTTGTGCAATTGGGTTTTACGGTGGCTGAAGGGCCCGAGATTGAAAACGATTTCTATAACTTCGAAGCACTCAATATCCCGGCGCATCACCCGGCGCGCGCGATGCACGATACTTTCTACTTTGGGGATGACAGGCTGCTGCGCACACACACGTCATCGGTGCAGATCCGCCACATGGAAAACAACGGCGCCCCGTGCCGAGTGATTTCCCCGGGCCGGGTGTACCGCTGTGACTCTGATCAGACGCACACGCCGATGTTTCACCAGGTGGAGGGTTTGTACATCGACAAGGATGTCAGCTTCTCTGATCTGATGGGGCATCTGGAGCAGTTTTTAAAGCTGTTCTTCGATCAAGACGACGTCGAAATGCGTTTCAGGCCTTCCTACTTCCCATTCACTGAGCCTTCCACAGAAGTGGATATCCGCATCGGCGGCGGTCGCTGGATCGAGGTCTTGGGCTCCGGCATGGTGCACCCGAACGTGCTGCGGGCCGTCGGCGTTGACCCCGAAGAGTATCGCGGTTACGCCTTTGGCATCGGCGTGGAGCGCATGGCGATGCTGCGCTACGGCGCCGATGATCTGCGCGTGTTCTTTGAGAACGACGTGCGCTTCCTGAGCCAGTTCCGCTAAGTCCGGAACCTCCCAAATACTGTGGGGCAGCAAGCGCTGCTCGGAGATTGAAGAAATGAAATTCAGTGAAAAATGGTTGCGTGAGTGGGTCAATCCCGCCATCGACACCGATGCCTTGGCAGAGCAGCTGACCCTCTTGGGTCTGGAAGTGGACAGCATCGAGCGCCCGGTGGAGCTGGGCGACAAGGTGGTCGTCGGCCACATTGTCAGCATCGAAAAACACCCGGACGCGGACAAGCTGCGGATCTGCCAGGTTGAGACAAGCGAGGGCGAAGTGCAGATTGTCTGCGGCGCGCCCAACGCGGCCGTGGGCCTGCGAGCGCCCTTGGCTTTGCCCGGCGCCCGATTGCCCGGTGGCATCAAGATCCGCAAGAGCAAATTGCGCGGTGTCGAATCGGCGGGCATGTTGTGCTCGGGGAAAGAGATCGGCATGGGCGAGGATTCCGACGGGCTGTTCGCTCTGTCAGATGATGCGCCTGTTGGGGCGGTCATTGCCGAATACCTGCAGCTGGACGACTGCACCATCGAGATAGATCTGACGCCGAACCGCGGCGATTGCCTGTCTATCCGTGGCGTTGCCTACGACGTGGCCGCGAGCAATGGCTTGCAGATCACCGAGCCCGCGACGCCCGCAGTGGCTGCCACCATCGACGACACCTTCGCTGTCAGCATCGAGCCCGGCAGTGGCTGTATCCGCTTTGCGGGTCGTGTCATGCGCGACGTCGATTGCGCGGCGGCGACGCCTCTGTGGATGGCTGAAAAGCTACGCCGTGGCGGTATTCGCAGCATATCCCCCGTGGTGGATATCAGCGCTTACGTCATGCTAGAGCTCGGTCAGCCCATGCACGCCTACGATTTGAGCAAGCTGCAGGGTGCTATAGAGGCGCGCAACGCCAAAGCGGGCGAGAAGGTGACGCTGCTGGACGGCCGTGAGATCGAACTGGAGGCGGACACCTTGTGCATCGCCGACGGCAGCGGCGTCGTGGGGCTGGCCGGTGTTATGGGCGGCAACAGCACGGGTGTGCAGAGCGATACACGCGATGTTTTCCTCGAGGCGGCGCTGTTTGACCGCATCGCCATCGCGGGCAAGGCGCGGCGCTACAGCGCCTTCACGGACGCGGCAGCGCGTTACGAGCGCGGTGTTGACCCGCAGTTGCAGGAGCGCGCCATCGAGCGCATGACGGCGCTGGTGCTGGACATCTGCGGCGGCAAGGTCGGCCCGCTGGTGCTGGTCGAACAGCCGGGTGCCGCCGAGGTGGTGGCGCCTGTGCCGCTGCGCCGTCAGCGGATCCTCGATCTGCTCGGCTGTGAGATCGAAGACACCCAAGTTGAGCGTGTGCTGGCAAGTCTGGGCATCGAGCTGACGGCGACCGCCGACGGCTGGACCGCTGAGGCCCCTAGTCGCCGCTACGACATCCGCATCGAAGAAGACCTCATCGAGGAGCTGGCGCGTGTCTACGGTTACCACAAGATCCCGCGCACCAGCCCTAAAACCTTGCTGACAATGGCGCCAGTCTCCGAGACAGAGCTCTCAGTGAAGCGTATTCGCCAGGTGTTGGTGGAGCGCGGTTACCTGGAAGCCATCAGTTACAGCTTCGTCGACCCGGAGCTGCAGCAGCAGGTTAACCCTGACTTTGCGTCGCTGGCACTCGCTAACCCTATCTCCAGTGACTTGTCTGTGATGCGCACCAGCCTGTGGCCGGGTTTGTTACAAGCGGTACAGCGCAATCACAGCCGGCAGCAGCCGCGGGTGCGTCTGTTTGAAGTGGGTCTGCAGTATCACCCCGCTGGCGACGGCATCGATGAGCGCAAGCAACTCGCCGGTGCAGTGTCTGGCAATGTGCGCCCGGAATCCTGGCAAGCGGCTGAAAATACTGACTTTTTCTCCGTGAAAGGGGATTTAGAATCTGTTCTGGCGCTGACCGGCGGCGACTGGCGTTTCGAGGCGGCGGTGCACCCAGCGCTGCATCCGGGGCGCAGCGCGCGTATATTGCGTGACGGTCAGGCGGTCGGTTGGATAGGAGAATTGCATCCAAAACTCAAGGAAGTCCTTGATCTGACGACAAATACTGTGCTGTTCGAGGTAGAAATGTCCGCCTTGGCTGATCGTGCTTTGGCTCGCAGTGAGCCGCTGGTGCGTTTTCCTAGCCTGCGTCGTGACCTGGCTGTGCTGGTGCCGAGTGAGACACCGGCGCAGGCCATCATCGACGTCGTGAAAGCCACGGGTGTGGACAATCTTGTCGACGCAATGGTATTTGATACCTATGCTGGACAAGGTGTACCCGAAGGACAGAAAAGTGTCGCTTTTTGCTTGATTTTACAGGATTTTTCCCGCACTCTCGTCGACGCGGATGTAAGTCAAGCAGTTGCGATTGTATTGGAGCAACTGGGCAAACAATTGGGCGCCTCATTAAGGGAGTCGTAGATGGCCTTAACCAAAGCTGACATGGCAGAAATGCTGTTTGATGATCTCGGACTGAACAAGCGTGAAGCCAAAGAGCTTGTGGAGCAGTTTTACGAGATCCTGCGTCAGGCACTGGAAGAGGGAAGGGACGTAAAGCTTTCGGGCTTCGGCAACTTCATCCTGCGTGACAAAAAGGAACGCCCCGGGCGCAACCCCAAGACAGGCGAAGAGATACCCATCTCCGCCCGTCGTGTGGTGACATTTAGACCTGGGCAAAAACTCAAAGCACGAGTAGAGGCATATGCTGGAGAGCAGCACAGAAGCGACGGAACAGCCTGAGCTTCTCCCCACAATACCGAATAAACGCTACTTCACCATCGGTGAAGTCAGCGAGCTGTGTGCGGTCAAACCGCACGTGCTGCGGTATTGGGAGCAAGAATTCCCCGAGCTGAAGCCGGTCAAACGCCGCGGTAATCGGCGTTATTACCAGCGTCACGACGTACTGCTGATCCGTCAGATCCGCAGTCTGCTCTACGACAAAGGCTTCACCATCGGTGGCGCCCGTCAGCAGCTGTCCAGCGAAGAGACCCGAGACGACAACATCCAGTCCCAGCAGCTGGTGCGTCAACTGCGCACCGAGCTCGAAGACGTGCTGCGCATCCTCAAAAGCTAAATACCCCCGTGCTTCTTTCGCTCACGCAGGGCAGTGTGTAGCCCGATCGTTGCGCAGCGGTATCCGGGATTGCGCAGCAATCTTGATGCTGCCTCAGGCACCGAATTATTTGTGGGGCCGAATTTATTCGGGCAATGCCACGTGGGGTTTTTGCGGCGGGCGGCGAACGCAGGGTTCTGGGTGAAATATCACGAACCTAAAGCATGCGCGCGAGGCCTGTTTCATGGGCCGACACGGCGGAAGTCAGCCTCGCTCCGAGATTTTTGAATTAATTGTCTTTTTCTCTTTCCATTTCGCGCAGGACTCTAGTATAGTTCGTCGTTCGGTCGGGACGTGGCGCAGTCTGGTAGCGCACTACAATGGGGTTGTAGGGGTCGGAGGTTCGAATCCTCTCGTCCCGACCAAAATAATTCAAAAGACGGCCCATCTCTCACGAGATCGGGCCGTTTTTTTTGGCCGATTTTAAGCGAATGTTCGGCCATTCCTCGATTGATATACCTTGGAGCAGCGCATGAGCGGCAGCACGATTGGTAAGTTGTTCACCGTGACCACCTTCGGTGAGAGCCACGGCCCGAGTATCGGCGCCATCGTCGACGGCTGCCCCCCTGGGCTCGAGCTGAGCGAAGACGATCTGCAGCTGGACCTCGATCGCCGCAAGCCCGGCACCTCGCGCCACACCACCCAGCGCAAAGAAGCAGACATCGTCAAGATAGTCTCCGGCGTGTTTGAAGGCCGCACCACTGGCACGCCCATCGGGCTGTTGATCGAGAACACCGACCAGCGCAGCAAGGACTACGGCAAGATCGCCGAGCAATTCCGCCCCATGCACGCGGACTACAGCTACCAGCAGAAATACGGTCACCGCGATTACCGCGGCGGCGGGCGCTCATCCGCACGGCAAACCGCCATGCGCGTAGCGGCCGGCGGCATCGCCAAAAAATGGCTGGCAGCGGCCTTTGGCGTGCAGATCCGCGGTTTTATGTCGCAGCTGGGACCGGTAAAACTGGACCGTGATCACTTTGATTGGGCGCAGGTGCCGGAGAATGATTTCTTCTGGCCCAGCGCGCAGCAGGTGGATGTCTTGGAAGAAACCATGATCAACATCCGTCGCGAGAAGGACTCCGTGGGCGCGCGCATCGAGATCGTCGCCACCGGCGTGCCGCCAGGTTGGGGCGAGCCCATCTTCGATTCCCTGGACGCTGACCTCGCGCACGGCCTGATGAGCATCAACGCGGTCAAGGGCGTGGAGATCGGTGACGGATTTGGCTGCATCGATGCGCGCGGTTCAACGCACCGCGACGAAATCACCCCCGCCGGTTTCAGTGCCAACCACGCCGGTGGGGTGTTGGGTGGCATCAGCTCGGGTCAGCAGATCCGCGCCGCCATCGCGCTCAAGCCCACCTCCAGCATCCAGGTGCCGGGCAAGAGCATCGATGTCGAGGGCAACCCCGTCGAGCTGATCACTACCGGTCGTCACGACCCCTGTGTGGGTATCCGCGCCGTGCCCATCGCCGAGGCCATGGTGGCGATCACCCTGATGGACCACGCCCTTCGGCACCGCGGCCAGTGTGCCGACGTGCAGTCGCCGACTCCAGTCGTGCCCGCCGGCGAGCTGTAAACTTCTCTCGGCCTTATCTGTGGGGCCGAATTTATTCGGGCAATGCCGCTCCGTTTTTTTGTGGGTTGGACTTTAGTCGGAGGCGCCAAGTCTAACAATGTCGCATAGGGTCGTATTCCTTGGGTTAGCAGTGCTGATTTGAAGGCTCAACGGCTTCGATGCCCTCAATCGCCGGGCGGCGAGTGACTTTTTGGTGCCAAAAAGTAACCAAAAAGGCACGCCCCGCGTCCTCGTTTTGCTGCGCAAAACCACTGCGTTGCGCGGTTTGCTGGAACGGGTCAAAAACTCGCTCCGCTCAGACACTTGGCCCGTTATTCCCCAGCAAACCTGTGCTACTCATTCGAGGTCACAAGGGGGTAGGGTTGAGTGCGGAGTGTGATTTCGGCAGCACACTTGGCTCTGGTTGCGGTAATTCCCCGCATTGCGCTCTCGCTCCATGGCAGGCCGGCAGAGCTGGTGTATTTGCGGCGGTCGGTGTGTAGCCCGGAAATATCGGAGCGGTATCCAGGTTGCGAAGCAACTTGAGCTCAAATCAAGGACCAAGACCTCTGTGGGGCAGAATTTATTCGGGCAATGCCGCTCCGGATTTCTGTGGGTGAGGCTTCAGTCCGGGGAGCGCAGCCTTACAGTCTGTCGGTCCGAATTCATTCGGACAATATCTCGGGCTGTGTTCCTTGGTTTGATGGTGCTGGCTTGAGGGCTATCTGGCTTCGATGCCCTCAATCGCCGGGCGGGCGACATATTTTTGCGCTGGGCGCGCCCTCCCAAAAATAAGCAAAAGTTTGCGTTCGGCGAGGATCCCTCGCTCTCGACACCACTTCGTTACGCGGCCTCACCTAGGCGGCCCCACACAACTGCGCTTCTCACGGCCAGAGGGAGCTCTGGAAACTCGTCGCCAGCTCCAAGTTTGATTTTCCTCAAGCACCCAATGCTCTATTTCCTCTGTCCGCTGCGATACTCGACTCTGGCGAACGGGGGTTTCGGTTCAGTGTCCTTTTGGATAAACGCTCGTTCATCGGCGCTGGGGCCCTGTTGGCTCTTGTAGGGCGTATAAGCGAAGCGCATCCGCGGCGCTTCCCACATTGCGCTCCGCTCCATGACGGGCTGCGGGGACGGTGATGCAGAATCGGGTGTATCCTTTGCCCAAGTGTTCATTCAACGGCAGTGGTCTGCAAATTTAAAAAAATTGAAGCTGCCAATCGCGTGAATTCACCTGCTATCTAAGATATTTTTTGACGCAAGCCATCGAAGCCAACGGCCAAAATCAAAACAACTCCACGCGTTACATCCTGCCAGAAACTCGAAACGTTCATCAACGTAAGACCATTGTTCAACGTGCCAAGGATTAAAACGGCGACCAATGTGCCCCAAACTGATCCGCGCCCGCCTTGCAGGGAAGTTCCGCCCAAGATGATTGCAGCAATGACTGTGAGAAGATGGGGGCCTGCCGCATTGGGGGCAGCGGCACCGAGCATCGCCGCTAATATAGTGCCTGCTATCGCGCCTGACACTGCCGACAAAACATAGAGAGCAATTTGCGTTCGATCAACCGGCATACCTATCAAGCGACTTGCTTCAATATTGCCGCCGATGGCATATGCGTATCGGCCAAAGTGTGTTCTTTGCATGATGAAGGCAAGAAACGCATAGACCGACAGCATCAAAAGAGCTGGCACTGGGATGCCGAACAACCGCCCTTGACCGATCCAGTTGAACCCATCTACGAACAACGGTTTCGTCAATCCGCCTGTCAAAATAAGCGAAGCGCCCGTGACTATCGACATGGTTGCAAGTGTAACGATAAGAGGATTGAGGCGTAAATATGTTGCCAGCAGTCCATTCAAAATACCGATCCCGGCCGCGATAAGAAGTGCGGCGGCAACGGCTAACCAAACAGGAATTCCTGCGGCGTAAAGCAAACTGATGACAACACCGGTAAGCCCTGCAACGGCAGCGACTGAAAGGTCTAGTCCACCTGCAATAATCAGCGGCGTGCCTGCTGCCGCCATCAACCCGATCAAGGCAATGTTGGAGCTGATGGATGTCAGGTTTCGGAGTGTCAAAAAATAGGGTGAGAGCAGCGAGAAAGTAACAAGCAATAGACCGTAAAAGATCATCAATATCAGAACAGTTGTTCTGACGCCTGAACCTCCTAAGAAGCGTTTCATTACGCCCGCGGCATGATTAAGTTGGAACATGGAGGGTGCCTTCAAAATTTATGAGTTGATTAGTGCGCAGTTGCGGCGAGCAAATCGGCGGGCGTTGCACCTCGCGCAAACTCGGCAACGATGCGGCCTCGATCGATCACGAGTGAGCGATCAGATAACCCCGCAACTTCTTCGACATCTGACGAGAGAACGAGTATCGCCAGACCTTCTCGCGCGAAAGCTACCAGCTGGTTATAGATTTCGCGGCGTGCGCCGATGTCTACGCCGCGCGTGGGTTCTTCGAGGATGAGCATCTTCACCCTAGGGTTAAGCCAGCGAGCGACGCAGATCTTTTGCTGGTTCCCGCCAGATAAATGACGAATTTCCTGCTCGGTACCGACGGCTTTAACGCTCAGCCGGTCGATCCATTTTTTCGTTTCAATGGCCTCGGCCGACTCGTTCGTAAAGCAACCCATGCCGAAATCCGTTTGGAATGGCGCGACGAGGTTTTCCCTGACCGTTAAGTTTGCAAGAATGCCGTCGGTTTTGCGCTCGGCCGTGACAAAGCCAAAGCCTTGATCGCGACCGAACCGAGGAGATTTCGCCCCGTATGGCATGCCATTCAGCTGCATAGTGCCAGAAGTCTGCGGGCCTTCGGCACCAAACACCAGCCGGCCAAGCACATCGACACCAGAGCCGATGAGGCCAAATACGCCGAGAACCTCGCCCTGATGCACTTTGAATGACACCCGGTCTATCAGGTCGCCAAGCGAGAGGTTTTGGGCAGAAAACGTGACGGGCAAATCTGCTGGCAGTGCATCGCGCTCTACAAATAGTACACCGGCGGCCTTTCCAAGCATGGCGTCTACCACTTCGGCCACGGTGGCAGTCTGCGGGTCAAAATCACCGACGTTTGTGCCATCACGCAACACGACGACCCGATCTGAAATTTCGAAAACTTCTTTGAGATAATGAGAAATATAGACAACGCTGGTACCGCGCGCCGTCAATTGCTTCAAGATCGCGAAAATCTGTTCACTTTCTTGCTCGGAAAGAGAGGCCGTTGGCTCGTCCATAACCAAAACGTCAGCCGCGCCTTCTAGCGCTCGTGCGATTTCGACAATTCGCTGTTCAGCGACAGTGAGATTTCCCACAATCGCCGTTGGCGACAGGTGGCCAAAGCCAAGATCATCGAGAACTATTTTGGCGCGGATAACATTTTTTTTCCAATCCACCAGCCCTACCTTGTCCGCGCTCAAGCAAATATTCTCTGCGACGCTAAGGTCTGGGAAAACCGATATTTCCTGTGGGAGAAACGTAATCCCTACGCGGGAGGCGTCCCTTGGCGTTGAAAATTGGGTCTCACACCCGTTGACCTTAATTGTACCTTCGTCCTTCGTGTAGACGGCGGTTAGAATTTTCATGAGTGTCGATTTTCCAGCTCCGTTCGATCCAAGCAACGCAACGATCTCGCCAGGCATAGCGTGAAAATTTACGCCATTCAGAACCCGTACATTGCCGAAACTTTTTACAACGTTGCTCATATCGAGGCGAGGGATTTGGGAATTCATGTCATTCCTCATTCTTCGATCGACATTCTCTTATGTCGCCAAAGGATGTCAAAAGAGAAAGGACCACAATGATTGGAAATCTCTGTGGTCCTGCATATCTATGCTGGCTTATTCGCTTGGGATCAAGTTTTGCACGTCTGCAAGGTCTGGATCAGATCTCAACGCTTCCAAATGCGCTTTGAACCCGTCCTCGGGGAACGTGTAACTGATGACTTCTACAGAGGCGCATTCGATGCTGTCGTTAAAATCACAGATGTTGGCTGGAGTGATCATCTGATGATTGATCAGAACTGCAGGCGGCAATGCTTCACCAGCCAACGTAGCCAAAGCGATTGGGATAAGGGAGTTCCCATAACGTTCTGGAAAGGAGCCAACTGCCGCGACAAAGCTTTCTTCTGTCGCAAGGGTTTCGCCTTCATCAGCACCAAGTCCGACCACGACAACTTGTTCACGGCCATCTTGAGCAGCAGCGCGCAGGATGCCTGTAGTTGCCTGATCGTTAATCGCAGTGCCCATGATTGGTACGCCCTCAGGAATTCGGCTCATCAAATTGCGTGTTTGTGTAAAGCTCTCTTCGAGCGTGTTTTTGCTATCAAAAGTCAGCACATGATCTGCGGGGAAATCGGGTAAAACTGCCATGAAGCCCGCCACTTGTCCGCCGGTACGCATCGCGGGGATTGGGCCCGATTGCGGAAGCTCTCCTTCGAGGAAATACCCGCCCATAACCGCTTCAGTCCCGTATTGGGCAATTGCCGCCTGCGCAAGATAGGACCCGCCCATAAAGCCAGCACGAGGATTGTTGACGCCGAAAAAACCTGCGCCGGGCATGGGGATATCAATCGCCAAAACGGGGATGTCTGCCTCGTTGAGGTTCCTCATGATCACCGCGCCAAATTCAGCGTCAGTTTGGAATTCGATGACGAAATCAACGTTACGGTTGATGAAGCTGTCTGCATTTGCCAGTGCTGTCGCGCCATCGAGCCGATTATCGGCAGCAACGACTTCAATGCCTGCAGCTTCGGCGTTTTCGAGAATGCCTTGCTCTACTAATGCACAAAACGGAATGTCGCGTTGCAGATTGGCAAAGCCAAATACATATTTCTCGCCGTTGCGCGGTGGGCGGACTTCCATAGCGGACGTCACCATGCCCATAAGGTCTTCGGATGAAAACATCGTGCCGTCATGTGTCGCAGGATCAAAGCCATGGAACCCGTCAGAAATTGCAGGTGATGCCGCCGTCAGTGCAAGTGCAGCCGCCGCGGATAGGATGATCTTTCTCATGTTTTTCTCCGTCAATGATGCGCCTCACCGTACCTTGCACGGGAAGTAACGCTTGTCTCTTACAACGTTAAGTCAACAGCGGACTACAAATTGGGAAAAAACATATGATTAGTGACTAATTTTTACGTGCCCGCTTTGAGTGTAAATGTGCACCAAAATAATCAGAAAACCCAAAAAACCAAGAAAATCTGACGTATCATAAAAATTCATTAATGCGTTGGGCATATCTTTGTTGATTAGATGCCCAGTGATCTAAGAGTATTCCAATGATCGCTGATTCTGACCAAAACTACTTTTGTTACATACCAGAGGATCGACTTTGCCGGACCTTAGGATGTACCTTGCAGTCGTCTGGATACACGCGAATTGGCCGGCATGCGCAATACCCAGCAAAAGTCCATCCAGAGGGCCATGTATTCGATTTTAGGCAAGGGCGCGTTCTAAGAGCTTTTCAGATCGTTTACATTTCCGAGGGCAAAGGACGCGTTGAACTTGGCCGCGACAAGCAGCTGTGTGACATTCAGGCAGGTCAGGCTTTTGTGTTATTCCCAGATGTTTGGCACCGATACACGCCGGACCCGATAACGGGTTGGCACGAACACTGGATCGAGTGCAAAGGTTATGCATTCGACATGGCGTACAGTAGCGGCCTATTGGAACGAAACAGACCTATATTCCGTAACCCTAAAAATACTGCTGTAGAGGCTACCTTCAAAGAAATTCACGACCTCGCGAGGGAAGATGCTGTCGGAAATCAAGCGGTACTTTCGATGCTGGGTTTAAAATTGCTCGCCATACTCACCGGACCCAGAAGCGACAGTCAGAACAGTTCCAACCGGCTCATCAACACCGTGCGCATGCTGATTCAAGAACGTTGTGCAGAGACTCAAAAAATGGAAAGTTTCGCCGACGAACTCAACGTCAGTTATTCTAATTTGCGTCGAAGCTTTCGAGCCAGCACTGGGATGTCGATGAAGGAATACCAATTGACTGTGCGCATTCACAAAGCAAAAGAGATGCTCGACAACTCTGGTCTCACGGTAAAAGAAGTTGCAGGCCAACTGGGATTCAGTTCGGCATTTCATTTCTCAAGTCAGTTTTCGAAAGCGGTCGGATGTCCGCCGTCAGCATGGCGTAGCCGATCAATTGCAGAGCAAGGCTGACGGCCTCAACAAACGTGAATGACTTCGAGCTCAAGCAATGCCCCAAGTTTTTTAATGCGATTGGATAGATGTCCGACGCCGACGGCGCAATGGTGGGCTGGCGCAGCTGCATTCCAGCCCTCTACAAACTGGCGCGCTCCTATTGAAAAGCGATAGCGGCTGTTTGTATTGCCTATTTCCAAAATGGGCCCGGCGACGGACTCACCCTCGGCAAGCAAAAGTTTTATTTTTCCGGCCACCTCGATCACTGATAGAAGCGTCACGGCACCGTATTGCACGCTCATCTCGACGCTTAGACCGGCGCCAACTTTCCCATGGAAAACTTCCAGCGGGCGGACCTTCGTTTTGCCTTGCGCGATTTTTGTGTGGCCGGGCCCGTCGTGCCCCATAAGGACGATATTGTCGTCAAAATCCATCGCGTAAAATTCGGTAAATGAACCCCCGGCGCCGAAACTATCCATGATCTTCATCGCCTGGGCGTTTTTCACCTCAAACTCACCAGCGACTGGGATGCCGGATGCCGTTAGCATCGAGCAGCCAAGAATGACAGAGGAAATGATATCCTCGTGCTCGGAATTTGGGGTGGATTCGTAGTAGTAGGCTAGGGAACCAATACCTTTTTTTTCGATCAATTCGAATAAGGCCGCAGCTGTCTTTGCCGCGCGCCTGATTTCTTGGTTTTCACAATCGGCCTGAATATCAAATTCGCGCTCGATGCGGCTGATCATCGCGATCACGGAATCCTCACTCACATTTGCTCTGATACTCGCCAGAGTATCGATTTCCAGCACATCGATGACCGTGCCAAAGGCCGCAGATTGAGCTGTCATATCGGAGTAAATATCGAGCATGCCGTTGTAGTACCGTCCCATAACGCCAAGCTTGTTGTGGGCCATTATGTGGCCCACCCTTGCTGCATCGATCCAGTCTTCGATCTCTGAATCGACATGTGCATCGCCCTCGAGAACGCCTGTGATTTGATGGAAGCGAATGCCCGAGCGGGTAAGTACATTTGCGATCTCCGGTACCGAGCAAGCAGAACAATGTGCAAGCCATTCGCCTGTCATTTTCGTGCGATCTGGTATCGCGTTGATCGATGCATAGTCAATGGCGGTTGCGGGTTGGAGATTGAGAATAATAACTGGGACACCTGGGCGCCGAACAACCGGTAGTACAGTCGAAGACAAAGCGTAGGTCGTGACGTATAGAAAAATAACATCGACATCGGCAGCTCGAAAGTCGTGGCCAGCTTGCACCGCTTTTTCTGGCGTATCGATAAGGCCAAGGCTAACGACATCAACGTCGTCACGCTGCAACTTTTTCTCTACCGTCTCTACATAGCCTCTGAGGCGCATCTCCAGTCCGTCGAATTGTGGCCAATAGGCTTCTAGGCCAATTCCGAACAACCCCACTTGCAAATTACTCTTTCTGATATCGGCCATTGTTGCTCCACATTTGAAGGGGTCCGGACCGAAGGCTGATGCCGAATGGTACAGGGCAGACAAAAGATATCACGAGATTTGCGGGGCTCATTTGCGATATTTGAGCATTCTCATGTATTTCTTACGCGCACCTTGATGATTGGTGGTGAAGTCATTGTCGCAGGTAGGCCAGTCGACGCGCTCGACAGTAAATGCGGACGCGATCTTTTCAGTCTTTTACTTGATCTCAATAACTCGGTCATACCATCGTCATGGTTGCTCATGATCCGGCTGTGGTGCCTGCAGGCGAGCTTTGATCTTCTCTCGGTCTTATCTGTGGGGCCAAGTTTATTCGGGCAATGCCGCTTGAAGTATTTTCCCTCGGTTTTGCAGTGCAGGTTTGAATGTTCAGTGGCTTCGATGCCCTCGAACGCCGTGTCTGGAGTTGTCTTATTCAGAATGCGAAATCCTGTAGGGTGTAAAAGCGCAGCGCATCCGCGGCGATGTTGGCTTGGCGGGTGGCTCACCCAATTGCACGGCGCTCGACAACTTGAAGCTCGTTGCGCGGCGATTCCCGCATGCAACGAAGCTCCACGGGCGTTTGCGGGGCTGGTGTTTTTGCGGCGGTCGGTGATGCTGGTCGGTGTGTCGCCCGGAAATAGCGGAGCTGTATCCGGGTTGTGAAGCAACTTGAGCTCAAATCAAGCACGAAGCCTTCTGTGAGGTCAAATTTATTCGGGCGATGCCGCGCGGGGCACAGCGACATTGAGGCTCATGTCGTTGACGCGGCCGCTCCTAATTCACGCCGCTTAAGCTACTGGCAACTCTGGCAAAATCTGATCAAAATTCGGCGGCTTCTGCCCGGCGGGGTAGTTCTCCATGTCCGCTGAGAACAACATGGCGTAACCGTGCACCAGTGACCAGAGCATGGTCTCGGTGTTGATCGCTTGCCCGTCCACGTGAGCGAAGGGAGCGCAGGCTTGGCGTAACAAGCCATACGAGGCGTCGCCAGCGGCGAATTTTTCCTGCAGAGAGAGCTCATCTATTTCGCTGAAGTCTGTCTCCATGAACTGAAACATAAAGCCAAACAGCGCGCGATTTTGCTGCGCAAAGGCGATGTAGCCGTCACAGATGCCGACCAGTTGGGCGCGTGCATCGGGTTCGGCGGCGTCCATGTGTGCTTGCATGGTCTCGGCAAAACGCCGGTGCGCTCGCGCGGCGATGGCCACTTTTAGACTGATCAGGCCGTTGAAATGATTGGCCGGGGCGGCGTGGGATACCCCCGCTTTGGCCGCGCATTTTCTCAAGCTCAGGGCCGTCGTGCCGTCCGTCGCCAGTATCTCTACACCGGCATTGATCAGTGCCTCGCGCAGGTCGCCGTGGTGGTGTGCTGCTTTGTTGTTTTTGATCCTCATGGACTGCACGCTATCGTTATATGTTGACACTGTCAATTTCTGGGTTAATATTGACAGTGTCAATTTCATTGGGGGATTCCCATGCTGCTTTCTCGTCCCACCGTGTACACGCTCTTTGTCTTGAGTGTGTTGGTCGCGTTGCCGTCATACCGATTTCTACTGCTGGACATGTCTGTGGCATTTCAAGGCATGCAGCAACACATCCGCGATACACCGCTATTTTTCCTGCTGCACGTGAGCCTGGCGCCGGCGGCACTGTTACTGGCCGCGTTTCAATTTTTAGCCAAACGCCCCCCAGGAAATCGCACCATTCACCGTTTTATCGGTCGTTTCTACGGCCTGTGTGTCCTTGTAGCCGGCGTTTCGGGTTTGGTTGTCGCCGTGGGCGCTAAAGGTGGAGTCGTCGCAAGCACGGGCTTTGCCTTGCTGTCGGTGCTGTGGATTTACACCACTGTTCAGGGGGTGTTGAAAGTCAGGGCAGGCGATATAACGAGTCACCGGCGTTGGATGTTGCGCTCTTTTGCGTTAACACTGGCAGGTGTCACGCTGCGATTGCAATTGCTGGGCTTCATGGTTGCTGGTATCGAATACACGGAGGCTTCGCTGTTTCTGGCCTGGTCCTGCTGGGTGCCCAACATCATCTTTGTTGAATGGTGGATGCGCCGTCGAGCAGCAGCCGGATTGGCCGCCGCAGCTTCTTAAGCACAAAGGCTCTGCGAATCGGCGGAGCTGTTAGCGCGGGATTGCATTCCCAAACAGCTACTTTGCTTTAGGGGTGGGCTTCAGTCGCGGAAACATCGGTGTTGATCTGAATAATTCGTGCGCCAGCGAATGAGGATTTTGTTTGTAATCAATGGCTAAGGGGATTTTTGTGCGATGGATTTGTCCATCTGATAAGCCGCAATTGACACTCTCCGCCCCCTGCGCGACACTAATCCTGACTAATTCCCTCAGGTATTCGGAGTGCGGGCCATGTGGCAGCTGATTAAAGAAGACATCTACAGTGTATTCGGGCGCGACCCGTCGGCGCGCAATGTGTTCGAGATCGTGACCTGTTACCCCGGTGTGCACGCGATCGTCTTCCACCGCATCAACCACAAATTCTGGGGCATGGGCCTGAAATGGCTGGGGCGCTTTGGCTCCTCAATGGCGCGTTTTATGACGGGCATCGAGATCCACCCGGGTGCGATCATTGGCCGGCGGTTTTTTATAGACCACGGCATGGGTGTGGTGATTGGCGAAACAGCTGAAATAGGCGACGATGTCACGCTCTATCACGGCGTGACCTTGGGCGGTACGGCCAGCTTTGAAGGCGAGGGCGGCAAACGTCACCCCACTCTTGGCAATGACGTCGTGGTGGGGGCGGGTGCCAAGATACTCGGCCCCTTTAAAGTAGAGGATGGCGCACGCATTGGCTCTAACGCGGTGGTGCTCAAGCCCGTCGAGAGCGGCTCCACGGTAGTGGGTATCCCAGGCCGAGCGGTCAAAACTAAAACCGTGGACGACGAGCGGCGCCAAGCCATGGCCGACAAAATCGGCTTTGATGCTTACGGCATGACGCAAGATGCCCCCGACCCCGTGTCCAACGCCATCAATGGCATGCTCGATCACATGCATGAGATGCACGACCGTGTCGACGAGCTCTGCCACGCCATGTGTGCCATGGGCCGGCAGGTCAGTGATCTGCGTCCGCTGGACATAGACTTCCCCTGCGACAACTACGAATCATCGAAGCTCAAGGCCTCGACGGGTGATGGCGCGCAATCAGCGCACGAACCCGCGCCCGCTGCAGTGGAGCTGACCGAGGCGGAAGCCGATGACGTTGTGGCGGTCGCCGAAGTAGAGCCCGCCAAAGCCACCCATTCGGCCCTCGGGTAACAGCGATGAAACTCACGACCCGTGGCCGATATGCCGTTACAGCGATGTTTGACCTTGCGCTGCACGGTCAGGTTTATCCTGTCTCGTTAAGTGAGATATCCGATCGGCAGGGCATTTCGCTGTCCTATCTAGAGCAATTGTTTGCGAAATTGCGGCGGCAGGGCCTTGTCGCCAGCACGCGCGGCCCCGGTGGCGGCTATACCCTGGCAAAACCCATGAACGTGATTTCTATCGCCGATGTTATCTGTGCGGTGGGTGAATGTGTGGATGTCACCAGTTGCGGTGGGTTGCAGAATTGCAGCGGTGACAGTCCCTGTTTGACGCATAACCTGTGGGCGCGATTGACCGATCAAATCAACAGTTTTCTGCAGGGCATCACGCTGGCGGATTTGATCGCGGAAAAACCCGCCGACCGAGAGTTGGATTTGGCCGGGATCAAGATAGTGCAAGAGCGTGTGATCACGGGACCGAGCCATGAGCCCGTCGATGGTTGATTGCAAGCTGCCAACCATTTACCTCGACAACGCGGCCACCACACCTGTTGACCCGCAGGTGGCCGCGGCCATGGGTACCTGCCTAACGCTGGACGGTAACTTCGCCAATCCCGCCTCCCATACCCATCACTGGGGCTTGGCTGCGTCGGATGCTGTGGAGCAGGCGCGGGCGGAGGTGGCGGCCATCACTGGTGCCGCACTCGAAGAAGTGGTGTTCACTTCCGGTGCGACCGAGGCCAATAATCTGGCCATTTTGGGTGTGGCCCAGCGCCACGAACCCGGCCACATGATTTCGGTGCTGACCGAGCACAAGGCAGTGCTCGACCCGCTGGCAACGCTGCGCAAGTCCGGCTGGAAGATCGATCTGTTGCCGGTGGACAGCGAGGGTCTGCTCGATTTGCAGTTGCTGGAGGACACTATTCGCAGTGACACCCGGCTGATCTCGGTGATGCACGTCAATAACGAGATTGGGGTAGTGCAGGACATCGCGGCCATTGGCGCCATAGCGCGTGCACGCGGTGTGTTGTTGCACGTGGACGCGGCGCAGAGCGTGGGCAAGCTCGCGCTGGACATGCACGCGCAGCAGGTAGATTTGCTCTCGGTCTGTGCGCATAAATTCCACGGCCCCAAAGGCGTGGGTGCGCTGTGCGTGCGGCGCCGGCCGCCGCTGCGCATTGGCGCGCTGATGTTTGGCGGCGGTCACGAGCGCGGCTTGCGCTCGGGCACGCTGCCCACCCATCAGCTGGTGGGGCTGGGCGAGGCCTGCCGCGTGGCGCGCGAGAGCGCGACGGCTGATAACAAACGCATCACCGCAATGCGCAACGGACTCTGGGCGCAGCTGCAAGACATTCCCGGCGTGCTGCTCAACGGCAGTTTGAAGCAGCGTGTGGCCGGCAATCTCAACATCTGTGTGGACGGGGTGGAGGGCGAGAGCCTGGTAATGGCGCTGCAGGACATTGGCGTCTCCAGTGGCTCCGCCTGCACCAGTGCCAGCCTCCAGCCCTCGCACGTGCTGCGCACCCTGGGCCGCAGCCCCGAGCAGGCGCAGGCCTCCTTGCGCATCAGCTTCGGCCGCTTCAACCGCGAGGACGACGTAGCCGTGGCTGCTGCCGATATCCGTCGCGCCATCGAACGCTTGCGCGACATGGCGCCACGCGCTGTGCAGGGCTAGATCGCACATGGTTCACAGCCCGCAGGTGATGCAGCGTTTCGAGCTGCCGCAATACATTCAACGCGACAGCGCTTCAGCGGTGGGATCCGCCGGCTCGCGGCTGGCGGGGGCGCTGGTAGAGCTGCACCTGAGCATGGAAAACAGCGCGGATAACAGCACGGAAAACGCCTCCCTGCGCGCGGGTTTCAGGGCCTACGGTTGCCCGGCAACCATCGCCAGCGCTGATTGGCTGGCGGAACAGCTGAACGGATTGCCTGTAGATGCTGCCACTGAGCTAGACAGGCACGCTATAATCCGCGCGCTAGAGCTCCCGGCTGCGCGGCAACACTGCGCAGCGCTGGCGGTGGAAGCTCTAGGCGCCGCACTACAGAATTTGCATAGATAAACTCAGTGATCATCACGATCGCTGTTCATTGAACTTGGCCGGTGGGGCGGAAAAGCGCCGCCGTTGGCAACAGGAAAAAGCATGACTAACAACGACATATTGCGCCGCGTGCGCTACATATTTGATATCAGCGACGACAAGATGATCGCGCTGTTCGCCGAGGGCGATTTGCAGACTGATCGCAGTGCGATCAGTGACTGGATGAAAAAAGAAGAAGACGAAGGTTTTCAAGAGCTGCTCGACAAGGGTCTGGCGTCTTTTTTAAACGGGCTTATCGTCGACAAGCGCGGCCGCAAGGAAGGGCCGCAGCCGGTGGCGGAAGACAAAACAGACAACAATATTGTCTTTCGCAAACTGAAAATCGCCTTAGACCTGAAAGCGGAAGAAATTTTGGCGCTGCTGAGCTCGGTCGATATCACCATCAGCAAACACGAGCTCAGCGCTTTTTTCCGCAAGCCTGGCCACAAGCACTACCGTGCTTGCAATAACCAAATATTGCGAAATTTCCTCAAAGCGCTGCAAAAGCGCGAGCGTCCCAGCTCTCCGTGGGACGGCGACTAGTGTCGGCGCGTGAAGTAGAGATAAGCAGCGAGCCCGTCGAGCTGTATAAAATCCTGAAGTTTGAGGGTTTGCTCTCCAGCGGCGCGGAATCCAAAAACGCCGTGGCTGCAGGGCAGGTCGCAGTCAACGGCGAAACCGAACTGCGCAAGCGGCGCAAAATAGTGGGCGGAGACGTGATCGAATTTGCCGGCGAAGCGCTGAAAATTCGCCTAGCTTGATAGTGCGCACCACGCGATGAAAATCGCGTGTGGTTAGGGTGCTGGGCCAGTGCTATCACTGGGCCATGCCCGCAAACTGGCATCGCCGCGGATGCGCTTCGCTTATACGCCCTACGATTATCGCAGCGGCATTATGGGTCACAGAGCCCTGTAGGGCGGACAAGCCGCAGGCGCCTCCGCGGCATGCCCGCGCGATATCGCCGACCTACCTATCCATGCCACCTAGTCTCGGAAGATCACCGTACCCGTCTGCCCCCCTCCCTTGTGGCACGACCGGGGACTCGCCGCCCGGCGATAGAAGGCATCGAAGCCAAAGAACCCGCAAACCGGCACCGCCAAAATAGAAAACACAGCCCCAAGCGGCATTGCCCGAATAAATTCGGCCCCACGAAAGGCTCGGTGCCAGAGCTGAAATCGAGCCCAGTAAGGCGGACAAGCCGCA
>JAWSVD010000503.1:0-979 GCA_033852095.1 Granulosicoccaceae bacterium | reverse complement strand
CAGACGTGTACCGGGGCCCGATGGACATGGGCGACGGCATGGGGATGTGTCAGGTGACTGATCCTTTTGGCAATCTAATCGGGTTCCGCGGACCATTCTCTGGCGGTGGATAGCAGGACCAAAGCTGCGCTCCCGCGAGTGGGAGCCTGCGCGGCCCGGGCTGCCCCGCAGGCCGAAAGCCGCTGTGCGATGTTGAGGGTGGCGCTGTGTCTAGTGCGGAGTGCCTTCGGGCATTCGGTCGAACGGGGTCGACGTCCCACGGGGAGGGTGCACTAAGCCCGTGGGAGGCACGCCCCGCCAGGCCGAAAGCCGCTGCGCGATGCTGAAACTGAAGTTGTGCCATAGTCTGCCCTTTGTCTCGGAGCCACAAAAGCCATGGTCACTTGTTACCTGAAATACATCGTTGACCCCAACAAGCTCGAAGAGTTTGAACACTACGCCAAGCTGTGGATTCCTCTGGTGCAGAAATTTGGCGGCCAGCACCACGGTTATTTTCTGCCGTCAGAAGGGGCTAGCAACGTCGCGCTGGCGCTTTTTAGCTTTGGATCCCTTGCCCAGTATGAGCAATACCGGACAGATTCCTTTCAGGATGCAGATTGCCTGAAGGCCTTCGAGTACGCCAAGACGACGGCATGCATTGTCAGTTATGAGCGCAGCTTTTTCAGACATGTGCTGGAATAGCCCGCACAGCAATACAGCATGCCCTGGTGCGTCACGCAGCGCGTTGTCGGACTGCCGTGGGAGGAGAACCCCGTTCCGCGAAGCCAAGAACACTGCACTTGCAAGGCCCGCCGTATGCAGTCTAGAACTCCATCAGGAAAAACTCATGGCAGGTGTGTGTCCTGCTGTGTGATTCGGAGAGAGCAAAAGCCGCCAAGGTCGGCTTCGGATCAGAACTTCGCCAGTTCCTCGACGATGATGCGCGAGATCAACGCCATGTCATCTGTATCAAAAGTCAGCGGCAGGCGCATATCCAGTG
>JAWSVD010000502.1:0-864 GCA_033852095.1 Granulosicoccaceae bacterium | reverse complement strand
TACAAATACGCCGACAGACACCCCGAGCAGTCGGAGCAGCTTTACCGCCAGCGCGCGGAATCGGCTTTGGCGCTGTTGGAAGATCGTTTGGCGCAACACGCTTTTCTGCTGGGCGCTACCGCCAGCGTCGCCGATATCAGCATCATGCCCTTTGTTCGTCAATTCGCGCACGTGGACAGAGATTGCTTTTACGCCAGCTCCCTGACCGGCTTGCAACGCTGGCTGAGGCACTGGCTGGACACGGTTGAGTTTCAACACGTGATGAAAAAGCAATAGTGCATGCAGTGTGCAGTGGAATCACAAGGGTGGCTACTGCTATTCTAGGCGTCTATTTTTTGCCCGTGAGATACACCGTGGTGCGCAAGTATTTAGTTTGCTGTTTAGCGGGCATAGGGCTGCTGCCCGCCGTAGTATTCGCCGACTTTGATGTCCGCTGGGAAAACACAGGCGATGGATCAGAGGCACTCTTTGCGGGCGCCCTGCGCGACAGCGGCATCATTGCCGACGCGCGCAAGCTTGATCAAGTAGCCTTGGACTGGCCCCCGCGGTTGTCGCTGGTGCTGGGCGGGCACGGCTTTCCGCGCTACGAGCCCAGAGCACAGCAGATCACGCTGCCCTTTGAGTACTTGGCCCAGGCCACCCGAGCGCAGGCCAATTTTGAATCCTCCCGCACCGCCGCTCTGCAGCGTGGTCTGGACGTGGTGGAATACACCCTCTACCACCTGCTGGGCCATGCATTGCTCGGCAGTCACGATGTCGATGCTGACCCACAGGCCGAGCGCCTGGCCACCTGGCTGATGGCGAGCCAGTACGTGAACGGCGGCGAGCAATGGTTAGAGGCTGTGGAGGCCTTTGGCCGGGCTT
>JAWSVD010000068.1:0-30129 GCA_033852095.1 Granulosicoccaceae bacterium | reverse complement strand
AGGCGGTCGGAGTGTTCATAGCTTATTTAAGTCCAATCTTTAGGCCCATCTCTTTCATGGCCAGCAGTGCTTCGGCATCGCCTTTGGCGTCGTCAACTGGGTGGTGCGTGTGGGCCGTTTTTCTCAGGTGCTGGTGCCGCGTAAAGGTGTCTTTCATCATGCCCTTGTACAGCGAGCCCACGTGGGCGGAGCTGAAGCCGAAGGGGTTGGTGCCCAGAAAGTGGTGGAAATACCAGTTGATAAACGACCAGTCGTAGCCGTTGTTGTCCGAGATAAACTGCGGGCGTCCGTTGCGGTTGTTCTCCGCTATCCAGTCGGCAAAGCGTTGCATCACCTCTTTGGGCTCATCAAAGAGTAGGGTCTCATCTCGGCTGAAACCGCTGATCGCCAGAGCTTCGGGTTCCCATTGTTTGGATATCGGGCGGGTCTGGCCGTAGAAGCTCCTGCTCAGGCTAGGCTCAACCACCACAGCACCAAAGCACACCATGGAAAAATCCCAGGGGATAGGGCCGTCCGATTCTACGTCGACCATGAAGTAGCTCATTGAGGTACTAAATTCCGTGAGTTGTTAAAAGTATCATGGGTGCCCTTGTCTCATAGAAAGGGCAAGGCGCCTGCAGCATAACGCTACTCACCGTCAGTTTTCATCGTGGCAATGATCCGCTGCGCGAGGGCGATGAAGGTTTTTCTCTCGTCTTCTGAGAGTGCCGACATGGCCACTTGGTTGGTCTCGCGTGCGGCTTGGATTAGCGTGTCTTTGAGCGCGATGGATTTGTCCGTCAGTTCCACAATGCGGGCTCTGCCATCGTCGGGGTCTGGCTTGCGCTGAACTAGACCGTCACGCTCCATGCGTTGCAGGGTGTTCGCAAGTGTTGCCTGTTCCACGTCGAGCTGAGCCACTAATTCACGTTGGTTCTGTCCGTCTTGTTCATAGAGCGCGAGCAGCGTAGGGAACTGCCCTGTGCTCAGTCCAAGGGGGCTGAGCCGCCGCTGCAGCCCCGCAGCGAAGAGGCGCGCCATGTGATTCGCTATATACCCGGGTGAATTTTTCTTTTGAAATTTCATGTGTTCTTTTTGACATTAGATAGGCAGCTATGCAAATATACATAGCATGCTATGTATGTCGCCAAACATACCGTGATGTTAAGCGCATTGCGCGCTTTGCCTGACTTTACATGAGATGAAACACTGTTCTGGATCGCTCGTGACCGAGGTGTCCAGAGCGGCTTGACTGAAATCACAACAGGAATAAAAACCATGAGAAAACGAATTGCAGTGACGTCTTCAGTTCTATTTTGCCTTGCGCTGCTTGCATCGCACCCCGCTCGAAGCGCAGACAGTGGCGTGACCTTGATCAACCCCTTTGTAGTTCAGAAGGGATTTCTAAAACAAGCCATTGCGATGTGGGACATTGCGAGAGATTTCCTGAAGGAGCAGCCCGGCTATATTTCAACAAAATTGCACCAATCATTGGCCGCTGATGCAAGCTACCAGTTGATCAACGTGGCGCAGTGGGAGAGTGCGGCCTTGTTTAAACAGGCTGTTGGCAAGATGCGAAAAGCTGACATCCTCCCGCGTATTGAAGGCGTCAGCGGTGCCCCGCAACTCTATGCTGTTGTTCGTGACTGATACAGCGATTGCTGCAGTGAAGCTCAGCCTGAATGCTGAGCTTCAATTGAGCGGCGGGGTTTGATCGATCAGACCGCTCTTATGACTGGAGTGGCAGGTAGATGTTGGTGAGCAGGTCCGCCGGCGCCACTTCGCGCGGGTTGTTGAGGTATTCCTCAAAGGCGGGCTGATCGGCTGCCTCATGGGTGGATTCGGGTAGCCAGTGGCCGTAGAGCCATTCGTAGGCGGGGGCTATCTCTGGGTAGGGGCCCTTGTATTGCAGCACCGCATATTTGCCTGCTGCGATTGTTTTTGTCTCCATGCCCAGCGCCTCTGCATCGCCGCCGCTGATGTTCGCGCAGGCGAATGAGCGCAATTCGGCCTCTGCAACTGTTGCGGGGTTGTCGTAGTAGATTGCCAGCACGCGGGTGTCCGCCTGCAATAAGTTTTTCGCGCCGAGTGTGCCGAACAGCTTCTCAAACTTCATGCCGATGTTCATGTACGAGCCCTGATGCGCTAGGCCGCTGACGTCGATTTCTTCGATGGTGGTGATTTCTACAGGATACATATTGGGTTTCCAGTTGTTTTTTTGCAGTGTGTTTTTTCCATGGTGGCCTGCCTTGCGGTATTTGGCGGGCGGCAGGCCATAAGCGGTGTTGAAAATGCGGGTGAATGATTGCAAATTGGGGTAGCCGCAGCGCTCGGCTATCAGTTCGATGGGCATCTCGGTCTGCACCAGATAGCCCGCAGCTCGGTGAAGTCTCAGGCGCTTGACCGTGGCGATGATGCTCTCACCGAACATGCCCTGATAGACCCGGTGCCAGTGGTAGGGCGACATGTGCGCGACTTCCGCGAGCTTGTCCAGGTTGAGCTCGTCGTCCAAGTGCTCGTAGACATAGGTGATCACCCTGTCGAGTCGCTTGGCATGGCTTTCTTTGGTTGAATCCTTGTTTGAAGTCTTGCGCATCTGCGTGTGTTCCGTGTTTGCCATGGCTGCAAAGTAGCACGCGGTCATTTGACAAATCTTGCGCAGTTTTGAGTAATCGGCACAGCGCGCTTCAACGGGGGTTGGCGCGGAGCGCGCGGCGAGGCTAGACAGCAACGCGGGGAGGTGCGGGGAGGTGCCGTCGTGGGCGGCGGGGGGCGTCATTGATGCGCCCAGTTTAAGTCAAAGACTGTAGCGTGGCAGTGACCTCAGTGCCGCGCGCAAAGCAGCAGTTTGGCGCTCAGGAAATTGTGCGTCGGCCTGTCTGTGCTCAGGCTCAGGGCCTTCTCGTAACAGCTTATTGCCTGTTCTGTTTGCAGCCCTTGGCTGTGCAGCTCGGCACGCGCCGCCCAGAGTGGCTGGAAGGCCGTGCCGGTGATAACTTGTGCGGCATCGAGTGCGGCTAGGCCCGCCACGGTGCCGTGCAGGCGAGCGGTCACCACCGCCTGTGCAATCAACCCACCCGCAGACGGCGCTATTTGCAAGTGCGCATGGTAGAGCTTGTACAGGGCGGGCCAGTCCGTTTGCCGGCTCTTTTTGCGTGTTATATGGACGGCCTCTATCGCCGCCTCGATCTGAAACCTGCCTATTGCGCCGAGCTTGTGGGCACGGCTCAGCTGCCGGTTGCCGTAGGCAATCAGCTGATCGTCCCAGAGGCTCGTATCCTGTTCTGGGGTGGGCACCAACGTATTGTCTACGATGCGGGCCCGGGCCCGGGCGTGGCTGAAAGCGATAAGCGCAGCCAAGCCCAGCACTTCGGCGCTGTCCGGCATCAACTGGCACAGCAGCTCGGCGAGATACAGGGCTTCGTCCCCGAGGGTATCGGTAGGGTCTAGCCAGTCATGTGCGTGCAGCGCATAGAGAGCCTCCAGTATGGCCGCGCTGCGCGCTGGCAGTGTGTCGCCATCGGGCAGCTGAAAGGGGATGCCAGCGTCGCGTATCTTCACCTTGGCGCGCACCAATCGCTTCGACAGGGCCGTGGGTGACACCATGAATAGCCGCGCGATGGCTTTGGCCTCTAGCCCCAGCACTGTCTGCAGCATCAGGGGCGTGTGCAGCTCGGTGGCGATAGCGGGGTGGGCGCAGACCATCAGCAGCAACAGCCGCTCATCGGGCAGAGTGTTGTCGTCCGCTTCATTGCACGGCATATCTGGGGTCTCGCTGTCCGTGGGGAAGCGGGTCTGCTGGCGCTGCTGATCGGTCAGCCGATTGCGGGCAACGGTGAGCAACCAGGCGTCCGGGTTGGCGGGCACGCCCTGGGTAGGCCAGTGCGTGAGCGCCTTGGCAAAGGCATCGCCCAGGGCGTCTTCTGCCTGCGCGATGTCGTGGCTGCGCACCGAGAGAAACGCCAGCAGGCGGCCGTAGGAGTTGCGCGCCGCCAGTTCAGCGGCGCGAGACGCATCATTCATCCAGCGGACATGGCCGAGGCGCGAATCTCTACTTTCCCGGTTTTGGCAGCGGGGCATTTTTCTGCCCAAGCCATGGCAGCGTCTAGGTCGGGCACGTCGATCACAAAATAACCACCGAGCGTTTCTTTGGTGTCGGCGAAGGGACCGTCCTGTACCTGTTTGCTGCCACCCTTGAGCGTGAGTGTGGTGGCGGTTTGCACCGGCTGCAGCCAGTCAGTGTCGATAAAAACGCCGGCCTCGTTCAGGGCGCCGATGTAAGCACCGTAGATTTCCTTCTCCGCAGCCCAGTCCTCTGGGCCCATGTCCGAGAGATCGGCGGGGTCACTGTAGAGCAAAAATGTATAACGCATGTGCTTCTCCTTTATCGAATGATTGTCTTTGATTTATGTGGCGGTGGCGAGGTTGTCTAGCCCTTGTTCGAATGTCTTGCCGATCATCTTGTCCATGAACAAACCAAAGATCCGCGCGACGGGGTTGTAGCCCAAGTCCATGTCCATGCTCCAGGTCACCTCCGCACCTGCTGCAGTGGGCGTGGCGGTGATCATCTGCACCGGTTGGCCCATGGCGCCGAGATCGATGTCGTAGCGTACACTTTCGTCTGTGACAGTGGCCACCGTCTGGCTGCCTTTGCCGTCCTTGCCGTCGAAGTGGAAACCGGATCCCGCACCCGATTCAGGCCCGAAATGGGTGATATTGAGTTTGGGGTCGGCGCTCAGGTAGGGGTTAAAGCGCTGATAGGCTCGATTGGATGCTGCGAGTTCCAGCACCGCCTCAGGGGCGGCTGCAACAGTCGCTTGGCGTTGCACGTGCACGTGGCGGGGCAGCAGCAGGGTGCAGGCCGCGGTCACAGCAATCACGGCCGTTCCGCCACCCAGTAGGGTCAAGATGTTCATGGTGTCTTCTCCGTTTGTCTTTGAAATATTGTTGCTTTCACTGACATAACGAATGAAGAACAGCCCGATGGACAATTGGCGGGATTATTTTCAAATTGTTTTTTTGATGGCTTCCGTGTCTGCTCAATTCAACATGTCTACCCAAGCAGTGCGTTGCAGAGGTGTTGTCCCAACAAAAGCAGAGAATAGGCTGATTCTGGATGGAAACTTTCGCAGAAATGCGGGAACATGTCGGTCTAAATGAATGATGGCAGGTTCTGATATGTGGACTTGCCCGTGATCTGTAAAAAGGAATCCCTATGCCCAAAGCCGTCTACCTCAACTTGATGGTCAATGACCTGCCAAAGACCCAGGAATTTTTCAAAGCGCTGGGGCTCGGTTTCGACGACAGCTTCAGCGACGAGCAGGCCGTCGCGCTGGTGATCGCGGATAATTTCTACGCGATGCTGCACACCAAAGACAGCATCGCCCGCTTCAGCAAAAAAACTTTTATTGCCAACCGGCAGCAAAACGAAGCACTGATCTCCCTGCAGGTCGATGACCGCGAGGAAGTCGACAGCATGTTGGAAAAAGCCCTGGCCGCCGGCGCCACCGAACACCGCGCCACAGAGGACCACGGCTTTATGTACATCCGTTGTTTTGAAGATCTGGATGGCCACCTCTGGGAGCCCTTCTGGATGGGGGACGATGAAGTCGAGGAATACGATTGAGTATTGACCGCTAAGATCTCGGGCGGAGGCAAAAACAAGGAGCAAAGACAGAATGGATGTAGCGGCGACGGTATCGTTTCTAAAAGAAATCGAAAAATTCAAGACCTGTGAGCGGGTGTGTCAGACCTCGGCAGAAGGGCGGGCAGAGAGCGACGCGGAGCACTCCTGGCATCTGGCGCTTTTGTTGTTGCTTCTGGAGGAAGAGTTTGATCAGCAAGAAATCGATCATGCGAAGGCCTTGAAGATGTCGCTGATACATGATCTGCCCGAGTTATACGCAGGCGACACTAACCCATATCGCGACGATGTCAGTCACAAAGAGGAAGAAGAAATAACTGCGGCGGAAAAACTGTTCTCGGCGCTGCCCCATCCGGCGGGAGAAAAACTGCTCAGCTTGTTCATGGAGTACGCCGAACAGCAGACGCTGGAATCAAAAATCGTGAAATCAGCCGACAAGCTGATGCCACTGATCCAAAACCTCTGCACCAACAAACAGCATTCTTCTTACCGGAAGAGCCAAGTTGAGTTCGCAGAAGTAACCGAATATTTGGATCCGTATTTTTCTGGTGGGCCACTGGATAGGCTCTATCGGAATTTGTTGGAAGAGGCTGAGAGAGAGGGTGTTTTTCACCGCGCTTAGCCAGTGTTTTGCACGGTTCTCTTCCATAAACATTTTGAGCCCATATCCATGGTCTACGTGCGGTGGTGTCCAGGCAATCGGTAGCAATAGAGCGGAAGTAGCCCGGCATTGTGTGATGCGCTATCCGGGGCTGGTGCTGGGCGATTGTCTGGCCAGCAGGCACTCATAGGCGTACTAGATTCGGGAGGCGTTTTAGCTGGATTAATAGAGCTCCGTCTAAATTGTCGGCTGTGCCCTATGAAAAATTCAAACGAGTGAAGCACTCCCCGCCGCCGCGTCGCAGCTGATCGGCAGGTTCTCGAAATAGGTCTCGGAGACAAAGTGCGTGGTGTAGCGCACGGTGTTTTTGTCGGCGTCGAAGAGTCGATCGCAGATGCCTTGGTATTCCGCCATGTTTTTGAAGTTGCCGATCAACACCGCGTCGACTTCTCCGGTGACCCCAAAGGCGGAGCTGATGGCCGCTTCGCGCCGGATTCTCTTGGCCATTTTCTCGCGGCCCGCGCGGCTGAGGTGCTGAGTGGTGACGGTGATGATCGCTTGCAGGGGCCTGCCGAGCTTCGCGGGGTCGGCGAGATACACCACTTGCTTGAGCACGCCCGCTTGGCGCAGTGCGCGTACGCGGCGCAGGCAGGTGGAGGCCGTCGAGTCGACGTGTGCGGCGAGCTCTGCGTGGGTGATGTCGCCGTGTTGTTGCAAGACGTCGACGATGCGGATGTCCAAGGGGTCCATGGCTGCCTCTGCAGGTATTCTTCAGAATGTTGGAGAATTTGACCACATTCTGCACGCGACTTCCGTATAAATAAGCGATTCATTCTCCTTTGTTAGCAAGGACTACTCGATGAGCTTCAGCCTCTGTGTCGGCCCCAATTTACGCCAATCGCCTTTTTTTGACGCCACCGTGCGCGCCGGAGTGCGCGCTTTCTCGGTGTACAACCACATGCTGATCCCCGGTCATTATGGTGATCCTGAGGGCGAGTACCGCCGCTTGATGGAAGGCGTGGCGATGTGGGACGTGGCGGCGCAACGGCAGGTAGAGATCTCTGGCCGTGACGCTGAGGCGTTGGTGCAGTACCTGACCCCGCGCAGCCTTAAAGGCTTGCGTGTGGGGCAGGGACGGTATGTGCCATTGTGCAATCACGCTGGTCATGTGATCAACGATCCGGTGCTGCTCAAGCTCGCCGAACAGCGCTATTGGCTGTCGATCGCGGACAGCGATATCGGCCTCTGGGCTGAGGGCATCGCCCGTGAACGGCAGCTGGACGTGGAGATCAGCGAGCCCGATGTGTCGCCGCTGGCGATTCAGGGGCCGATGGCTGAGGCGGTGGCGGTGAGTTTGCTCGGCGAGTGGGTCAAAGAGCTGGGCTACTTTGCTTTCCGCGAGTACAGCCTTGATGGCATCCCGCTCGTGGTGGCGCGTTCAGGCTGGTCCAAGCAGGGCGGCTTTGAGCTCTACCTAATGGACAGCAGCCGTGGGGATGAACTCTGGCAGCGGGTGGAAGAGGCAGGGCAGCCCTTCGATATTGGCCCTGGCGCGCCCAATGATATTGAGCGGCTGGAGAGCGGGCTTGCATCCTACGGTGCCGATTTCCGTCACACGACTCACCCAGCCAACCCCTTCGAGCTGGGCATGCAGCGCTTGGTGCAGCTGGACGCGGGCCATGATTTTGTCGGCCGCGAGGCATTGGAACACATCAGTGCAACTACGGTAAGCCGACGTTGGACGGGCTTAACTATCGACGCAGCGCCGCTAGAAGCTAATTCGCAGCCTATCCCGCTGATGCACAGTAACAAGGAAGTCGGGTACCTGAGTGAGATGGCGTTTTCGCCACGCCTGAAGCGGATGATTGCGGTGGGTATGGTGCTCACCTCACTGCCGCCAGACGCAGAATTGTACATTGACTACTTGGGCGAGGCTCGAAACGTCTCAGTCCGGTCTTTTAAGGTCTAGGCGCTGTGCTGAGCACTTGGCCATGACCGGTGTCGTGGTCGTGGAAAATCATGCCGCCGCTGCCTCAGCCGAAGGGCGTAACTACCTGCCTGACCTAGCTGAAGTTATTTAGGCGCTGCCGCAATGACGCGGTGGCTCGAAGCCAGATGCCGCCGCTGTGCGGCCATCAGCATCAACTCACGTTGTTTTTATCATTGACTCCGGTTTAAAGCATGGATTAATATAGCCACATGGCTATTCAATATCACACATCGCTTGACCGCACTTTCCACGCGCTGGGTGACGGCACCCGGCGCGCAATTCTCTCAAGGCTTGCAACAGAGGGTGCGTGTTCCGCCAGTGATCTGCGCGAACCCTTTGACGTAGCTCAGCCCACGATCTCCAAACATTTAAAAGTTTTGGAGCAGGCGGGGCTTGTGCAGCGCGAGATAGAAGGGCGCGTGCACCGCTTTGTGCTGGCGGTGGATACCCTCGAGCAAGCCGAGAGTTGGATAGGTCGCCACAAGGCGTTCTGGCAAGGCACGCTGAGCCGCCTCGATGATTTCGTAAAAGACATAGAGCACAACAACTCTGAGCAAAACAACCCAGGGCGAAATGACTGAATGGCTAACGATATGGATAACAACTTTGAGTCTGTGACGGTGCGCCGTTTTATCGACGCCGACCGGGACATCGTGTTTGGTGCTTTCTCCAGTGCGGAGGCACTCGCCCGTTGGTTCTCCCCCAGTGCGGATATCGCTATTGCCATCGAGGCATTTGAATTTCAGGAGCAGGGTGGCTTTCGACTGCAATACGCCATGCCTGACGGGCTGCAACCAACAGTGTCTGGGGTGTTTGAGCATATCGAGCGACCAGGGAAAATCGTGTTCAGTTGGGTGTGGCATGCTCCAGATCCACACGCCGACGTCCCGACGCGTGTCACTGTGAATTTCAATGAGCAAGGTCGCGGAACCGAGCTTGTACTGTGTCATGAGATGCTGCCCGCGGAATTATGTGAGCGTCATCACGCTGGTTGGGTTGCCACGCTTGATCGGCTTCTCACAAATTCCGCCGATGTTGATGTTTGCGCTTAGAGGTCCGGCAAGCTTGCGGTCGTGTTCATTGCATTCTCGTGAATTTTTTTTAAAAGCCAGTTTTTGTTCGATGTATTTTTACAAAAAGGAATGAAAAATGACAGGACTCACAACAGAAAGACAAAAAACGCTGGACTCGTTCTACCACGGCGCAACGGTAAAAGATCCAGCTATCATTCGCTCGGCCTTGACCGACGATTTCACTTTCACCAGTCCCATCGGAAATCACGACGAACCGGAATCATTTGTGCTGTCTTTACTGGCTTTTGATGGCAAAGTGACTGAATCAAAAATGATCGCAGAAGCCGATTGCCTGGTGCATCTCTACGTGCTCGACATAGGCGCAAAAATCCCCATGTGTGATGTGATCGAGTTCCGCGGTGACAAGTTATCAT
This sequence comes from Granulosicoccaceae bacterium, assembly GCA_033852095.1. Lineage (GTDB taxonomy): Bacteria > Pseudomonadota > Gammaproteobacteria > CALCKW01 > CALCKW01 > CALCKW01. The sequence goes on along the minus strand of JAWSVD010000068.1, from coordinate 20,468 downwards.
CCATGGTGCTTTACACCGATTCAAAATTGTTTAACCCTGCAGAGGCGCATTGACAGTTTCTGCCGTTCTGTCATGTCGTGATGCTCCGAACTCATCGGAGCTTTCAGTGTCGCTCGGAAAAAAATGCCAACACGGGTATCGTTGGCAAATGTGATGCAAAACTCTAACGGTAATTGCAGGCTCTTCTGGCATGCACATTGTCAGCATGAGTATGTTGGGGTTTCAAATTCATGACGGTACCCGTTGGGATCAGACAATATGTACTCGACGATATCGATCCGCTTTTTTCTGTTGTATACAAATCGGCAGAGCACCTTCGTCCGTGGTCTGACTGGTGCGGCCCGAATTACTCCAGGGCTGACACAGAAATGTGGGTGCGCGATTGCATTGACAGCTGGCAGCAGCGACGCTGTTTTCGCTATCTGATCTACGACACCCAGAGCGGGGATATTTTGGGGGCCGCCGGCCTGGAGAAGATCGCCTGGACTCACGGCATTGCCGAGCTCGGCTATTGGGTCGCAGTGGACGCCATCAATCAAGGGGTGGCCACTGCTGCGGCAGCACTGGCAGTGCAGCAAGGCTTCGCCGTGCACGGCTTGAACCGAATCGAGATCAATGTGCTGTGTGACAACGGCCCCAGTATGCAAGTTGCTGAGAAGATCGGCGCTGTGTTGGAAGGTTGCTTCAGAAACAAACTATTTCACGAGGGGCAGAGCAGAGCGGCAAATTGTTATTCGCTGATACCCAGCGATTGTTCTATACGGCGCTGATGCTCGTTGTTGGGGGCAGGCGCGGCGCTGCTCCCAATCTGCTTGGCGCTGAGAAAACCAGAGGCGGTTGTCCAGTTTAATTGGGTGGCAGCGTGAGCGGACAATGGCGAGCTCTACTTCACGGCAGAGCCAGCCGTACTTAGAGCGCGTGGTCATTATTGACCCATATGCGTCTGGTTTCACCGTGCGGCGACTGGCGTATTCTGCGCTCAGTGATAGATCCAATACAAAATCTCTAGCCTGTTTGCATCAAGCCGCGCCTCAACATGCATCAAGCCGCGCCTCAACATGCAAACGGGTGCGCATGGACTGCGAGCGGTGTTTCACACTTCCCGTCGCCCGGTCTTCGCCGTGCTGATTATGCGGCGTTGTGTCTCATTATTGATACGGTCCCTTCGCGTACATTCCGTCTCAGTTGCAGCGCGTCGGTTTGAACTGGTCCGAGACGCTTGCAGAAACTTTGAATGCCATCAAGTGGGAAGGGTTGAGCCGTGGAAGTTGATTTAGAAGGTTTCGTCTTAGGCTGGTTGTTGTACACAGGCTCTTTCGCCGCGGGTTCAGTTTGGGAGATTCTGTCCCCGAACCGGCCCATGAACTTGCGCAGCACCGTGCCGCAGGAGCTGAAAGCGACCGGGCTTGTGGTGCTCTACGATTTCATTCTGTTATTTGTCTTTGCCATGCTGATGCCCATGATTTTCGAGGGTGGACTGGGCGATGCGCTGACAGCAATGGGCGTTTACGACTTGCCCATGTGGTCGCGCATGGTGCTCACGGTTGTGTGTTTCGACATCACCTTTTACTGGGCGCACCGTTTCATGCACTCCAGAAAGGGCTGGGCGATCCACCGCTGGCACCACGCCTCGTCTGATTACTTCTCACTCATTGCAATGCGCGTGACCTTGCCGCACATGTTCTTGAGCCGTTTCACTTTCAGCTGGTATCTGGTGTTTGATGTGTCCATTGAATTCCTGATGGTGTTTGCGATCTATTCAACACTGCACAATTTCTGGCAACACTTGAATGTCAGCAAGCCTTGGATGCGTCATCTGGAGTGGTTCTTGAGCACGCCGCGCACCCACAGCATCCATCACTTGAAGGGTGTTCGTTTTGCCAACAAGAACTTCTGTGCGCTGTCGACGGTATGGGACCGGATCTTCGGCACCTACATGGACCCGGACACGGTTGAAAACATCGAGCGAGAGCCCTACGGCATCAACGACAAAACCGATCCAGTCAGGGTAGCGCTGGGGGTCTAAGCGATGGATTGCATGGATTGAAAAAAATGGCACGCCTCCTTTGGGGGCGTGTCTTGCGTTGCGTTAATGACGTTATACTGTTGCGTCGCTTAAAGTGTCGTTTCGACAAGAGGCGTCGCGCCTGGCGCTGCAGCGGCGTCAAGGCAGACGCTGGATTTGGCAGGGTTCTCCCCGCGATCTTGAAAGCACATTTTTAGTGACAATGACTTGATATAGAGTGAAGAGCTAAATGGATGAATAAATACATACTGCTGTTAAGCATATTGATAGGGAGCGCAACGGTGAACGCCAGTGAACTGCAGGTCGAGCGCCTCACCGTGCCCGGGGAATCTGCTCTTCGGTTGAACATCTGGACGCCCAGTGACGGTGGCAATGGATCGCTGGTGTTGTTATCACACGGCCTGGGCGGGCGGGCAGACGGCATGCGCGCCACGGCCGAGGCTATCGCTAACAGAGGCAGCATAGCCATTGCGGTACAGCACAGCTCCGACAATTTGTTCGGTTCGGACAGGCACATGTTCGCCATGGAAAACCGCGGCGATGAATTGCTGCAAGCGCGCGCATGGGCGCTGGAGAACCTCAGCGTATCGGAGGATCACATCGGTTTGATCGGCTATTCGCAGGGCGGACTGTCGGTGATGATCGCCGCAGGTGTGACGCCGGACAGGGGCCTGGCGCGCGTGCACTGCAGCGCGAACCGCGCGGATGACAGGGGCTTTTGTGGTTTCGCCTCCCCGTGGCAGGGCATCGCCGACCTGCTGGGCTTGTCCAAATCATTCGCCAGCAGCGACAACAACTTCAGGGATGATCGCGAAGCAGTCGCTTTCACTGCTGTGGCGGTTGCAGCGCCTGTGGCGGTGTTTATCCCGGAAGAGGGCCTGCAAAAATTGAGCGCCGACGTGGGTATTTTCAGCTTCGCCGCCGACACAGTGCTCGCCCCGGCCTTCCACTCTGACTACCTGCACCGCGCGCTCGGTGATCGCGAGCACACCTACCACAGCTACTCGGGCGTCGGGCACGGTGCTTTGTTTGGCCGATTGGGCGAGCAGATCAATGCGGATATCGCCGATTTTTTTGCGACGAAGTTGTAGTGAAAAAGTAGCGCCGCTGATGGTGAACGTCTGTGGAATGCGCGCTGTGCTGTGCCGCCTTACTTGATGCTTGCGGCATTTCCTGCAAATAGCAAAGCTCCCTGAAGGGTTACCGGTCCGGCGATATTGAGTGATTCGCTGATATCACGGGAGTGGGCGATGTTGCGCAGGCCTGCGATGTTGGGCCGATGGAACCAAAGGGCGGCCGTCAGACTCTAAACACACTCGTGGCACAGGCCTGTGCCGCGGAGCGCTCCGTGTTATTCGGGGCATTCTCAGGAGTTGTGTAACATGACGGTCAATAGACGTTCCTTCTTGAAAACAGGGCTTGCAGGCACACTGAGCTCACTCGTGGTTCCCTCTGTCTTCGCAGACGGCGGTGTTCCCGCCGCACATCAGCATGCCTTAGCTGAGGCAGAACTCACGGTGCATCCGGTGTCGCACGCTTCTCTGGTGCTGCAAAGCGGCGACACGGTGATCTATTGCGACCCCATCGGCGGCGCAGAAAAATACCAAGACCTGGCTGCTCCCAAACTGATCCTGCTGACACACGAGCACAAGGACCACTTCAGCGTGGAAACCCTGGAAGGGCTCATGGGGGATGAGACGGTATTGCTCAGTAACCCCGCCGTTTATGACAAGCTGCCCGGTGCCTTGCAAGCGCGTTGCACGGCAGTTGGCAACGGTGATGAGCTGGGCATTGCGGGTCTGTCCATCGAAGCCGTGCCCGCCTATAACCTGCACCCTGAACGGCTCAAGTACCATCCCAAGGGGCGGGACAATGGCTACGTGCTGACCTTAGCTGGATCGCGCATCTACGTGGCGGGGGACACAGAAGCGGTGCCCGAGATGCGGGCGCTGGACGATATCGAGATTGCCTTTGTGCCGATGAACTTGCCCTACACCATGGGGGTGGAGCAGGCGGCCGAAGGGGTGCTTGAGTTCGCGCCACGCGTTGTTTATCCATACCACCACAAGGGCAGCGATATCGATGCCTTTGAGGCATTGGTGAAGGCGGGCTCGGCGGACATAGAGGTGCGTCAGGCGCAGTGGTACGGATAGCATCAGTCCGTGGCGTCGGGCAGTGGCGGACGGTTCGTTCGTCGCCCGATCACCGCGCAGCGGTATCCGAGATAGCGCAGCAATCTTGTGCTCAGGTCTTGCACGCAAGCCAAGCGCGGATTGCTGGTGAGCGCATTGCTGAAGTGGCGTTTGTTTAGTTGTGGCAAGATAGGGTGAAGAGAATAACCAGTATTTTTGACGCGCCATTATCTGGCACTTACTGATCCCACTGGAGCTACCCGCATGAAAACGCACAAGCCTGACGCCGCTGCACCACTGCCCCCTTTTTCTGCTGTAGCTGTGAGCAGCGGTGAGGCAATTGATCTGGCGCAACCATCTGGCTCATGGCAGCTCTTAGTGATCTACCGCGGCAAACATTGCGGACGCTGCAAAAAATACCTGAACGGACTGCAGCAGACTCAGTCGGCTTGGCTTGAGGCGGGTTTCGAGATCAGCGTTGTCAGTGCCGATTCACGCGCCAAGGCGCAAGCCGACGTGGCGGAGTTCGGCTGGAGCTTCCCGCTGGCCTGCGAAATGCCCGAAGCTGCAATGAAAGCACTGGGCTTGTATATCAGTGCGCCTCTGTCGCCCGATGAGGCGGACGGCAACTTCGCCGAGCCGGCTGTGTTTTGTCTGCGGCCCGACGGCGCTGTGCAGATAGCCTCTATCTCCAATGGCCCGGCGGCGCGTCCCGATCTGGCGGAGCTGCTGGACGGCATGATTTTCACGATTGAAAACGACCGGCCGGCGCGCGGCACGGTCAGCTGATATAGCTGGCTGCTGTTGCGGTTTGCTGCGCCGTCGTGCGAATCAATTCGCAGCTGCGGTAGCGTCGATGCATTCCACATTGTGCTGTGCTCCATAACTTGAAGCTTGCTCCGCTGCGCTTCCCGCATTGCGCTACGCTCCATGACGGGCTACGGGTGCGGTGATGTCGTGGGGGGGCGGTGATGCCACGGAGGCCTATGATAGCTGGTCATGTGTAGCCCGGAATTAGCGCAGCGGTATCCGGGATCGCGAAGCGATCTTAATCTTACGTCATCTACTACGCCCCGTGAATCCGGAATTTTTGGCGTGGCCGATCTATGCCGTCGAGGTCTGGGCAGGAGGATCCCCGCATTGCGCTGCGCTCCATGACGGGCTACGGGGCCGGTGATGCCTCGGAGGCCTATGATACCTGGTCGTGTGTAGCCCGGAAATTAGCGCAGCGGTATCCGGGATCGCGAAGCGATCTTAACCTTACGTCATGTACTACGCCCCGTGAATTCGGAATTTTTGGCGTGGCCGATCTATGCCGTCGAGGTCTGGGCATGAGGCTGCCCGCATTGCGCTGCGCTACATGGCAGGCTACGGGTGCCGTGATATTGCGGAGGTCGGCGATGTTGCGCAATTCTGCGGTGTTGCGAGATTCGGTGATGTTGGGGTGTTGTATCCCGAACGGAGCCGAAGCGGAATAGGAAGGGCTTAGGGCGAGCTGGCCGAAGAAGCATTGAACAGGCCGTCGTTCCAGCGCTTGAGGAAGCGGCGTCGCTTGGCCTGGTCGAGGTAGACCATCAGCTCGGTGCTGATTGGCACCGGTTGCAGCAGGGCGCCAGCGTCGTCCCGGCGCGTGCCGTCGGCCTTGTACAAGGGGTCGAGCCCCGCGTCGTGTTCGAGGATCAGCTGCCCTTCTTCAGACAGCAGAAAATCCAAAAAGGCTTCGCCCTCGCGAGGCTTGGGGCTGCTCATGGGCAGCACTGCGACCCGCGAGAGCACAAGCTTGTAGTCGTTCAAGGGCATGATGGCCAGATCGGGCTGGGTGGCCATGGTGCGCTTGGCGTAGGAGCCCATGACGTTGTAGGCGAGCAGGCTGCGACCGCTGGCGACCCGGTCCAGCATGGCTTGGGTGCTGCTGAATAATTTGATCTTGTTGTAGCCAAAACTGCGTGTCAGCGCCCACAGGGACTTGCTGCGTTTGGCGTCTTGGGTGGCGAGCAAAAACCCCACGCCCGAGCGCTCTGGGTCGTAGCTGATGATCTTGCCGTAGAAGCGCTCGGGCTCGTCCAGTAGCCATTCGGCCAGTTGGTGGCGATTGCGCGGCTCGGCGGCTTCGGGCAGTAGTCTGGCGTTGTACACGGTGACGGCGGGTTCGAAGGTGACGCCGAAGGCCTCCGCCCGCCAGCGCGCCCAGGCCGGCAGCTGGGCTGTTTTGTCGGAGCGGTAGTCCCGCGCGTAGCCGTCATTGGCCAGTTTGATCTGCAGGTCCATGGCAGCGCTGAGCACGAAATCGGCGCCGTCTGTGCCGCCGTGGTCGTTGCGCACGCGCTCGTAGAGGTCATTGCTGTCGAGGTCTTTATACATTATGTGCAGGCGCGGGCGCTTGTCGGCATAACGCTGCAGCACCGGCTCAAAGACGACGAAATCCGCGGTGCTGTAGATCGTGAGGCTGCTGTCCGCCTGTTCGGCGTCTGCGCCTAGGGCGTGCTCGCGAGGGGTGGCCGCTTGGCTGGGCGCGCTCAAAATCAACAGTAGGAGAAGCGCGCACGCGACGTTAATATGTGTCTGCATCTGATCAGCATAGCATTAACGCCCAGCGCCATTTTAAGGGCGCAACTTTATCGAGTAGCCCATGAAAATCCTATTGGTGGAAGACGACCAGGCGCTGGCCGCTGCATTGCAGCGCTCGCTGGAGAACCACGGGCAGCTGGTGGAAGCTATTGGCGACGGTGCACAGGCGCTGGCTTGGCTGGGCAGCGAGAGCTTTGATCTGGTGGTGCTGGACCTGGGCTTGCCGGGCCTGGACGGCATGGAGCTGCTGCGCGCCGCACGCGCCGCCGGGCACAACATGCCAATGCTGATCATCACCGCGCGCGACGCGGTGCCTGATCGGGTCGCGGGGCTGAACTCCGGCGCCGACGACTACCTGGTCAAGCCCTTTGAGCTGGATGAGTTTTTGGCGCGGGTGCGGGCACTGTATCGCCGCGCACAGGGCAGGGCCAGCGACGCGGTTGAGCTGGGCGCGCTGCGCTACGTGGCGTCGCGGCGTGAGCTGCGCAATGGCGATGAGGTGCTGGCGCTGACCCCGCGCGAGACGGCGCTGCTGGAGGTGCTGGTGCAGCAGATTGGCGCGGTGGTGACCAAAAAACAAATCGGCGACAGCTTGTTCAGCATTGATAACAACGCACAGCTATCGGCCGTGGAGGTCTACGTGCACCGCTTGCGCAAGCACCTGGCACCACACGGGCTGAGTATCCGCACGGTGCGCGGCCTTGGCTATATGTTGGAAAAGCCTGCGTGAGGCAATTGCCTGTCTCAATTCACCGGCGATTGCTGGTGCAGCTCAGCCTGCCGCTGTTGCTGCTGTGCTGCTTGATCGCCTCGGGCCTGTATTGGTTCTCGGTGGCGAACGCCAACCGCGCCTTTGACCGAGCCCTGCTAGGGGCAAGCTTGGCCATCGCTGACCGGGTGGTGGTGGACGGCGAGGAACTGCTGGTTGATTTGCCTTATGTGGCGTTGGAAATGCTCTCGGCCACCGCTGAGGAGCGCGTCTACTACCGCGTCAGCGACCGTGATGGCGGCCCCGTCACCGGATATGAAGACCTGCCCGAACCGACTCTTAAACCCTGGCTCGGCAGCAGCAGCGACGCGGAATGGTTCTACGACACAGACTACCTGCAGCAATCCGTGCGCGTGGCGGTGATCTCGCGCGTGGCGCTGGGCGGCCTGGAGCCGCGGCGTTTTTTGGTCTACGTGGCAGAGACAGACAACGGCCGCCGTGAGCTGGCCTGGCGGCTGCTGCTGGTGTTCGGCTTGGGCATGGTGCTGTTGGCGGCGCTGGTGATGGCGCTGGTCTGGTTCAGTTTGCATCGCGGCCTAGCCCCGCTGGCGGATTTTTCTCGCTCCTTGCAGCGCCGCAGTGCCGAGGATCTGCACGCGCTGGATCTGCCCGTGCCGCAGGAGCTGGAACCGGTGGAACAGGCGATCAACCAGCTGCTGCGGCGCCTGAGCCGGCACCAGTTGGAGCAAAAACGTTTTGTCGAGGACGCATCGCACCAACTGCGCACCCCGTTGGCGGCGCTGAAGGCGCAGCTGAGCTTGGCGCAGGGCGCGCAAGGGCCCGAGCAGGTGCAGGATGATTTATGTCAGGCGCAGCTCACCCTGGACCGCAGTATCCGGCTCAGCCAGCAGCTGCTCAGCCACGCCCGCGCGGTCGACACAGGGCGACTGCAATACGTTGACATGGATCAGCTGGTGTCAGGCGTGTGCCGCGAGTGGGTGCCCCTGGCGCTGCGCAAGCAGATGGATTTGGGTTATCAGCCGCCACTGCAGGCGGCGCGTATTGTGGGCGATGAATTGTTGTTGCAGGAGATGCTGCGCAACCTGATTGAAAACGCGGTGCTCTACGGGGTGGCAGGCATGCAAATCAACGTCGCCCTGTGGACTCAGGAGGGGGGCGTGTTACTGCGCGTTGCCGATACGGGGCCAGCGATCCCAGCGCAGCAGGTGGAGCGTGTGTTCGATCGCTTCTACAGACCGGTGGACAGCGGCGGCAGCGGCAGTGGCTTGGGCCTGGCCATCGTGCGCAACATCGCACAACTCCACGGTGGCGATGCTCAGCTCTACAGCTCTGCTGTGGGCAACCACTTTGAAGTGCGGCTCGCCGGCCAACCGGCCAATGATGAGCCACTGGAGCCGGGCGCAAGCTGAGCTCAAAATCTGTGCTCTCTAACGCTGATTTCCCGTCCTGTCAACGAATTTGGGCTCAGTTTCCGGTCGAATATTTGCGATTGTATCCATACTGAAACACAGCATTGAATGCTGCCTCACGTCACTCGACAATGTTGTTATAATCGCCGCAACTTTATTCGCCATAGCCTTGCTGACAGTCTCGGATTTGCGTTCCGATTCACTGGAGATATTTATGAGCAATCAATACGTCGTCTGTGCCCTGTACAAATTCACGACGCTCGACAACTACCGTGATCTGCGCCAGCCGCTGCTCAAAACCATGGAACGCAACGGCGTCTGCGGCACCTTGTTGCTGGCCATGGAAGGTATCAACGGCACCGTGTCGGGCAGTCGCATCGGCATAGACGCGCTGCTCAATTGGCTGCGCAAAGACCCGCGTTTGGCGGACATTGACAGCAAAGAATCCTACACCGAGACCTCGCCTTTCAAGCGCACCAAAGTGAAGCTGAAAAAAGAGATCGTGACCATGGGCGTGCCGGGCATAGACCCGAAGAATGTGGTGGGCACCTACGTCGAGCCCGAGCAGTGGAATGACTTAATCAACGACCCGGAAGTGGTGTTGATCGACACCCGCAACGACTACGAATACCAGGTCGGTACATTTGATGGGGCTATCAACCCCAAGCTCGACACCTTCAGAGAGTTCCCCGCTTACGTGCGCAAGAACTACGACCCTAAAACCCACAAAAAAGTCGCCATGTTTTGCACCGGCGGTATCCGCTGTGAAAAATCAACGGCGCTGCTGGTGGAGCAGGGCTTTGATGAGGTCTATCACCTCAAGGGTGGCATCCTCAATTACCTGGCCAAGGTGCCGGAGCCTCAAACTCTGTGGAAGGGCGAGTGTTTTGTCTTCGATGATCGGGTGACAGTGAACCACGATTTAGAGCGGGGCCAGTACGAGCAGTGCAATGCCTGTCGCATGCCGCTCAGTGTGGATGACATCGCCAACGAGCAATACGAAGCTGGCGTCAGCTGCCCGCACTGCTTTGACAGCACCAGCGCGGAAGACCGCGAGCGTTTTGCGGAGCGCGAGCTACAGGTGCAGCTGGCTATATCACGGGGTGAAGAACATATCGGTGGGCAAACAGCGCAACAGATAGAGCGAAAGCGGCAGGCCAAATACGAGCAGCGCAATGCACAGCGTGAGCAGCAGAAAAATAGAGCGGGCAACTGAGCCATGCCTGCCTTAGTGTTTAAGCTCAACCAAGTCCCCCAGGACGAAGCCGACGACGTGCGGCAACTGCTGGCGGACAATCAAATAGTCTATTACGAGACATCCCAGGGCAATTGGGGTTTCTCTCTAGGCGGGCTGTGGCTGGCGGATGATCAGCTAGATCAGCTGCCACGAGCCGAACAGCTCATAGGCGAGTATCAAGCGCAGCGCCAAGCACAGGCACGCGAGGGCTACCAGCCTCGCAGTATTTTCGCCGCTATCCTGGAGAAGCCCCTACGACTGCTGTTTATAGTGGTGGCGCTGATTATTCTGTATTTCTCCATAACACCTTTTGTTCAGCCCTTGTTGGGCTAGCGCCAAAGCACCGGAACCCACCATGCTTGTCCTATTGTCTCCCGCCAAAACACTGGATTTCGAATCGCCGCCTACGGTCGCTGCACACAGCAAACCCCGCTTCCTGAAAGATTCGCAGCAGCTGATCGATCAAATCAAGTCGCTGGACGCAGAGCAAGTTGGGCAGTTGATGTCGGTGAGTGAGAAGATATCTGAGCTCAATGTGCAGCGCTTCAACGCCTGGAAAACGCCTTTCACGGTGAAAAATGCCAAGCCTGCCGCCATGGCTTTCAGGGGGGATGTCTACACCGGCTTGGACGCGGACACGCTCAGCGCGGATGATTTCGATTTCGCCCAGACCCGGCTGCGTATCCTCTCGGGTCTCTACGGCGTGCTGAAACCACTGGACCTGATCCAGCCCTACAGACTGGAGATGGGCACCCGCTTTAAGACTGATCGCGGCGCCAATTTGTACAGCTTTTGGGGTGAGCAGCTAACGAATTCCTTGAACAAGGAACTGCGTGCCAGCCAGGGTGATACCGTGGTCAACTTGGCCAGCAACGAGTATTTTAAGGCGGTGAAGAAAAAGCAGCTCAAAGCCGAGCTGATCACGCCAGTGTTCAAAGATTGGAAAAATGGTCAGTACAAAATGATCAGCTTTTTCGCCAAAAAGGCGCGCGGCATGATGGCGCGCTACGTGGTGGACAACCGCCTCGACAGTCCCGCAGCGCTCAAAGACTTCGAATACGGCGGTTATGCTTACAGCGCGGCTGAAAGCACAGAGCACGACTGGGTGTTTCTGCGCCGCCAGGCGGATTGAAGCCGCGCTACTGTTGAGATACCCCGTGTGCCCGCTGGCGGCTCGCGGTGGCTCAGCTGCCTGTAGCAGCGTGCGCCATGACGCAGGGCAGAGTGTTCAATAACAAGCCGTTAGCGCTTGTGCTGCGCAGCACCAAGCTGAGCGGGTGGTGGTCCGCTCTTACTGCAGCCCCTGCATGCCGTGCTAAGCGGTCCCCGCCGCTGACTTTTCGGTCATACCTTCTGCAGCGAGTCGTCGTGCAGTGACTTGCAAGGCGAGTTCTTCGGCTCGCCCTTCAACCATCCAGTAGCGGTCGCGCTGAAAGGCGTAGGGGGGCAGGGAGTCGAGGGGCGCTGCGCAGGTAGCTGAATACAAACACGGCGGTAGCTCAGTTCCCAGTGCGTAAAGTGCGGAGAACAGCTTCGCTATCCCGTCCTCAGAGCACAGAAGTGTGTCTGCCACGCAATGACTGAGCTGCTTGCAGGCATCGCTTAACTCGCCACTGCTGAGTAAGCGCGCTTCTGGGTTGTCGCTCAGGGCCTTTTCACAGCGCGTGCTTAGATCGACTCCCGGCTCACAAATGACCGGCGTTTTTCCCGACTGCAGCTCATCGAAAGTCATCCAATAATCGACAGCCATCTCAGGGGACAATTCACCTTCTATCATCAGTGCCAGGCTTGTCGATCGACCCGAAGCAAGCGCTTGAGCCACGTGGATGCCGGAGTCTACCAGGCCTTGCACCAAGGCGTATTGAACGGCAAAGGCGAGGGCATTGCGGTCTGTTTCTGGCAGTTGATCACGCGCACTGAGGTTTTCGATGCTGTCGTTGATCCAAGGGGCAAGCAGCTGCTCTGATCGTTGCAGCGCGTTGACAAATTGCTCTGGTCCTTTGCTCAAAGCTTGCGCCATCAATCCTGCACTGTGTTGCTTGTCGCTCAGTAGCAAGAATATCTTTGCTTCGCGGCTGCCGGCTTTTCGTCCGATGCTGCCTGCCCCCGCGCCGGCCAGGGCAACGGTGCGCAAAGCCTCTGCCAGTTCATCAGGGCTGGTGTTAGCGCAGGGTATAGCGAATCGGTGGGCGTAACTGCCGCGGTAGTGTTGCAGAGCGGCCGCCAACGCCGGCGCTGATTGCTCGCCAGCCTGCAGTTGCTCCGCGAGCGCTAGGCAGGTGTTTTCAAGAGCGCTACGCGAGTGTGCTGATACGGCCAAAACAGCGTGCTGCTCGCTGCTGCTGGACTCTGCGTGGCTTTCGCGGGTCTGAGTGGTGCTCTTATTGGCGCGTTCAAGCAGAATGTGCGCGTTTGTGCCGCCAAAGCCAAAGCTGCTGACCCCCGCAATATTCCGATGTTCAGGCCACGGTTGGCATGTGTTCCCCATCAGCTTCAGCGCGCTTTTTTCCAGGTTTATGTAGGGGTTTGGCGTGCTCAAATGTGTCTGCGGTGGGATCTCTCCCGCCTGCATCGAGAGCACCACTTTGATCAAACCGGCAATGCCTGCTGCTGACTCCAAATGGCCGAGGGAGGACTTGACCGAGCCCACCCACACTGTGTTGTCATCCGTGCGTTGGCCCGCGGACTTGGCCAGCGAGTTGAGCTCGATGGGGTCACCCAGCGGTGTGCCAGTGCCGTGTGCTTCCACGTAGGCCAGGCCCTGTTGATCAAGCCCGCTGTCTGCCCATGCACTGGCGACGACCTTTCGCTGTGCGATGCCGCTGGGGGCGGTAAGGGAGTTGCTGTGGCCGTCTTGGTTGATCGCCGAACCCCGCAATACGGCGAGCACGCGGTTTCCGTCCCGCTCGGCATCGGACAAGCGCTTCAACATCAGCACACCTACGCCCTCACTGCGCACGTAGCCGTCGGCAGTGGCATCGAAGCTGTGGCATCGCCCACTGGGTGACAGCATGCCGGCCTGAGACAAAATGACGCCCAGATCAGGGTTGAGGATCACGTTGACCCCACCGGCCAAGGCGAGGTCTGATTCGCCGCTGCGCAGACTGCGCATGGCGAGGTGAGTGGCGACCAATGAAGACGAGCAGGCGGTGTCGACCACCATGCTTGGGCCCTGCAAATTGAACAGGTAGGAGAGGCGATTCGCGATGATGCTGACTGAATTGCCGGTGCCTGAAAAGCGCTGCTGTGACTCAGGGTAGTGTACCTGCAAGCGTGCGTAGTCACTGCTGCCGACGCCCATGAACACACCCGTTTTACTGTTAGCCAGTGAACTGGGCACAATGCCGGCGTGCTCCATCGCGTGCCAGCTGGCCTGCAAGACGAGGCGTTGTTGCGGGTCCATGAACTTCGCTTCGTTCCCGGATATATTGAACACCGCCGGGTCAAAGGCGTCCACGTCGGAAACAAATCCACCGCGGTCACTGTTGAGTTGGCCCGGTGTGGGGCGTGCAGCGTTGTTGCGCAAGCCCTCACAGCTCCAGCGATCGGCAGGGACCTCAGAAACACCGTCGCCGCCGCGAGCCAGAAATTTCCAATACTGATCGGGAGACTCCACGCCACCGGGAAAACGGCAGCCCATGCCGATGATGGCGATCGGCGCGGTCGCGCGGTTCTGCAGTTCTTCGATTTTGGTTTTGGCGGCCCTTATCAGGGACAGGAGCTCGCCAGTGCTGGGGGCAGACACAGCTGTTTTTGCGACCACGTGAATCACCTCTTTCTAGTTGTTCTTTGATACCTTGACCTGTGGAGGGACTCTACAGGCCTCACGCACTGCTACTGACCGTTCAGTCGCCCAGGAGCTTTGCCAATCTAGCAACTTCGTCTTCCAAAGAGCCAGGCTCTTCTGTCGGCTCAGTTGCTTTGGCTTGTGTTGGCCCGGTGTTTGTCTCTGGTTGGTCCAGAAAGTCCAACAAGGATTGAACTGTGGGGTAGTTCCACAGTTCGGTGACGTCAATCGGCTCTCGGTCGACAAGAGCGCGGTTGAGCTCGTCAACCAACTCCACTGCCGCCAGGGAGTCCAAACCGTAGTTGGCAAAGGGTAAATTGAGTTCGACCAGATAGTTTTCCATGCCGGCGCGCTTGGCTATACGATTGATCAGCCAAAGCTCAATCTCCTCCCGGCTGTGCAAGCTTGCTGATTCTTGAGCTGCCTCAAGATTGGTCGGGCGCCGCCACTCAAGCAGGCCGTCGAGTGTGCCGTCGAGCCAGGCGGCGCGGGTCGCGCGTCGTTGCACTTTGCCACTGGATGTCTTGGGCAGTCGGCCTGGGCGCAGCAATACAATAACGGCCGGGATGAGCGCATGGCAGTCATTCAACGCCGCGCGGATAGAACCCAGCGCACTCGCCGCCGCGCGCTCGTCTTTGAACAGGCGGACACCTGATCGACTGACTTCTTGCACCACCATCAGGCCTTCGCCTCGGTCGTTCCCTTGCTCTATAGAAAAGGCCGCGCAGGCACCGTTGAGTAAATCGGGGTGTACCTTGCTGACGTTTTGCTCGATGTCCTGTGGGTAGTGATTTTTCCCCCGGATGATGACGAGGTCTTTTTCTCTGCCCGCAACGTACAGCTCGTCGTTGATCACTATGCCCAGATCACCGGTGCGCATGAAATCGCGGTCCGAGATGCCGGGCAGTTGCAGAGCAAACACTTCGGCGCTTTGTGCGGGCTTGTTCCAGTAGCCTTGAGCGACACTGCCGCCGCTGACGTATATCTCACCCACCGTGGATTCGCCCAGCACGGCCCCCGATTGCGTGTCGACGATACGCACGGTATCAGGGACGACGCCGTTGCCGATCAACGCCTGCGCGTCAGGGCCTTGGGCGGTGATCTCTACCCTGTTTTCGACAAGCGCAGCACGGTCTAAATAAGTCACCGGTGCGCCCGCTTTTCGGCTGGTGCCGCTGACGTAGAGTGTTGTCTCCGCCATGCCAAAACACGGCAGCACAGCACCGTATTGCAAGCCAGTGTCTGCAAAAACTCTGCAAAAGCGTTTCACTGTAGCCGCGTCCACCGGCTCTGCACCGCACAACAAGGTGCGCAGCGTACTCAGGTCCAGCTCGGCCCGCTGGCTGTCGGTGATTTTGTCTATGCAGTGCTGCAGGGCAAAGTTGGGTGCGGCGGTCAGGTGTGCACCGCGCTCAGTGATGGTCTGCAACCACAGGAAGGGGTTTTTTAAGAAGCTAAGTGGCGCCATGAACGTCACCTCGCCGCCAGCAAACAGCGGCTGCAATACCGTCCCGACCAGGCCCATGTCATGGAAGAAGGGCAGCCACATGACGCCACGTTCACTCGATTTTGCCTGGGTCTCGTGGTTGATCAATCCCGAGTTGTGCATGAGATTGCCGTGACTGATCATCACGCCTTTTGGTGTGCCCGTGGAGCCAGAGGTATATTGCAGCAGCGCCAGCGAATCCTTTGTCAGGGAAACCTGTGCCGTGTTATTTGTCGAAGCTGACGCAGAGAGTTCGAGGTGGTTGAGGAAATGCACCGCAGGGGCCTGCGACGAGAGCTCAGCAAAGGTGGCTTCAAAACTGTCAGCAAGACTTTGGTGGCTCAGTATCAAAGCGGGTTCGCTGTCGGCAATGACCGACAGCAGTTTTGTGTCTATTTTGTTGCGACTGGGCGGGGACACCGGCACCGCAATCACCCCGGCGCGCAAGCAAGCATAAAAAGCGACAATGAAGTCCAGGCCCGCTGGAAACGCCAGCAACACCCGATCACCCTGCGACAGGCGATGCAACAGTGTCTCTGCAAACACCTGACTGCGCTGTTGCAGAGCGCCGTAGCTCAGCTGGTCGACCAACTCACCCGTGCCGTCAATAAAACGATAAGCGACTTTGTCTGAGAACTGCTCAGCGCGGAGTCGTACCAAGTCGACAAAGTGATTGGCGTTTTCCTGCATGGTCTGTCCATCCTTCTTGTGTAATGTGGCGCACGGGTTAGCAGGCAGCACGATACACGATGTTGTCGCGGAATATGATTGGCGGGAGATATGCAATTAAAAAATAACACATTAGGCCATATGAGTGCACAGGAACTGCAACAGTTTGGGGTTTTCCTAATAGCACCGTGGCTGGGGGCCTTCCCTCGAACAGTTCACGGTTTAAGTCGCTGCTGTGGGACCCGAACTGTCGCAGATAGTTGAGGGCCAGAGATATAAAATGCACGTGGATTCCCTCTATGCTCAAGTGCGCATAAAGTGAAGCCGGATCGGATGTGGTGCGGAATCTAAGTGCTGAGTTCCGTCATGCAGTGATGTGCATTCGAAGGTTGAAACTGCATGATCAGCGGCTGATTCATCAACCATTTAGAAGCCACCAGGCCGCTAAAATGCGGTCGAATTGGAGGCCTCTGTTTTAGCCCTTATCCGGTCAAATGGGCAACGGTCAAGCAGAACTCCCCGTAAGTCCGGACCGCGCTATGCTGTCAGCGGCCCGAGTGTGAAGAATTGCATTTCGGTTGGGGTTCCAGTGGCATGCTCTGTGGCTTTGATGTTGAGCACAGCTAGATTTTCTTAAGGCTTTAAACCGCGCTGTAATATCAACACCCTAGCGCGGTTTGAGTGGATCAGTTGACGTCATTGAGCCTGCGTGCGGTCAGTTCTTGCGCCAGCGCTCCGGGTTCACCGGCTACCATCCAATAGCGGTCCAACTGAAAATCGTAGAGTGGTAGCGCATCAGCTGGAGCGGGGTGGGTGTTTTCAAACAAGTGCTGCGGTAAGTCGATACCGCGTGCATAGAGCGCTGAGAACAAGGCGGCAATGCCATCAGACGAACACAATAGATGATCGGCGGCGAAGCGATTGCTTGATGCATCGGGTTTGCCAAAGTCCCCGCTGAACAATTGTAGAACTTCCGGGCTGTCGCTCAAAATGCTTTCGCATAAGGCAGTTAGTTCGTGCTTATCCGGATTGGCAGTTCGATGGCTTGCCTGTGCCTGTGCCTGTGCCTGTGTTGCAGTGTTCATCCAAATTGCCGCGGCATCTTGGAAAGTGATGAGGCCACTTACCGCGTCCTTTAAACCGTTTGCGCGTCCACCAGCAACAAGCTGGATGATATCGATGCCGCAGTCGATCAGCGCTTGTAGCAGCGTGTACTGCGCAGCGAATGAAAGCGCCTGAGCTTCTGTCTGCGACAGTTTTCCACTGGGACGCGCACAGAGAGAGGCTAGATCCGTTTCGAGCCAGGGGGTGAGCAGCTGCGCCGATTGCCTCAATGCGTGACGGAAGACTTCGGGCCCTTCGGCCAATCGTTTGATCATCAGCGTCGAGCGAGGCTGCTCTTCGCTCAATTGAAGAATAACTTTCAACGGGCGGCTGCCGGGGCGGCGGCCAATGCGCGCATCGCTCGATAGGCCTTGGGACGCCTTTCGTAAGCTGCTGGCAATTTCCCTGTTATTTCGGTTATTGCAAGGGATAGCGATTCTATGGGCGTAGTCACCGCGGTAGCGCTGCAGTGCCGCAGCGAGTGCAGGCGGTGAATATTTGCCTGTTTCCAGTTGTTTTGCGAGGGCCAGTGAGCTTCTGACTAGAGACGCACGCGAGCAGGCTGAAATCGCCAGTACGATACTGCTTTCACTGCCTGCATCTCCGTTTGGCACTGGAGAATCCGCTTCGGTGAATCGCTCGAGCACAACGTGGGCATTGGTGCCGCCAAAGCCGAAACTGCTGACACCGGCGAGTGCTTGTTGCTCGGGCCAAGGCAGTGAATCCTTGCCCATGAGTTGCAGTGCGCTGTCGTGAATATTGATATAGGGGTTAGGGGTGTCGAGGTGGGCCTGCGCGGGAATCGTGCCCGCGCGCATTGAAAGTACAACTTTGATTAAGCCCGCAACCCCGGCGGCGGGTTCCAAGTGACCGAGTGAAGATTTGACAGAGCCCACCATTACCTTTTTATTGTCGCTGCGCTGACCCGCTGACTTTGCCAGGGAATTGAGCTCAATCGGGTCGCCTAGTGGTGTTCCTGTGCCGTGCGCTT
The DNA here is from genome assembly GCA_033852095.1 of Granulosicoccaceae bacterium. GTDB lineage: Bacteria > Pseudomonadota > Gammaproteobacteria > CALCKW01 > CALCKW01 > CALCKW01. The sequence goes on along the minus strand of JAWSVD010000068.1, from coordinate 2,329 downwards.
CGATGTAGCCGAGACCTTGTTGCTCGAGTCCGCTGTCATGCCACGCGCTTGTTACCACGTCTTGTTGAGCGAGTCCGTTCGGTGCGGTGAGCGAGTTGCTGTGGCCATCTTGGTTCATAGCCGAGCCGCGCAGAACAGCGAGAATACGGTTCTTGTCGCGTTGTGCATCACAGAGACGTTTTAACACAAGAACACCGACACCTTCACTGCGCACATAGCCATCTGCAGATGCGTCGAAACTGTGGCAACGCCCGCTGGGGGACAGCATGCCAGCCTGTGACAAGATGATGCCGAGATCGGGGTTTAGGATCACGTTCACGCCACCGGCGATGGCAAGATCCGATTCACCGCTGCGCAGGCTGCGTATGGCCAGGTGCACGGCGACCAGTGACGAGGAGCAAGCTGTGTCAACCACCATGCTGGGGCCACTAAGGTCAAAGAGGTAGGAAAGACGGTTGGCGATGATGCTGGGTGAATTGCCCGTTCCAGAGTAGCGCAGCTGGGACTGTGGGAAGTGGACTTGGAGCCGCGCGTAGTCACAGCTGCCCGCCCCGATGAACACCCCTGTTTTACTGCGGGCAAGGGATTTGGGGATAATGCCAGCATGCTCTAGGGCATGCCAGCTTGACTGCAGCACCAGTCGTTGCTGTGGGTCCATGTATTTTGCTTCGTGGCCAGAGATGTTAAAGACGCCGGGGTCGAAGCAGTCCACGTTGTCTATGAAGCCGCCACGGTCGCTGTTCAACTGACCGGCTGTTGGGCCTTTTGCGGTATTGATCAAGCCGTTGCAGTTCCACCGGTCCGGCGGAATGCTGCCAATGCCGTCGTCCCTGCGACTGAGAAACTCCCAGAATTGATCGGCAGACTCTACGCCACCGGGAAAGCGGCAGCCTATGCCTATGATTGCAATGGGGCTGCTGAGCCGCTGTTGCAGTTCCTCAATTTTTGCTCGAGCGGCCTTTGTCACCGACAGGAGTTCACTGTAACTCGGGGCAGTTGTCCTTGAGTTTTCGACCATCTAAAGCATCTCGGGTTGTTTGCTCAGCAACGCGTCTATTTGTGTGACTGGGGCGAGGCACCTCATTGCAGCAATTGTTAAGCCACGCCAGTGGTATTTAGCGCTTAGCCTGCGGGGCAGTTAGGCTTTGGCAGGTGTGCGTGCACCTGGCTGATCTCAAAGGGAGGCTGCGGACAGCGGAGGTCCGAACAAAACACGCAATCTTGGCCAAAAGAGATGCTATCAATTTGAGTCAGGATGCGAGCTCCATCTATGAAGCCGAATCGTATTTTTACTTCGCGGAGCAGTGTCTTTGCTCTTTCTTTAGTACTGTATGGGCTAGTAATTTTCAGATCAACTAAACCCGTCGTCATGAGATGGTCATGCGCATCAACACTGTGCATATCAGAATATCCGCAACTTTTTGCAGAGCAATTGACTGATTCGCCAGGGGGCGACTGCCTGTTGTAGGTGCTTGGCGTACAACATGTACCGGATTTGGTAATTCAGAGCGCTAAACTACCTCTGCCTTAAAGTCGAGCTGCTCACACTGCCTTCAAGCGCTGGAAAATTAGTTAATACAAGAAGATCATTTTTTTCGCCAAATAGGCAAGCGGCATGGTGGCCTGCTACGTGGTAGATAAGCGCCTCGACAGCACCTATGGTGCTGAAGGCTTTTGACTACGGTGCTTAGGCCTACAGCACTGAGCGAGATAGAGAATCAGAATGAGTGTTCGTGTGGCGGCGGCCTGACAGAAGAGCCTCAACTCTCGATTAAAGTTGTGTGCCAATACGGGTCTTCCGCAGATTAGGTTTTGCGCTGACGCACTGCCGACGGCCGCGTGCTGTCGATGCTGCGCATGATCTCGCTCTCGAAGTCCAGATCCCCGCTGAGCCAGTCCTCCAGCATGGCCAGTGAATCGTCCCCCCAAAAACACTGATCGTCTATTTTGACGGTGGGCACGCCGTAGACACCGGCTGCGATGGCGCTGTCGCTGTTGTCGATGATGGCTTGTTTGATGGCGGTTTGTTGGGTGGCCTCGTCCGCCTGCGCCAGTGTTAAACCGACGCGCTGGGCCAGCGCCTCGCGGTCTTCATCCGTGCTCAAACTCCGGCCGTCGGCCCAGATATGCTGGAAGACTGCGTGTGTGGCGGCGAAGCTGTTGCCCTGCGCGGCGATCAAGCGCAGGCCCCAGAGCGGGTTGAAGGGGTGGTTGGGTGGCATGCAAAAGGGGATGCCATCGCGCTGCGCCCGCCAGGCAACCTGGCGGAAGATGAATTGCCGCTTGGGTGCGATCTCAGCGGGGCCCAGTTGCCCCCAGTGTTTGAGCA
>JAWSVD010000501.1:0-1651 GCA_033852095.1 Granulosicoccaceae bacterium | reverse complement strand
GCTGCCGCAGCAGGTAGGTTTTGCCGTCTTTTGGCATATTCTGAGCTTCAGGCATCGTGCTGAGGGTACGCTGCACAGCGCGGCAAAGTGGTGACTGGCATCGGTGGCGGCGATCCTTTTGGTGGCGACAATGACCGAGAGCGCCACACATGGGGCTCCCTGAATAACGCGGTGTTGAGAAGACCTTCTGAGACGACGCGGTGTCATTTACTCAGGCAGGTATCTCGCTTTCGGGAATTCTACCGCCAAGTAAGGACACAGTCACCGTCTCCCCTATCAACCGAAGCCAAACGCGATCGGAAAGACTGGGCTTTGGTTCCCGGAGTTGCTCAGTAAGAGATCTGAGCGACCTCGCGCAGCTCTTCAATGCTGCTGCCGCGAAAGCCGAAGAATTCCAGATAGGCGGGAATCTGCTCAAAGAGCATATCCGTGCCGACCTGAAAGGCGCAGCCGCGATCCCGCACGGCGAGCAAAAAGGGCGTGATCTCCTGCTTCATCACCACTTCACCCACAAAGGCCGTCGGCGCAATGCGGCCCACATCCATCGGCAGTGGATCGCCATCTTTCATGCCCAGGGGTGTCGCATTGACGACCACATCAAAACCGCCTGGATCATTTGAACCTGTGTTGACGGGCAGCTCTGGGTAGGCTTGGCGCAGTCGCTGCGCCAAACTCTCCATCATGGGGACGTGATTATCATAGACAGCCATAGCCCCCACTCCGGCCGCGGCCAGAGATGCGGCGATGGCTGAACCCACCCCACCCGAACCGACCACCAGCACCCGCGCCCCTTCCAACACAACCCCCTTGCGCCGCGCCCCGCGCACAAAGCCTTCGCCGTCGAACTGATCCCCGACCAGCCGACCATCCGACTCGACTCTGATAGCGTTGCAGGAGCCCGCGACCCTGGCCGTGGTCAAGACCTCATCTAAAAGACCCATGGTTGTTACTTTGTGGGGCATGGTCACCAGCGCGCCGTGAATGTTCGACAGCCGACACAAGGGTTTCAAAAAGGCGCCATAATCCGCCGCCCTGCACCCCATCGGGATCACCACAGCATCTATACCGTGCTTGGCAAAATAGGGGTTGTAGATCATCGGCGCACGAAAGCTCTCGGTCGGATAACCCAGGTGCGCGATCAGCTTTGTCTTTCCCGATATCATCGTATTGCTCTTATTCATTTTTGATTAAAGTTAGCCTTCATATCCAAACTGTCGTGGCAAGAAGAGCACGATGTCCGGGACAAAAATAAGTAGCCCAAGCGCCCCGAGGAGCACGGCCAGAAACGGCACAATTTCGCGGATAATGTCGCGCAGCGGAATACCGGTAACCGCATTGATGACGAACAACAGGATGCCGTAAGGAGGTGTGATGAGTCCGATCATACAGTTCACCACAATGACCACCCCGAAATGGACCAAATCAATGCCGAGCAAATTGCACGTCGGTATAAACAGCGGAACGATCACGAGGATAATCGTGGTTGCGTCCAGCAGGCAGCCCAGCGCCAACACCAGCACGTTGACCGATAACAAGAAAGTCATTGGCGAAACATCGACTTCGACCAGATAGGCCGCCAGCGCCGAGGGTATGTTCTCGGAAGCGACAATGTAATTGAGGATCAACGCGCTGCCTATCACGATGCCCACGG
>JAWSVD010000500.1:0-982 GCA_033852095.1 Granulosicoccaceae bacterium | reverse complement strand
GTATCCAGCTCCTGCAAGTCGTCCACCTGACTCAGCCCCACGAAATCAAACAGCTCTTTGTCCAGCAGATGCGAGGGCGAGGTATTTTGCAGCGCCCTGAACATCACGCTGCTGCGACCGGGCTGGATCTTCTCCCACTCCGCCAACATGCCCTTCACCACTTGCCGCTGCAGGTTCTGCTGCGTGCCGCAGAGATTGCAGGGGATGATCGGGTAGCGCTTGAGCCGCGCGAAGGCCTCGATCTCCGACTCCTGGCAATAGGCCAGCGGCCGGATCACCACGTGCTCTTTGTTGTCGCTGAGCAGCTTGGGCGGCATGGATTTTAAGCGCCCGCCGTGGAACAAATTCAAAAAGAAGGTCTCGAGAATATCGTCCCGATGATGCCCCAGCGCGATCTTGTTCGCCCCCAGCTCCTTCGCCACGCGGTAGATAATCCCGCGCCGCAGCCGCGAACAGAGCGAGCACAGGGTTTTGCCTTCTGGGATCTTGTCCATCACCACCGAGTAGGTGTCCTCCACCTCGATGTGGAACTTCAGCCCCTGCGCTTCGAGGTATTCCGGCAGGATATGCTCCGGGTATCCCGGCTGCCGCTGGTCCAGGTTCATCGGAATCAGCTCAAAGCTGATCGGCGCGCGGCGCTGGTGCTGCAGCAGCAGGTCGAGCATGGTGTAGGAATCCTTGCCACCGGAGAGGCAGACCATCACCGTGTCGCCGTCCTCAATCATGTTGAAATCTTGGATGGCCTTGCCGCTGTCGCGCATCAGCCTGCTCTGCAGGCGATTGAGGGTGCTGGTATCGGTGCTGTCGGCGGCCTGGCTCATGCTGTTTCTTCGTGGTTTAAGTTCAGCCGCCCATTATACGGCGCTGTTGCAGCGAATGCTCAGCTGCTCGCTCAAATCGTAGCCCCCGAGCTGCTCGGCGCGCGCCGCAAAAGCCGTGCTGCGGCAAAAACTGAAGAATCGCTGCAGCGGCGGCTCAAAAT
>JAWSVD010000499.1:0-645 GCA_033852095.1 Granulosicoccaceae bacterium | reverse complement strand
CGTGCTGTTCGACCGCTCTTGGTACAACCGTGCTGGCGTCGAGCGTTTGATGGGCTTTTGCATCCCGGGTGAATATTTGGAGTTCACTCGGCAGACACCGGGGTTTGAGCGCATGCTGACGCGCTCGGGTATTTTGTTGTTTAAATATTGGTTTTCAGTGTCACAAGATGAACAGGCAGCGCGCTTTAAATCCCGTGAGACAGAGCCGCTGAAAAAGTGGAAGCTCTCCCCCATTGACCGAGAGTCACTGGGGAAATGGGATGAATACACCGACGCTAAGGAAGCAATGTTTTTTTACACCGACACCGCCGACGCGCCTTGGACGACGATTAAATCGGACGACAAAAAACGCGCGCGTTTGAATTGCATGCGGCATTTTTTGTCCCAGCTGCCCTACAACAAAAAAGACCCGAGCATTGCCTGCGCACCAGATCCGTTGATCGTGGGATCAGGTTCTGCAGTGGCCAACGGCGTCGAGGTTGATGTACTGGAGGCCATGGAAGAGCCAAAGGGGAAAAAGGCCACTAAAAAAGCCAAAAAGCGCAAGCTCAAAAATAAGAGGGCGTCCAAGGAAGGCACGGACTAATTTGGGTAGTCAATCGCCCGTTTGATGACTGCACAGGGGGCAGAAAAAACAGGCCCTAG
>JAWSVD010000498.1:0-942 GCA_033852095.1 Granulosicoccaceae bacterium | reverse complement strand
GTTGCAACTCGCCCATGTGCGGACCAGACAGGTCGAAGGCTTTGCCGAATCCTTCAATGTAGGTGCCAGCAGTTGGCTGCAGGCAGAACAAGACGAAATCTGGCAGCTGGCGTAGCAGCTCGACTGTTTTACCTTGCTTATCTGCCAGCTCATCCAGTACTGAGCTGTAGTCCGAGTGCTCAGGTGCAAGAACCTTCGCGCGACTTTGGTAGCTGACTCGTTGGCGCGCAAAGGGGTTGCGCGCCTCGGCTTCATCAGCCAATAACAAGGCGCCGACACGCTGATCCCGCAACAGATTTTTACAATGGCCAGACAATTGACTGAGGAAAATGTAGATGCCCTCGCCCCTCAATACACACGGCGCATAGCTTGCACAGGGATAGCCTTCTGTATTGACCGTAGATAGCTGCACATATTGCCGTGTAGCGACAAATTTATTGAGCCGCTGCTGTGCGGCTTGGGTTTCGTCTCTGTTCATTGCACGCTCTGCTCCGAAAAAGCCCCACCCCACCGGGCTTTACGTGTGAGCCTTGTCGGCCCGACCTGCGCGGCCGGGCCAAAAGGGCCACCCATACAATAGGATGAGCTGCTGGCGCTGTTACTTGGCCACTATGTTGACTAGGCGGCCTTTGACCACAATCACTTTGCGCACGGTGGCGTCGCCTATGTGCTTTTGCACGCCTTCGTCCGCCAATGCCAGCGCCTCTACGGTGTCATTGTCGGCGTCGGCTGCCACTTGCAGCTTGGCCCGCACCTTGCCGTTGACCTGCACCACCATGTTGATGCTGTCCACTTGCATGGCCGATGCATCTGCTTCTGGCCAGGGCAAATCGACCGCCGCGCCTTCATGGCCCAACAGGGTCCACAGCTCGTGGCTTATGTGCGGAGTGATGGGTGCCAACAAAGTGACGGCAGCTTCCAGCGCCTCTTGCACCACGGCGC
>JAWSVD010000497.1:0-3925 GCA_033852095.1 Granulosicoccaceae bacterium | reverse complement strand
GCGTTGAGCGCGTAGATGCCGAACAGCGCGAAGGCGCCTATCTGTATCACCAGTGGCCAATCACCTGTCACCAAGGGGGTGTAGGCAAACATCAGCGGCACGATGTACAGGCCCTTGGCGATCTTCCAGGCCTCGACACCCGTGGCCATGGGTTTGCTACCCGCGATACCCGCTGCAGTGAAGGCGGCCAAACAGACCGGTGGCGTGACATTGCTGTCCTGACTCAACCAAAAGACAATCAAGTGCGCGGTCAGCAGGAAGCCCGCCAGCTGCTCTGGATCCACAAGGGAGGGGCGCAGGGCGACCGCCAGCTCAAAGGGAATGGCTTCCATCAGGGACCAGGCTTGATCCAGGCTCATGCCGGTGGCGACCAGAGCGGTGTGTGGTGAGTCCACCAACATAAATGAAGCCACCGCGACAGGGTCTGAGATACCCACCACCAGCTGCTGCACGATGGTGGCGTCGGCGAGCATGCCCGCCAACGCCGGTGCCGAGAGGATGGACAGCACGATATAGGCGGCGGTTACGGGCAAGCCCATGCCGAGAACCAAGGACGCGATGGTCACCAGCGCGAGTGCGACCAACATCGAGCCTTGCGACCACTGCGCGATCATCAGCGCAAAGGTATTGGCAAGCCCCGAGGTGGTCACGGCGTTGTTGATCAGGCCAACGGCGACCAACAAGATAGCCGTCATGATGCTGGTCTTGATGCCCATCGCCAGAGCATCCGCTATTTTCCTGGGTGTCATTTTGCTGCGAGTGAACCAGCTGACCACGATCAAGGTGCCAATGGCGTAGCAGGCGGCAAAACTCGGCGTCTTGCCGGACACCAGCATGTAGGTCATCAGCCCCAGTGGCAGTACAAAGTTCAGCATGCCCGCGATGACTTTTTCGCGGTCCACTGGCGCTACCTTGTCGGTACCGATGTTGTGTTTCATCGCCTCGATGCGCACGATAAAAGCCACCGAGAGAAAGTACAAGAGCGCTGGAACGATGGAGACAGTGACGATGGTGCTGTAGGCGATGCCGGTGTAGCTGGCCATGATAAAAGCACCGGCGCCCATGATGGGCGGCATCAGCTGCCCACCAGTGGAGGAGGCCGCCTCAACACCTGCGGCAAACTGAGGCCTGAAGCCGTTGGACTTCATCAGCGGGATGGTGATCACGCCGGTGGACGCGGTGTTGGCGATGGCCGAACCGGAGATAGTGCCGGTCAGCGCCGAGGAGATGACTGCCACAAAGGCGGCCCCACCACGAAAGCGGCTGGCGACGACTTTGGATATTTCAATGACAAAATCAGAGGCACCGGACACCACCAGAAAAGCCCCAAATATCATGAACAGAGTGATGTTGGAGGAGGAGATGGTGGTGATGATGCCGAACATGCCTTCGTCGTTGTAGAGCGAGCGGAACAGAATGTCGTCAATAGGCAAGCTGGCGGCACGGAAAGCGCCCGGCATCAACTCGCCGAGGAAGGTCACGTAGGCGAGCGAGATCAAGATCAGACCGGGGATGATCAGGCCCGTCAAGCGGCGGGCGAGTTCCATCACGCCGCCGATCACAAGCAGACCGGCGATCCAGTCGATGCTGGAGAACTGCCAAGCTTGGCCTGTCTTGGCCAGGGTGCGTGTGTAGATAGCGTTCTCGGCCGAGGCGACCCACAGTGCAGACAGCGCAATGGCCAATCCGAAAAAGAAATTGATCCACCAGGCGCGCCCCTTTTTTTCGGGGCCTGTGGTCAGCGTGGCAAGCAGTGCAAAGCCCGAGAAGTGCAGGCAGTTTTGCCAGCGCGTGGACTCAGTGAAATAGACGTTGGTGGCGATATGCCACAGCGCAAAAGCGCAGATTAAGACAAAAGCGATGCTGAGCACGGGCTGAGACTTGCTCAAAGCCTTGTGGCTGAACATCGCTTGCTTATCCGGCAGGGTTGAATTTTGGTTCATGGCGATCTCGTGTGTAAGAGAGTGAAGCTGGAAAATTTAATTTCGCCTGAAGGTGAGCTCGCAGCTTGGGCGCTGCGAGCTCGGGTCGTGCAGGGCGTTATTGCGCGATCAGGTGCGCCGGGATTTCAATGCCTTGCTCTTGGTAGAAGCGTGCTGCGCCGGGGTGCAGGGGAACGGGCAAGCCGTCTGTAGATTTTTCAAGAGACATTGCTTTTGTCGCTGGGTGTATGGCTTGCAAAAACGCCAGGTTCTCGTAGATAGTCTTGGTCAGGTTGTAGACATGCTCTTCATCGACAGCCGCGCTGACCGCCAGGAAATTCGGCTGGGCGATGGTTTCTACGTCCTTCTCTTGATTGGGGTAGGTGCCCGCTGCGATGGTGTAGGGAACCCAAAGCTTGCGGCCACCGTCCATTTTCTCTGCCTGCTCAGCTGTGACACTGAGCAACTGAAAATTTCCAGCATTGGCAGACAGCAGCTTGGTGATGGCGCTGGTGGGCGGGCCAGCGGGGATGCCTGCACCGAGCACTTGACCGTTTGCCATGGCGTCAACACTGGGGCCGTAACCCGCGTGCATCAGCTCATAGTCTTTGTTCACATCGATGCCAAGTCCTGCCAGCAATACTGAGTTGGAGCCCAGGGTGCCGGAGTTCTGCTTGCCCAGCGCCATGGCCTCACCGCTCAGTTCGATCAGATCGCCGACAGTGCCGGTGCTGGCTTTATCAGTGGCCAGTAAAAACTGCTCCACGTTCTGCCAGAGCATGGTCACTGAGCGCATGCCTGCCTGCGGCTCGGTGATGGGGCCGGTGCCGGTGACTGCGTAGTAGCCGTAGAGGCCCTGCAGGATGGCAAATTGCGCGGTGCCAGCGGCGAGCGCCTGTACGTTGGCACCCGATCCCGCGGAGTTAACAGCGGTGAGGCTGAACTTATGCGTGGGCAGCAGCTTCACCTTGCTCAGTGTGGCAATGGCGGTACCGACGGGGTGGTAGGTGCCACCGGTGGAAGCTGTGTTGAGGATGTAATCGGTGTCCGCACTTGCAGTGTGGGCGCCGGCGAGCAGGGCAACGGAAGCTGCACCAATGATGTTGCGAATAGCTTTAGACATTTAGCTCTCTCTCTCTGGGTGGTTAGTGTCGAGAGATATTATTGGGCGTTTCCTGCAAGGATGGTAGGTGAGCTAAGCCGATGAATAGTATGGGTATATTTATTAGGGCGAGATGCTGTGCAGCGGGCTGGAGATGGAATCGGCAATTTATTGCCGAATTGGCGTCGTGGGTGTTAAGTGTATTTAGCTCTCGTGCTTGTACTGAACGATGGTTGGCTGAAGAGCTCTGGCGGAACTGATGGCTAACACCACAAATTGGACTGTTGTGACCCGGTCAAGCGGAGAGATCACGCACCGGCTCCTCGTTGTCCTGCGGCAACGGCGGTTAGCGTGGCAGGGTTGTGCAAACTGCAGAGAGGGCGGGGGACAGGGGCTGAAAATTTAGGGCGTATTTATGCGGAGGCTGATGAGGCCGGGTAGGCGGAAAGCACGGCGGATTTGACCCGGAGGTGACCGCTATAACCCGCTACGAAGTGACTCCTTCAGTGAATTGTGCGTGGCACTTACAAGTGTACTGGCAGGGAACTTAGCAGTATACTCAAAAAAAGAGTGGTTATATTCCAGTTGTTGTCATTTCTGCCTGAATTGCTTCCACAGTTCGGTGGTGTGTGTAAATATCTACTGAATACAGTGGTTTAAGACTATGTATTCGGTATTTGCCTGGGGGTCTATGACCGTTATTGGTTCCAAAAGGGGTTGTGTGATGCTAAGAGCAATGACAGTGATTTCTCGAATCCAGACTGCCTCTTGTGGAGCGATGCCGGTTCTAGGGTGTGCTCAGTTTAGAGAGGGCTCGGTCTGATGCATGAGATGTCAATATGCGAAAGCCTTGTGTCTGTGATCGAGCAGCAGGCGGTGGCGGAATCGTTTAAAAAGGTGA
>JAWSVD010000496.1:0-2424 GCA_033852095.1 Granulosicoccaceae bacterium | reverse complement strand
GTTTTCCACTGCTCGTATCGGTCCACGATAGTGTCGATGGCCGTCTGATCGAATTCGCGCAATCCGCTGAGCACCATGTTCTTGGTGCCGTGGCCGATTTTTTGACCGTCAGAGACGATATCAAAGCGCAAGGACACTTCGCCTTTGCGGCCGTTGACATCAAACTGCGCACCGGAATAGGCCAGCGAGATGTGCTCTGCGCTGCACGAATTCAGAGTCAGCGACATGCGGCGGTACATCACCATCGGACGATCCGGGTTTATCATCGCGTTGTGCTCGCGCATGATGGGCACAAGAATGTGCGGGAAGGTCTTTCCTGAGAAGGTGACATAGGCCTTGGTCAGCGCGGTGATGAACTCTTTGTCGTGGCATTGCTCGCCACTGTGCCGGGCGATCAGGTATTCATTGGCGCTTTGGTCGTGCAGCATGATTTGATCATCGGAAATGCTGCTCAGCAATTGCGACTTGTCAGTGACCATGCCGGTGTATTCGACTTCCATCTGCTGGTACAGGCCCTGCCTGTCGAGCAGGACGGCAAATAACAAGTCTCCCGGTACTACAAAGCGGCGTGCGTCCACGTTGTGGATTGGGTTGAAATCGCCGGCAACTTGCTTGGCGAACTGGCTAGCTGTTTCACGATTGAAGTGCAACAAGCCTTGCTTGTATTCGTAGTAATTTTGCAAGTTCATTTATTGTCTGCTTGTACGTAGGCTCAAGAGAGGCGCAGGCCAACAGAATTGGGCTGTGCCGATCAGGGTTTAATTCAGGTTAAGGCTACAGGTGCATGTGCGCATGTTCTTAGACGGTGTGCCCAAAAAACTGTTTGCGCGTTCGCTGTTGACCGCAATTTTGAACCGGTCGATGCTTCCCATGGCCTGTCGAATCAAAGCTTGATCGCCAGAATGTTGTTTTAAAGCTCGTTTTCTAACGATTTGCCCGATTACCGGTGCTCTTTTAGCTGCAGCGTCTCAATGCGATTCCAACAAGCGGCTCTTTTGCGCTGAAAATCACGACAAACTGCACCCTTCACGGTGGATTACGCAAAAGTGGGGCTAAGGGACAGCATATTAGCAGGAAGGCAGGCTCTTGTTTAGAGATGCGCGGCGGTATTACGGTGGTGAGGTGGGGCGATGGATGCTCGAAACGGTGTTGCGGGTATTTAAGAACTGTGAGGCTGCGTCACCAAGTCGCCTGGTACTACGTTTGTTAAGTAGAAATGTGAAAGAATTCAATGTGATAGATGGTTTGTGGCTCAGCAAGCTACTGAGTTGGAAGGGCTGCCACTGTTCAGCGCAAGGCAGCAATGAGCCCATTACGTTCTCTAAATGTGTGCAGCGAGCTGTCCACGGCAATTGCGTAGCCTGGACAGCATGTGGTGCAGTGCATCAACTACATTGATAATCCTCGCTGATCTGGCCTATTTCGCGGCGGGCAGAGCGGCGAAGAAGGCGGCGATGTCTTGCATGTCCTGTTCTGACAGTGCCGCGACCATGCCGAACATTTGTGCTGCGTTGCCACCTTTGCGAGTGCCGTCCTTAAACGCTTTGAGCTGCAGCTCCATGTAGGCGGCTTTTTGCCCGGCTAGATTGGGATAACTCGGCCCGATGCCGACACCGTTTGCGCCGTGACATGCCATGCACATGGCCGATTTTTCTTTTCCCGCACCGGCGTCGCCAGCCGCGAGCGCAGAACCGCAAAGCAGTGCCAAGCCCGTTGTTATCAACATTTTTTTCATTGTGGGTGTCTCCTCAGATTAGATGCTGCGAAATTGTAGCTTGTTGGGCCCTGCAGTCGCAAAGCTGAGCGATTGAGCCAAAGGCCCCAAGGTGCGGGGGTACTCACTCGCTTGCATAAAAAACTGCTTAAAAAACCAGTGAAAGCGCTAGCGCGTCTGAAAATCGCGGCCCTACCTTCTAACGCCGGGTAGTGAATGCGTTTAGCGCCGGCTCTCAAGAGGCCATTGCAGCATGGATTCAATGTAAGCTCCTGCTCCCGCGCGCATGGCATAGTAGCTCATCAACGCTCCCGCGGAATTCGCTATGATATCTCCAATGTCCGGCATGCGGCCCGGTGCAAACTGTTGAAATATCTCTATATTACAGCCAAACAAAAACGAAAATAACAACACCAAGCTGCGTTTTGTGGTGGGCAACAGCGGCCAGAGCCACAGGCAGAGCAGGCCGTGCGCAATGGCGTGGAACAGCTTGTCGATGTGCGGGAAAAAGGGCACTGAGGGCAGTGCTGGCTTGAGCGAAAAATACAGCAGTAAAAAGAGGTAGGCGAGGCCCAAAATGAGCCAGATCCTACGGGTGATCGATAAATTCAAAGCCAATTTTGTCCGTGGTGATGTTGAGAGCGTCAGCGATCAAAGGTCCGCGTAAGCGGGGCCAAGTTTCGCTGCGCTTAGTCGCTAAATAGAGCAGT
>JAWSVD010000495.1:0-5073 GCA_033852095.1 Granulosicoccaceae bacterium | reverse complement strand
GTGTTACGTGGCACCAAAGGAGGCAGAGGGTCAAGTCTCCACTAATGCTATTTTAATCTGATAGGCTATTGCTATGGTAAGAACACGGCGGGTTGAATACGCAGGGGCGTTTTATCACGTGATCAACTGGGGTCGAGGACAACAGACGGTTTTTCACGACAAGGCGTTTTACGCTGCCTTCTTGTCGTGCGTTGAGCAGGCTCACACGCGATTTGCGCTGGAAGTGCACGCTAATTGTTTGATGGGCAACCACTACCATTTACTGGTGCGCACACCGCGAGGAAACCTCGGTCGAGCCATGCGGCATGTCAATGGTGTGTACACGCAGTTGTACAACCAGATGAAAAAGACGGATGGTCCACTGTTTCGCGGACGCTATAAGGCAATCGATATTGAGGCTATCAGTTGCCTGTTGGGAGTCAGTCGATATGCCCATCGCAACCCAGTGGGAACGAAGCGCGCGCCGGTGGCTGAGTTGGGGAGGCATGCGTAGTCGAGTTTTCCCGCTATTCGCAGCCATTCCATTATGGCTGACTGAAAGAAGCAGGGTGATATGTTGTCGTCTAATTCGTATTTTTCTGGGTGTTGGACAAAAAATGGATCGGTTTGCTCAAAGCCGTTCTGGTGAATCTGGAGCCAACGGCTTTGTAGATTGAATCACAATGTCAGCCGGTATGGACGGCACTCTCAGATATTCAGTTAATACTGTTCGCACCTAAATCGATGAAATTGAAGAAGGAAGGAAACTATGCCTCAATTCATATACGGGAATAAACCTGAAACCTTCATACGCGCGTCTGCGCGTTCAAATGCTCGCCGAGTGAACCATGTCCTCCTCGGGTCGATATTGCAAGTCGTTAGCGTAGAAGGAGATTGGCTGGAGGTGGATTCATTGGGTAAAGGGAAATCTGGATGGGTGCATGAAGATGACGTTCGAGACACTCCTATTCTAAAGGTCTTCTTTGTTGATGTAGGGCAGGGTGATGGTGCTATCGTCGAATCCCCAGAAGGTATTTTGTTAGTTGACGGTGGTCCGAATTCCAATTTCTTCAAGTTCCTGAAGCACCGTTACAGGCGTATTCTAAGCTCGAATCAGCAAGTCGAGATTAAGGCCATTGTGGTGAGCCATCCTGACTATGATCACTACAACGGTCTGACCGCGATATTGAAAGATCCCCGATTCAAAGTCGGGACGATCTACCATAACGGTATCATTCGTTATGATGACGACAACTTGCCATCTGGCACGGAATTCGACCTTGGCAAACTTCGGCACAAGACTGTAGATGGAAAAAACCGGCTCACTCTTACAGAAACATTCGACACGCTGAAACAGGCTGAAGTACTCGTTGACGGCGGTCACTTGGCGCCGGCCTTCCGGAACTTCTGGCAAGCGGCCCTCGACGCAAAGCAAGATGGACGCCTTAAGAATTCAGAAAGGATAACTATCAGGACCGGTGGTCTTCCTGGATACACAAAGGATGATGGAGACAAGCTCTTTGTTTCGGTGTTAGGTCCAGTACCCACTAATATGTCGGGGAGACTGCATTATGTAGCGTTTCCTGATGCTCATGATATCGCCGGTGCTGATCCGGCGCCGAGTTCATCGCATACTCGAAACGGTCATTCGATCGTCCTGAAGCTGAAATTCGGCCAACATACTATTCTACTTGGAGGGGATTTGAATATTCCTGCCCAGCAGCATCTGATGGATCACTATGGCAGCGACAATCCTTTTCGAGTGGACGTCGCTAAGGCCTGTCACCATGGGTCGTCAGATTTTCATGTTGAGTTCTTGAAAAAGACACTGCCTCAAGCAAACGTCTTCTCATCAGGAGACAACAAGTCTTTTGATCATCCCATGGCTGATGCAGTTGGATCTATAGCGCGTTACACCAGAGGTTCTCATCCACTTCTATTCTCAACGGAGCTCGCGCGAGCCACATCAGGCAGCAAAACACATTATGGGCTGATAAACCTGCGTAGTAACGGGGACGTTCTCGTAATGGCGCAGATGAAAGAACAGCACAGAAACAAAGCGGACATTTGGGACTCATTCACGGTTCCTTGGCCGGGAAAGTTTGCGAAAGAGATTAAGGAGTCCGAAATCTGAACGAGAACAGGGACAAACATGTAATAAACTAAATAATCAGAGTCAGATCCAACAATTCAACAATTGCGGCCAGACAGAAAACAAACTCGCGGGTTGGCGGTGTACCGCTGCTGTAGTAATTGCATTTATGACTTGAATTCAGGCCCAAGACTCACTTTCGCTAAAGCTTGCTCGTGTCGGCCAGCTGCTCGCTAATCATCTGCCTTAACCAGAGGTTGGCCGGGTCCTTTTCCGCACTCTTTGGCCAATACAAATTTAACTCCAGCGGCTCCACCGTAAAGGGCAGAGGCATTGTCTGCAGCGGCAGGGTGTTGGCCAGCACTTTGGGGACTGTCCAGAGTAGATCCGTCTCGGCGGTAATACGCGCAGCCATCAGGTGGTTTTGTACGCGCAGGGTGACTTCTCGCCTGTGGCCCTGAGAGTGCAGGGCTATGTCTACCTGGCCGCGCCCCCGGCGGCGGCTGGAGACGTGTAGGTGTTCGCAGCTGAGGTACTCATCAACGCTGAGTGTGCGCTTGGCCAGCGGATGCGCAGGTCTCATCGCCAGTACGTAGGGCAGTTCACATAAGTGTGCGTGCTGCAGGTCTTTGGCGTTCACTAAAGGGGCGTCCACCAGCAGGTCAATGCCGCCCGATTTTAGATCCTCCAGCGCGGTCTCGCGCTGCAGGTAATAACTGGTGAGCGAGACCTTCGGCGCAAGCGCCTTGACGGCGCCGTGCAGGCGCGGCAGTAGAATGGACTGCGCCAGGTCATTGAGGCCTAAGCGAAATATCTTTTCCGAGCTGGCTGGGTCAAAGAATGCACTGCTGCCTATGCTGCGGTCTAACAACAGCAGGGCCTGACGCACGTCGCCCACCACGCTGTCCGCGACTGGCGTCGGGGTCATGCCCTCGCGGGTGCGGATAAACAGCGGGTCATCGAAGGCCTGGCGCAGGCGGCTCAAGGCATTGCTGACGGCCGATTGGGTGAGGTTCAGCAGTGCGGCCACCTTGGTGACGCTGCGCTCGCGGTAGATCGCATCAAAAACCACAAAAAGGTTTAGGTCGACTTTTCTTAATCGCATTGGCTTTTTATCACGAGGCTATGGGTGCTGGGCTGTATTGATTTAATCAATGTTAGTCTATCACTAAGGTTGATTAGAATGATTGCTTGAGGCTTCATATACTGGCGGCTGCTTTGTTATCGAGACCTTGTGATGGCGGAAATTACCCTACTCAGGCACGGCCAGGCTTCCTTTGGCGCCGCTGACTATGATCAACTCAGTGAGCTGGGCCAGCGTCAGGCGCAGCTATTGGGCGAGCAGCTGCGCCAGCTCGGTCAAAGCTACGACCGCATAGTGCTCGGCAGCATGCTGCGCCACCGTCAGACCAATGAAGGCGTGCTGACCGGCCTGGGGCAGCAGATCCCCATGGCGGTACACGAAGGGCTCAACGAGTACGATTTTCAGAGGCTGTTGATATCGCTGCGCCAACAGCATCCAGCGTTGTGGGCCGACACAGGCCATGCCAGGCGCGACTACTATCACAACATGAAACAGGCGCTCAGCTTTTGGATGGATGGCACTATTGATACCGATGGTCGCGACAGTTGGGTGAGTTTTTGTCAGCGCGTAGCGGCGGGTTTTGCCTTTGCACACACAACCGATGCCAAGCGTATTCTGGTCGTCAGCTCGGGCGGCCCCATCTCTGTGATCTTGCGTTCGGTGCTCAAGTTGGATGACCCGCGCACCCGTGACCTCACCCTGCAGATCAAAAACAGCAGCACCAGCAAGCTGCTCTACAACCGCAAAAGTTTTGCTCTGGACAGTTTTAATGATGTCAGCCATCTGCTGATACCCGGTAGCCCACAGCTGATCACTTTTTCTTAAGTGTTGGCGTCTGTGAATGAAAGGAAAATGATGTTTAGCTCTAGCGAAAAATCCCAGCAGTTACACGCCAAGCTCGAAGCCTTTATGGACGAGTACATCTATCCCAACGAACACACCTATGCACGGCAGCTGCAGGCGGCGGAAAATCGCTTTGCGCCGCTGCCATTAATGGATGAACTGAAAGAGAAGGCCAAGGCCGCCGGTCTGTGGAACCTGTTTGTACCCGAAGAACACGCCGAGTATTGCGAGCACGGCGGCCTGTCATTTGCCGACTACGCACCGCTGGCCGAGTTGATGGGCCGGGTGGCCTGGTGCCCCGAGGTGTTCAACTGCAATGCGCCGGACACGGGCAATATGGAAGTGTTCATGAACTACGCCACCCAGGCCCAGCAGGATAAATGGCTGAAGCCACTGCTGGCCGGTGAGATTCGATCCTCCTACGCCATGACCGAGCCGCAGGTGGCCTCCAGCGACGCCACCAACATCGAGCTGCGCATCAGCAAAGAGGGCGATGAGTGGGTGCTCAACGGCCGCAAGTGGTTTATCACCGGCGCCATGTACGAGCGCACCAAGATCTTTATTGTCATGGGCAAGTCCGACCCAGAAAACCCCAGCCGTCACTTGCAGCAGACGCAAGTACTGGTGCCTAAGGACACGGAGGGCTTGACTATTATTCGCCCGCTGACGACGCTCGGTTACGACGATGCACCTTTCGGCCACGCGGAAATGGTGTTCGATAATGTGCGCGTGCCACTTGAGAATATATTGCTCGGTGAAGGCCGCGGTTTCGAGATAGCGCAGGGGCGTCTCGGCCCAGGCCGCATGCACCACTGTATGCGTTTAATTGGTGCTGCCCAGCGCTCGCTCGAGCTTGCCTGCCAGCGCGCCAGCTCGCGCACCACCTTCGGCCGCCCCCTGAGCAAGCACCAGTCGGTGCGTGAAGATATTTCCAAGAGCTTTTCAGAAATTGAAATGGCGCGCCTGTTGGTGCTCAAAACCTGCCACAAGATCGACAATCACGGCGTGCCAGAGTCGGTGGACATGATAGCCGCCACCAAGACCACCGTGCCTCTGTTGGTGCAGACGATCATCG
>JAWSVD010000494.1:0-1327 GCA_033852095.1 Granulosicoccaceae bacterium | reverse complement strand
CCGCTAGGCAGGCGTTGCGGGAGGAGTTTTAGCGGCGAGCCCCGCTGCTTGATTGTGAATGCTGCACAAATGGCTCGATAGCCTGTCAGTTCTCTGTCTTCGGTACGGCTCAAGCCGTTTCACTCTGAGCCGTTATTCAGATGATTCGCATGCGTCCAGTCCTCGCCCGGCCTCTTGTGGCGATTGTCACCTAGGCACATCGCCTGAAACCTCAAATGAAAAATTGCCTCTTGTGTGACAAAGGCACCGAACTTATGGGCGTTTAGGCATAGAGTGAAAACCAATAGATCGGAGCATCATTGCTCTCGGTACACGGTTTGTCTTATCAATTCAGAGGCCTTTTTGCCATGCAGAACTTTCCACACCATTACCACGCCACAGCTCATGACTCCTCCGAGGGAGCGGTTGTCCTCAGCTCGGCTGACTTCCCCAAGATCAGCACACAACCACCCGTACAGTTTGGTGGTGCGGGGGGCGAATGGTCGCCCGAGGATCTATTGATGGCGGCGATTGCAGATTGCTTTTGCCTTTCTTTTCGAGCAATTGCAGGGGCATCGAAACTCGACTGGACAGGGCTCGTTGCCACCGCTGAAGGTGAGTTAGATAGAGTTGAGCGGGTGACCAAGTTCACGAAAGTGCAGATCAAGGCGAGTTTGACGCTACCGGCTGGCGCAGATGAAGCCAAGGCCCAGCGCTTGCTGGAAAAAGCTGAGAGCAGCTGTTTGGTGACTAACTCCATGAACGTGTCAGTGTCGCTTCAGGTGGAGATCAAGCAAAGCTGACGCGTAGGCGCAAGCTCCCGGAAGGCATGATCGCCCTTGGTGTGACGGCGACCTCTGCCTTCTTTCCATTCTCTCCCAAACACGTAGGGTGTCGCTGAGCGAAGTGATTCTCACCACAGAGCCTAGGGCCGGTCATGTGCAGCGATAACTCGGTGCGTTTGGTCGGCTCAACAGCAACCTGCGGATGGTGGCCATCAGAATGCCCGAGGGTCAGATCGAGTCTCGATGCATTGTTTGCTGCATGACGTGAGGTTTTGTTCGCTGCGCAAACCCGGATACCGCTGTGCTTCTTCCGGGCTACACGTCGTTGAAGATCTGCTTGCTCAACCTGCCTGTTTAATTCACCCTTGAAGCTTGTTTTAAGTGGCAAACCGGCACTATTTGAAGTGCCAGAACGGATTGGAAAATGCCTCACCTACAATTATTCACTGACGGCAGTGTCAATACAAAATTAAAGATCGGCTACGGCGCTTGCCTTGTGGTCTGTGAGCAAAGCGGGTCTGTAGATGCGTTGAAGCAGTCGATCAAGGTGAAGCGGTTTGAAC
>JAWSVD010000493.1:0-541 GCA_033852095.1 Granulosicoccaceae bacterium | reverse complement strand
AATCACTACCACTTGGTGGTTGAGACCGTTAATGGGAATTTGTCTCGCGGCATGCGTCAGCTCAATGGCCAATACACACAGCAAGTAAACCGCCGTTACAATCTCTCGGGCCACCTGTATCAAGGACGCTACAATTCCATCCTTGTTCAGAAAGAAGCTTACCTTCTTGAGCTGTCACGTTACGTTGTTCTAAACCCTGTTCGAGCCGGTATGGTGCGCCGAGCTGAAAACTGGAAGTGGAGCAGCTACCGCTCACACCTTGGTAAATCCCCCTGCCCTAATTGGCTTGACGGTGATTGGTTGCTAGCGCATTTCGGAAAAAGAAGAAGCTCGGCCCAAACCAAGTTCCAACAGTTTGTCACAGAGGGAAAAGGCATTCCCAGCCCGTTGGAGCAAACACGCCACCAGCTACTGCTGGGTGACGACAACTTTGTAAGCCAGTTCAGAGACGAGCCTCAGTCGATCAAACCGCGAGAGCACTCGAAAGCTCATCGCCGAGCACTTGCTAAGCCACTGCGAGAGTACGCTGCAAATTCGCAAG
>JAWSVD010000492.1:0-1086 GCA_033852095.1 Granulosicoccaceae bacterium | reverse complement strand
CAACCACCAAGTGGTAGTGATTGCTCATCAGGCAGTAGGCATGCACCACCCAATTAAAACGATCGCAGACCTCGGCGAGAATGTTCAGCCAGTTCTCGCGGTCTTCATCATCGAAATAGATATCCTCACGCCGATCCCCGCGAGAGGTGATGTGGTAGAGGGCGCCTGCGAACTCGATGCGAAGAGGTCTGGCCATGTAAAAAGGCTATCACGTAGGGTGCATCGATACTAGACCTGACCCCTGCGCTTCTTTCTTCGCTTGCTACTCGATGGTATATCTATACGGGTGTTCTTTGAAAGATATGCTTTTCCTTTCTCCGTCTATTTCTATTGACTTTGAACTTCCTGATTCGATTACTTCAATCCACTCGGTTCCTATTTTTATCCTGTCGTTCTTTTTGTTCAAGAAAATGTAATCGTATTCCCCGTCGAGATCAGTGTCTGTGATATCGCCATCTAACTCTCCGTCATTCAACGTATATGTCAGAGAGTCAAGTGTCCCGTCTAGGTCCAAATCTGCTACGGAAAGAGTTCTGTCGGCTTTTTCGGATAAGCCTATGGTGATCTCTTTGAAATCTCTATTAGAAAAAATAAGTGAGATTCCTTCAAACTCGCACCAAACCTCTGAAGGATCATCGGAAAAGCACATTGGCTTTACTGCTGTTAGTTCGATATTATTATTGGTTATCTTTCCTGCACCAAACGAAGCGGCTATTGCAATAGCAAATGCTATCCAGAACTTCATTGGGCCATTTGCTCTTGTAGATACGCTACGAACGGTTTCATGTCGTTGTTCCCCAGGCATTGTCGTTTCAGAATTTCTCCGCCAGGTGATGGGCAGCTTCCCATGCGTTGGCATTTTTTCAGTAATCTATCAGAATGTATTGCAAGGGTGCCAGGTGCGGTGCCAGGATTCAGTAGTCCTGCACCGATACCTGCTACAGGAACTGCAGCCCCAGGGCCCCTGCTGCCAACTGTAGCGGCTGTTGATCCCGCATTGGTGGCGGCATCAGAGCCGGCGCCAAACCATTCTTTAACACTTGCAATCCAGCCTTTTTCTGCATCTTGAATGCCGTCACCCTCCAA
>JAWSVD010000491.1:0-422 GCA_033852095.1 Granulosicoccaceae bacterium | reverse complement strand
AGAACCCTGCACATACAGCTTTCACTTCAACATTCCCTGCTGTCACCAAGCGGTCACATAGCCCCCCTACACTGCAGTTGTCGATTGAGAGCAACTCGCCTCACCTACCTTTTAAATTGCACTTTCCAGTGAGATAAATTTTATGTCGAAGTTCGCCCTGGCGCTCGCCGCCACAGTGCTTATGAGTGCCAACGCCGCCCAAGCCACGGGTCGCAACCACATTGAAATCGTTGGCTCGTCCACCGTCTACCCCTTCGCCACCGTGGTCGCCGAACGCTTCGGCCAGTCCGGCGAATTCAAAACCCCGAAAATTGAATCCACTGGCTCCGGCGGCGGCATGAAGCTGTTTTGCGCCGGTGTGGGTGTTGAGACGCCGGACATCACCAACGCCTCGCGCCGCATCAAGAAGAGCGAATTCGACA
>JAWSVD010000490.1:0-2872 GCA_033852095.1 Granulosicoccaceae bacterium | reverse complement strand
AAAGTGGGCCGAAACGAGCCCTGTCCCTGCGGCAGTGGCAAAAAGCACAAGCGCTGCTGTTTGTTCAAACAGGAGCCCAATGTCGTGAGCTTGGGTTGGCAAAACATCCGTCGTGTCGAGATGGACCTGGTGCCGCGTCTGATGGCCTTCGGTCTGGAGCAGTTGGGCGAGTCTTCTCAATGGGCAGCCGGTGAAGACCTGCGGCTCTGGGGTGTGGCACCGCAGCAGCTCACGGACGGGCCGATGGTCGAGGTCGACGGCGTGTGGTATCTCTATCTGTGGCTGCCCGAACATCCCGACGCGGAAACCTTGCCGCTGGGCTTCGTCAACGACATGCCGGCGCAGCCTTTCAAAGTGCCTGTCGCTCAGGCCTATCTCGAGCGCCACGGCGGCCGACTCAACAGCTATGAAAAGCGCTTTATCCGCGCCAGCGTTGAAGAGCCGCTCAGTTTTTGGCAAGTGGTGGATGTGGAGCCCGGTGAGCGCATACGGCTGCGCGATCTGTTGCGTGACGAAGAGAAAATCGTGTATGAGCGCACCGCCAGCGAAAGCATGCCTGAGGGCATGGTGGTCTTGGCGCGGGTGATCACCCTCGACGGCGACTCGGTGCTGTCGGGTCTGATGCCGATGGGCCTTTCGCCCGACTACGCGCCGTCGATTACCCGGTGGCGGCGAAATATTGAAGAAGCGCGCAGCGCAAAATTTTGCCTGGCCGATTGCCTGCTCGACTATTGCATTGAAGTACTCGACACCTACTACGACTTGCTGCACCACTTTATTGATCCACCGCCACCGGTGATGCAAAACACCGACGGTGAGCTGATTGCACCGCAGCGGTTGACATACAGACTGAACTGCAGCCCGCGGGATGCTTTCGACGCGCTCAAAACACTGCAAATATGGGGCGTTGATGAAGTCTTGGAAACTGACTTGGCGTCATATGACAACAGTGGCGCGTTGTCCAAGGTGCAATTGGACTGGCTGGAAAAGAAAAAGAAGCCGGCCATTCCCCGCGAATGCACTGTCTACGGTGTGTTTATTATCGACGGCTCGCAATTACGGGTAGAGGTCAATTCGTACGGGCGTGCAGAGTCAGTGCGGCGACGGGTGGGGCGACGGCTCAGCGGACGGGCCGAATACCTGGGCGCAGAATCGATCGAGCTCGACCAGCTCACCCGGCCACCGCCGAGTGAAGAAGAGGCGGCCAAGATGATGGAGGACCCGCAGATCTTCGCCCAGCTCGAAGCGATGAACAAAGCGCATTGGGATAACTGGCTGGACGACAGCTTACCAGCGCTGAACGGCCAGACGCCACGCCAAGCCGCCAGCAGCGCCTCCGGACGGCGGGCGCTGGAAGTATTGCTGACATCGTTTGACGGCATGCTCGACGATGGCCCGGTCAATCCCATGGCGCCCGACGTCGACGCGCTGCGCCGCAGGCTGGGGCTGTAATAACAAAGCAATCGCCGCCCGTGTGTCTTGCCGCAACCAAGGTGCGTAAGACATCGCCAGCAGCAGGCGCAGAGCGGAGCGTTTCGTTCCTCAACAGCACCCTACACCCGTCACATCAAGAGGATTTGTAGGGTGCTGTTGAGCCTGCGAAACGCACCGCGGCAGCTTCGACGGCATCGTGCCATCAAGCCATAAATGGTGTGTATCGCTCCGCTCAAGAGCACCTCGCGTTGGGGTTGTTGGTTGGGGCTGTTCGTAGCCTGGATGAAGCCCCAGCGGAATCAGGGATTGCGCAGCAATCTTGGTGTGGGTCGACTCGTTGTACTACGAGCGTTTGTTGGCCACTCACAGAAGTCACGTGTCTATCCCTGCTGGTCATCATCGGCGAGCGATGCATCGTCGCCGATGGCGACGGCTTTGCCATCCTGCCAGACCACGGCGTATTGGCCGAGGCGGCGCTTGCGCTCGAGCGTTTTAGCCACGGTTTTGCGCAGGCTGTCGAGAATCTTTTTCGTCTCCGCTGATGGGGGGAGATCAGTCTGTGGGGACTTGCTCATGGATTGGCCTTGGGTTCTGGCCCCGAGCCGAGATTCGGGCCCAGAGAGTTCTGCTCGCAGCGATTTCAAATTCGGCCTTGTTCAGCCGACCAGACGGCGTATTAATCGCCGGATGAGGGGTCTTGCCGGTGCAGCTGTCGCTGCACCTCTAAGCGTTCTTGTAGCGCCTGCTTGATCGAGGCTTCACTGACGCTTTCCTGTGCCTCTATGATGCTGTGCTTAAGCGCATCGTCTGCGGCACGCACAACATCGGCAGCGCTCAGCCCCACTGCCTGCGCGGCCAGGCGCTTCCAGCTGGTGCCTTTGCTGGCGTGCTGGCATAAACGGTTGCGCAGGATGCCCACAATGGCTTCGGCATCGGGCAGGGTGTACCACAGTACATCGTCAAAGCGCCTAAAGAGCGCGCGGTCCAGTGCTTCGGGGTGATTGGTCGCGGCGATCAGTAAACTGTGCGATTGATCTTGCTCGATCATCATCAAAAAGCTGTTCAGTACACGACGGATCTCGCCCACGTCATTGCCTGCGCCGCGCTGCGAGCCAATAGCGTCAAACTCATCAAAAAAGTACACGCCACGGGTCTGCGTCATGGCCTCAAACACCAGCCGCAGTTTGCTGGCTGTCTCGCCCATGTAGCGGGTGATCAAGCTATCCAACCGCACCAAGAACAAAGGCAGGCCCAGCTCCCCGGCCAAAACCGAGGCCGACAGGGTTTTGCCGCTGCCAGGCGGACCGACCAGCAACAACTTGCGGCGTGGCTGAAGCCCATGGGCGCGAATGGCCGCGCCCGCGTGGTGCTCTCGCACAATGCGTTGCAATTGCTCGTGCAGGGTGGGCACCACAACCAAGTCGGCCAAGCGTTGCTG
>JAWSVD010000489.1:0-7630 GCA_033852095.1 Granulosicoccaceae bacterium | reverse complement strand
AAAGCGGCCTGACGCGAACTACTCCCAGTCGGTTTATTCTCCGGACGGGGTTGGCATTGGCGAGGTCGGCATCGGCAACAGAAAAGACCTCAGAAACGCTGTTGTCGCTGCGCGGAGCGCCGCTGCGTGGGGTGATAAAACAGCATTCAATCGCGCGCAAATTCTCTTTTACCTCGCGGAAAACCTGTCGGTGCGGTCTCTGGAGTTCGCGGAGCGCCTGAGAGAGATGACGGGAGCGAGTTCGGTTGAGGCGAATGCGGAGCTTGAATTCTCGATCTCTAGGCTCTTTTCCTACGCTTCCTGGGCCGACAAATATGATGGGCAAGTGCACATGCCACCGATGCGGGGGGTGGCCCTGGCCATGCCGCAGGCGCTCGGTGTTGTGGGGGCTATCTGCCCACCCGAGGCGCCGCTTCTGGGCTTTATTAGTGTGGTCGCTCCTTTGCTCGCCACGGGAAACCGTGTCGTGGTGGTGCCCAGCGAGCCACACCCGTTGTCTGCGACAGATTTCTATTCGGTTCTGGAGACATCGGATGTCCCCGCTGGTGTGCTCAACATTGTCACGGGTCTATCCGATGAGCTGGCGGATGTATTGTCCAAGCATAACGACGTAGATGCCGTTTGGGCTTTTGGTTCAGCGGCCCTGTCAAAAGCTGTGGAGCAAAATTCGGTCGGCAATCTCAAGCGCACCTTTGTCGACTACGGCCGGCAGATCGACTGGCGCAATGTGTCGATGGCTGAGGGCGAGATGTTTTTGCAGAAATCGACCGAGGTAAAGAACATTTGGGTTCCCTACGGTGAGTAAGCGGGCACCGGCAGTTGCGGTCACTTTGGCTGCTGTTGCAGGTACTACTCGAGCAGTAACAAACACTGTGATAACGGTTTGCTCCGGGTCAACGGGTGTGGAGGAGAAGGGCGATGAATAACAAATCTGGCGTTTCGGTATTGGGGATCTATGTCGCGGACACAGCTTATATGGCAGCGCGGCTGCCGGAGATTGGCGAAACTATCCTTGGCAGCGGATTTTCACTGGGTCCCGGGGGGAAGGGGTCAAACCAAGCGGTGGCTGCAAGCCGGGCGGGTGCTGAGACTTCCTTTATCTCCAAGATTGGTAGAGACCCGTTCGGGGATATGGCGCTGAAGATATACGAGCAGTCCGGTGTTAAGACCCGGCTGACCATCATGGATGACGTGCCTTCGGGGGCAGCGTTCATTTTCGTTAACGAGGACACAGGCGAAAACGCCATCATTGTTTACCCCGGTGCTGCGGGCACTATCTCCATTCAGGACGTTGAGGATCAGCGCGCGTGCATTGAGTCTTCAAGTGTTTTTGTGACCCAGCTTGAGCAGTCTCCGGAAGCGGCGCTTCGAGGGCTAGAGATTGCGCGAGAGGCGAAGGTTAGAACCGTCTTTAATCCAGCTCCTGCGAATGCATTCCCCGATGCGATTTATCCACTCTGCGACTACATCGTGCCGAACGAAACCGAGGCGGAGGCATTGGTGGGTTTCCCCATCACGTCCGAGCAGAGCGCAGCACGCGCGGCTGAGGTCCTGCTGGCTCGCGGCGTGGGAGCTGCGTTGATCACGTTGGGCGAGAAGGGCGTGTTTTACCATTCGCGTCAAATTAGCCAGCATGTCCCTGCTGTCACGAATGGCACTGTCATTGACACGGCGGGGGCGGGGGATGCATTTATCGGCGGTTTCACCGCTGCGCTAGCAGCGGGGAAGAGCGACATTGAATCCGTGCAGTTCGGATGCGCAACCGCCGGTATCGCAGTTACGCGTCGCGGCACCGCACCTGCCATGCCGCACCTCAGCGAGATATTGCAACTGCTTGAAGCTCCAGTCGCGGCCCATCACGCGGGCGGAGACGCGTGATGACCCGCGAGGATCCGGTTAAGCACTTTTTCTTGTGGCCAGCTGTTTTGGTTGTGCTGGCGATAGCGATATTCCCGCTCATCTATTCGCTCGCCAACAGCTTCATGAGCCTGAGACTGGTGCCGCCAAGACCCGCCAAATTTGTGGGTTTTGAAAACTACATAGACCTCATCAGTAATGAGCGTTTTTGGCAAGTTGTACAGACGACCAGTCTGATTGCGTTCACTTCGGTCGCTTTTCAATTTGCAATAGGTTTCGCGATCGCCTTGGCCTTAGTAAAGAAGGTGAAAGGTGCTGACTTTTTCAGAATCAGTTTTCTGTTGCCGATGCTAGTGGCGCCTGTCGCTGTAGCTTTGATTGCGAAACAAATCCTGAATCCCACCATGGGGCCACTCAATCAGTTCACCTCGCTGTTCGGCTATACAAACCTTCCCTATCTAACCGAAGCGAATTGGGCTTTGGGTTCTTTGATTGCGGTTGAAATTTGGCAGTGGACACCGTTTGTGGTGCTGTTGCTGCTGGCGGGTCTGCAGGGCATGCCTGAGGATGTTTATGAGGCGGCGGAGCTGGAAAATGCCTCACCGTGGAGCCAGTTCTGGGGCATCACTTTCCCCATGATGCTGCCCATTTCTGCGGCGGTGATATTTATTCGGATTGTGGAGAGCTTCAAAATCATGGACACGGTCTTTGTCATGACAGGGGGCGGGCCTGGCATTGCCACTGAAACATTGTCGTTGTTTGCCTACCAAGAGGGGTTCAAGAAGTTCAACCTCGGCTATACATCGGCCTTGTCGTTTCTGTTCCTCTTTGTGGTCTTGGCCATGAGCATGATTTACCTTGCGATCCTGAAGCCCTATTTGGAGAAATACAAATGAGTGTTCGAGATTTAAGAGGGGTCAGGCGCCATTGGGTGTTTATGTGTTGTTTGCTGTGGTTTGCCTTTTCAATGTTCCCGCTCTATTGGGTTGCGATAACTTCCTTCAAAAGACCGGTGGATGTAGTGGGTGGCCCCACCTACCTACCGTTTGTTGACTTCCAACCGACGCTGAAAGCCTGGACTGATCTTTTTTCAGGGATTCGCGGTGAGTTCTTCTCGAATTTTTGGTCGTCAACGATTGTTGCGCTCTCAGCGGCTGTGATCGCCACTGTCATCGGCACGATGGCCGCCTATGCATTGGTTCGGTTTACGTTTCGGGTTCGGCTGCTGAGCGGCATCGCATTTTTCATTGTTGCTATGGGCGGATTTTTGTTCGGCCGTGAAGTGTTGGGTGTTAGCCCAGGCTTGGCTTCTATCGTCGCATTCTGTATTGCACTTGCGCTGTCCATTTTCATCAACCGTTACCGGCTACCTGGCCCCGTGCTGGGCAATGACGACATTGTTTTCTGGTTCGTCAGTCAGCGCTTGTTCCCCCCCATCGTTGTGGCCTTCGCGTTGTTCCTCTTGTACACCGAGATGGGGAAGTTGGGTTTCAAAATGACTGACACCTATTTTGGCCTGACCTTGGCATACGTCGCTTTCTCGCTGCCCATCGTGATTTGGTTGATGCGGGATTTTATCGCAAGCCTTCCTATTGATGTAGAGGAGGCGGCCATGGTGGATAACGTGCCGACGTGGCGTATTTTCTTTGGCATTGTCCTGCCGATGTCGAAGCCTGGGCTTATCGCCACTTTCGTGATCACCTTGGCGTTTGTCTGGAATGAATTTCTGTTTGCGCTGTTTCTAACAAACTCGAAATGGCAAACACTGCCCATACTCGTCGCCGGTCAGAACAGCCAGCGCGGTGATGAATGGTGGGCGATATCGGCAGCGGCTTTGGTCGCTATTCTGCCGATGATTTTGATAGCAGGTTTGCTGGGCCGAATGATGCGCTCTGGACTTTTGGCAGGCGCAGTCAAATAGCAGGAATACAAGTTCTACAAAAACAACCCGAGGAAAAGCTATGAAGAAGATTATGTACCGCACAGCGGCAAGCATTGCACTGTCAATGTCAGCGTCAGCTGTATCAGCAGCGTGTTCGCCCGACTACACGGGAATTGAAATCACGGCGACTACCCAGACCGGACCGTACATTGCGTCGGCATTGTCCATGGCGGCCAAGGGTTGGGAGGAGCAGACGTGTGGCAAAGTCAAAGTTGTAGAATTCCCGTGGTCAGAGCTGTACCCAAAAATTGTCACGACTCTGGCGTCTGGAGACGATGCTTTTGATGTCATCGCATTCGCGCCCGCATGGGCGCCTGATTTCGTACCCTACCTGTCTGAGATGCCTGTAAAGTACCAAACAGGCGAAGATTGGATGGACATCGCACCGGTCTACCGTGAGGCGTTGATGGTGTGGGATGGCAAAATTCTCTCTCAAACCATGGACGGCGATGTACACACCTACACCTACCGAATCGACCTCTTTGAAGATGAGGGCAATAAGAAGGCTTTCAGCGATAAATACGGCTACGAGCTAGCAGTGCCGAAAGTTTGGTCTCAATATTTGGATATTGCGGAGTTTTTCCAAAATGGTGTTGAGGGTGTGTTCGGCACTGCCGAGGCATTCCGTCGAGGTGGGCAACAGTTCTGGTTCTTCTTCAGTCACGCAGCGGCCTATACCAGCCATCCCGATCATCCTGGCTCTATGTTTTTCGACCCGGATACCATGCAAGCACAGATCAACAACCCGGGCTGGATACGTGGACTGGAAGAATATATCCGTTCCTCGAAATTGGCGCCACCAGCGGCATTGAACTTTTCTTTTGGGGAAGTGAATGCTGCGTTTGCTGGCGGCCAAGTGGCTCAGTCCATCGGCTGGGGTGATACCGGTGTTATAGCGGCTGACCCCGAGCAATCAAAGGTTGCGGGCAATGTTGGTTCCGCGGTTTTGCCAAGCGCCAATGATGTTTGGAACTACAAGTCTGGAGAATGGGACAAGTACGACGATGTCCTCAATACGCCTTTTATGGCCTTTGGTGGTTGGCAAGCAGCTGTTCCAAGCTCTTCTGCGCACCAAGAAGCTGCATGGGACTTTATTGCGCACCTGACAAGCCCAGAAGTATCGGGCCAGGCTGCTGTGACGGGCGGAACCGGCGTGAACCCCTACCGCATCACACACACCACAAATTTGGAGCGTTGGTCCACTATATTCTCGGAGCGTGAAGCCGCCGAATATCTTGGTGCTCAACAGGCCTCTGTGACCGCTGATAACATTGCCTTGGACATGCGTTTGCCCGGGTACTTCTCGTACACCGAGATCTTGGAGATCGAACTTTCCAGAGCGCTGGCTGGTGAGATTAGCCCTCAGGAAGCTATGGACAAGGTTGCAACTGAATGGAATGAGTTGACAGAAGAGTTTGGTCTTGAGTCTCAACTTGCCGCCTACCGTTCATCCATGGGGTTGAGCGCGAAATAGAGAGTAGTGTGATCTCCTTGCATGACCCTGCTCGGTGTCATGCAAGGGTGATCGATAGAAACGGGAACAGGGAGATTGCGCTCCACTCTTCCGCTTATCCTAGAGAAAATAATGGCAAGCATAAAATTAAGAAACGTGGAAAAATCTTATGGAGATGTTCAGGTAATCCCTCCAATGGATCTCGACATCGAGGACGGGGAATTTGTGGTTCTGGTAGGTCCGTCCGGCTGCGGTAAGTCCACGACCCTGCGGATGATTGCAGGCCTGGAGACCACGTCATCTGGCGTGATATCAATTGATGATCGCGATGTGACTGATCTTCGGCCTGGCCTGAGAGATTGTTCCATGGTGTTCCAAAGCTACGCTCTCTACCCGCACATGACCGTGAAGGAGAACATTGGCTACGGCATGAAAGTGCGCGGGGTGGACAAAAAGACGGTTGCGGAGGCTGTTGCGAATGCGGCGGAGACACTGAATCTAACTGATTATCTTGCTCGAAAACCGGCGGCACTCTCCGGAGGGCAGCGGCAACGCGTGGCGATTGGACGAGCGATTGTTCGTGACCCAAAAGTTTTTTTGTTTGACGAGCCTCTGTCGAATTTGGACGCCAAACTGCGTGTGGAGATGCGTGTAGAGATTAAACAACTTCACCGGCGTCTGAAAACGACGATGGTGTATGTCACCCATGATCAGGTTGAAGCCATGACCATGGCTGATCGCGTGGTTGTTCTTAAAGACGGTGTGATTGAGCAAGCGGCGGATCCGATCACGTTGTATGAATACCCGGTCAACCAATTTGTAGCGTCCTTTATTGGTGCACCGAGCATGAACATGCTGCAGGGGCAATTGATCGAGCGCAATGGCGGTCTGTGTTTTGAGACAAGTTCCGGCCTAAATATCAAAATCCCGGCGCACCGACAACCGGTGTTGTCTGGGTATGTCGGTGAGAGTTTTGTGATGGGTATTCGTCCGGAGCACACCGGTGAGTCTCCAGCGCTGGGGCCGAAACTGGAGATGAATGTTATCGATATAGAGCCCTTAGGCCCCCATACTTTGTTGGTTGGAGATGTGGACGGCGCTAAGTTCACGACCCAGTTTAGCTCGGCCACCACGATCCAGCCCGATGAAAAGGCAGACGTGTATATGGACGCTGAAAGAATGCACTTGTTTCGCGATGAAGATGGTTGTGCGGTTCGCTGATAGTGCAGGCGCGCATAGCGGCTTGTGCGGGCCCTATTTAACGGAATTTAGGGCATTGGCGAGCGGTGTGAAGTAGAGAGCTTCAGATCGATATTCTCGTTTTCCGAGTTTTATAAGCGATTGCTTGAACCGCTGATCCGTGTCGAAATTGCCCTAGTTCCTACTATGACCGCAGCAGTAAATTGCTTTTCAATAAATCAATTCCGGAGCGAAGTCCGGTGCGTCGTCCCTGTACTTCTGCTGAAATCGGCGAATGATCGCGTCGCTATTTTTGGTCAGGGCGTGATTTAGCCAGTCGCTCGGCACGATGAGTTCCTGCCATCCATCGGTTGACAGCAGCCACGCTCTCTTGATTTGCAAGCCGTCTGTGCAAACTTGTGCTTCTATCTTCAGTATTCCCTGAACGGTTTCGACTCAGTCGAGCCTGAGTAATGTCATTGCAGTTCTCTCCACGCACGTATCAATGCTTAGCGAATACTACGTCAGTGAACTGTGTAGGGCGCGGTCGTGTTTGGGCGCTAGAATATTGAAGATTCGACGCGTGAGGTGATCTGCTCGAGCATCTTGATCCCTTTGTACGAATTGCCCTTTGGGTTGAGCTTGGGGCTCCACACAGCCACACAATACTTGGCTGGGTGCACGGCCACAATGCCGCCGCCTACGCCGCTTTTTCCCGGCAGCCCAACTTTAAAGGCGAAGTCACCGGCCTCGTCGTAGAAGCCGCACATTTGCATGATCGCGTTGATGCGCTTCGATTGGGGGCGCGTGATCACGGCCGTGCCAGTAGATAAATCTTTGCCGTCTGCCGCGAGGAACAGAAATGCTCTCGCGAGCTCGGTGCATGACATTTCTATTGAGCACAGGTTGAAATACAGCTCCAGCACGTCATCAACCGCGTGATGGAGGTTGCCGTAACCTTTGAGTAGATTAGCCTGTGCGTAGTTTTTGAAGCCGTGTCGCTTCTCCGATTCGGCGACGCGGGGGCAGTATCTCAGCTTGTTCAATGAGGTGGCGCTACGTAGGAAATCAAGGAAATCGTCTTTGGGGTTGCGCATGCAGCCCAGCAGCGCGTCGCAAACGACAATGGCGCCTGCGTTAATCAGTGGGTTGCGGGGAAATCCTCGCTCATACTCCAATTGCACCAGTGAATCGAATTC
>JAWSVD010000067.1:0-5288 GCA_033852095.1 Granulosicoccaceae bacterium | reverse complement strand
GATTGAGGATCCCGTCGATACCAATCGCCAGCAAAAGGATCATGCCCTTGATCAGGTTTTGCAGCGTGTAGGGGAAATCGAGGATCGTCATCGCGTTTAACAAGGTACCGATCAGCAGCGTGCCAACGATCACGTTGCGCACCCCGCCTTTGCCGCCCGACAGGCCAATGCCGCCCAGAACCACCACCAGAATGACGTCGTAGATCTGGCTGGAATTCACGATCCGCGTGTTCATGGAATTGACCGCGGAAGCCATGATCACGCCCGCGCCAAAGGCAATGGCCGACGCCAGCACGTAGTGAAAAACCAAGGTCGGGCGCACCGCCAATCCGGTGATACGAGCGGCTTCGAGGTTGTCACCGATCAGGTAAGTCACCTGCCCTATGCGCAGGTATTTCATGCCCGCAGACACCACCAGCGCCAGCCCCGCGAAAAGCAACACCGGCATGGGTATGCCCAGCACCCGGCCCTTGCCGAGGAAATCAAACCAGGCCACGTCCGAGGGCGCGTAGATCACATCCAGCGACACCATCGTGAAGCGCCCGAAGCCGTAGATAAAGGTGCCCATGGCCAAGGTTGCAAAGAGCGAGGGCACTTCCACGTAGGCCACAAGATATCCAGTGATCGCGCCCATCAACACGGCGAAAGCAAAGCCCGCAAAAAGCGCCTGCCACAGGGGCACGCCCTGCTGCGCGAGTTGTAGCGAGAAAGCCACCGACATGGCCATGGTGGCGATGATCGACAGATCCACACCGCGGCCTATCACCACCACCGCCATCGCGATGCCCAGAATGCCGAGCACTGACACGGCTCGAATCAAGTTGAGGATGTTCGCGGTGGACAGGAAGTTGGGTAAAAACAGCGAGCACAGCACAAACAGCGCTGCAAATATAAGCAATACGATTCGCTCTTGCGTCAAAGCCATTGATCTTCTACCTGCCTGAAAATTCAATATCCTGCAAATGTACGGACATTTGGACAACCGGATTATTAAACACCGATCCAGTGCTTGTCAACAGCGGGCATATAGAAAACGGGGATTGACGGTATTCGAGGATTCAAGGCGCTATGCAGCAGAAGCCACAATTTTTGTGTGTTGCATGGGCGGCGTGAATTGCAGCCAATTGTGGTTCGGCGGTTTTAAGTCGAGATCCCGCGCATGTCTGCTGGCCGGGCAGCGGGCATAACAACGGGTTTTGGGTTTCAGGATGAACGGGGCACATGCCAAGCTTTCAGCTTCGCCTGGGACAGCGCGAGTATCAGCTGGTGGGGTTTGTATTGGCAGGTTGGGATTGGTGTTTTTTCGAAGGCATGTTGTACGAATAAATTCGAACCCACAATTTATTGTATATACAACCCTGGATCATGTAGGTTCGAATTCATTCGGACAGTTTGTCGACATGGAAATTCGCTTCCAGCAAGCTCTTTCTCGGCCCATGAGCTATTTAAACCATTGCTTTCTTCAAGTCCACAGTCGGGTATCCGTGGCTTATGCACTGCAGCTCTAGAACCTAGAGCACTCCCCTTGACTACTCTTCCTGCGGCAAGTACAGCCGCTCCAGCTCGATCAACTTTTGCTTGCGCCACAGGCCGCCGCCGTAGCCCGTGAGTGAGCCGTCCGCGCCGATCACGCGGTGGCAGGGAATCACCAGCGCGATCTGATTGGCGCCGTTGGCGCGTGCCACTGCACGCACCGCGGTGGGCTGCTGAATATCGCGGGCAATATCGCGGTAGCTGCGTGTGTGGCCAGCGGGAATATTGCGCAGCGCCTGCCAGACCCGCTGGGTGAAGGCACTGCCGTGCAAGGCCAGGGGGGTGTTGAACTCGGCGCTTTGGCCGGCAAAATAGCTTTTCAGCTCCGCCGCAATTTCTTCGGTCGGCTCGTATCGCCCCAGCCCTATTTCGCTACGTGCCGACTGCCGCAGCTTTTTCAATTCCGTGGGCAATGCTTTGCGGTCCATGAATTCCAACAAGTGCAGGGATGTAACATCACTTACCGCGATCATCGACCCCAGTGGTGTGTCGATCCAATCGGCCAGTAATTGCTCCTGTCCCGTGAAGCTGCCAGGCGCTTGGCCCAGCAATTTGGCGAAGGCGCTTCTAAAGCCGCTCGGTGAATCAAAGCCCGCGTCCAATTGTGCTTCGATCACCTCACCGCCTGCACGTAGCGTATCGAGCCCGCAGCGCAGCCGACGCAAGCGCGCCATCTCCAAGAACGTGATGCCAAAGTGGCGTTTAAAACTGCGCCGCACGGTTGAGGGATCATAACCTCTGGCGATCAGACTTTGCTCGCCCCAACGCCGCTCGGGTGCTTGCTCCAGCGCATGTAGCAGATCGGCGATCAACGGCTCCGCATCAGCGGCAGGCTGCAGTGGGTGGCAGCGTTTGCAGGCGCGATAACCGGCCTCCATACACTGCGCCACCAATTCGTAGAATACGCAGTTCTGTGGCTTAGGTTTGCGCGCTGGGCAACTGAAGCGGCAGAATATTTTGGTGCTGGTGACGGCCACATAGGCACGCCCCTCGTAGCGCGCATCGCGGGCGAGCAAGGCGGCGTAGAGTTCGTCATCGGGAGGCAGAGATATCAACATGAGCTCAGCTTATCTGAACGCCATCACCGTGCCGCCGATAAACGGGCAGCAATGTGCTGACTGCAAATTCATTGACCGGCGGGCGGCTGCCACAGCTCTACTTTGTTGCCCTCGGGGTCGATCACCCAGGCGAACTTCCCGTACTCCGAATCATCGATTTTATCGAGAACGTCACAGCCCTCTTCTTTGAGCGCCGCGACCAGTGCGTGTAAATCGTCTACCCGGTAATTGATCATGAAGGGCGCCGCACTCGGGGCAAACTGTTCAGTTGATTCGGGCGCAACGGACCAGATTGTGGTGCCACCTGTGGGTTTTCCATCTGCATCCGCCCAGCTGAACGCAGCACCACCCCACGCTTGCACATCCATGCCAAGATGTTGTTTATACCAAGCTTGCTGTGCGGCGGGATCCATTGCTTTGAAGAAAATACCGCCGATACCAGTCACTCGTTTCATCTCAATCTCCAATCTTTTTTGTTTCTTAAGTTCGAGGCCCAGCACAGGCCAAAATTCAGCTCTACTGCTCCCGTAGTCGCAAGCGCGCCAAACCATAGCCAAACAGCAGCAACGCCAAGACGGCGGCCACCGCGTAGGGCAAACGCAAGGCATCTTCGCGCGGCATGTAGTGTTCGGCTGCACTCACCAGATAACCCGCCGCCAGCGCACCCAATGGCATCACACCCCAACCCAAGAGCCGGTACACACTGTTGACACGACCCAGCAACTGGCTGGGAATGATGCGCTGCCGCAGGGAAACTGTCACCAAATTCCACAGCACCGCCGCGAAGAGTTCCACAAATAACGCAAGCGCCACCCAAGCCACCTGAGAACTGAGTGCTATCAAGGCAAAGGGCGCGGCAAACAGAATCAGCGCCAGGTGCAGAGTCCTCTGCCCGCCCAACCGCGCGACAATAGCAGGCCCTACCAGCCCGCCCAGCACACCACCCACGGCCCCGGAGAGCAACAGCAAGCCGTGTTGTGTTGCGCTCAGTCCCAAGACGTCTTGGCTGTACAGCACCAATACGGTGACAGCCCCTGCGGAGATAAAATTGAGCACGCCCAACATCAGGCCCAATCGCAACAGCACCTCGTGGCCGTAGAGCCACTGCAATCCCTCTTTGGCCTGCTGCCACGCGCTGTCGCATGAGCTGCTGCGCACGGCTGGCAACCGCAGTTGGTACAGACAGACAAAAGCCAAGGCCACGCACAGGGCGTAGACCTGAAAACTGGCTGCAAGGCTGTACACCATCAGTGCCCCCGCCAGCGGCGGCCCCACGAATTGCCCCAGTAACTGCTCGGCACTCCACATGTGGCCATTGGCCCGCTCCAATTGATCGGCCTCAACCACCGACGGCAGCAAGGTTTGTGCGGTGTTGTCACGCAATACCTCAGCGGACCCTAAAGCAAAGGCGATGGCTGTCAGCGCCAGCATCATCAGCGGTTGTTGAGCCGTTGTTAGCGTGCTTAGATCCGGCCCCATCGTCAGCGCGAGCGCGAGTAAGACCAAAATAACAAATCGCAGGGAGTCGGCTGTCAGCATCAGCTGCCGCCTGTCCCAGCGATCCGCCGCCACCCCCGCTGGCAGTGAGAAGAACAGCCAGGGCAGTCGCAAACCTGCGGTAACCCAGGCGATCATCTGCGCGTCACGGCTGATCAAACTGGCCAACCACGGCAGCGCCAACAAGGCGATGCCGTCGCCTAAATTGGAAATTCCCGAGGAGCAAAAAAACAGGCGGTAACGTGCATTGGAAAACAAAGCGGGCGATTCGTTCAAACCATCACCCCGCATTTCAGCAGCCGCGTGATTTCACCGTATGTTGCTGTGTATCGCATGTAACTTATTTTCCCTGTCGCTCAAACCAAGCCCGCGAGGCGGCATCGGCGGGCAGCAGCGTCTCCAGTCGAATATCGTCCAGGCGCGCCTCCGTGCTCATGCCTATCGTGGCAATCAGCGTGAAAACCCGCAACTCAATGCCGTCCACAGCAAAGGCCAAAGTCATCACCGGCGCCACCGCCCCTTCTTCAGGCTGCGTCAATACAGCTGCGACGTCTGGGTCAGATCGTAAAGCGGACAACAGCGACTGCGCAGCGACGTCGTTGGGTCGGCGCAGAGCCTCCAGCTCGAACAGGCGCAGCATGCCGCGCGCCACTGAATCCCAGTTATTGAGATTGTCTTTCACGGGGCCTGGCAACAACAGCGCCCGCAGCAGGTTGCTCTCGCCGATGGAGCCCACCGCACAAAAGAAGGCTTGCGCGGCTTCATTCGCCTGTTGCAAGTTCCACAGGGCATCGACGGTCATCGCCGGATAGGGGTTGTGGCTTTGCAGCACGTAATCCATCGAGGCATCGATGGCATCGCGCGCCGCCTGCTCCAGTCGCTGATCCGACAACGGCTGTTTGATCCCTGCGGCGAGAAGCATCGCGTCGCGCTCAGCCACCGGCATGTGTAAAGCTTGGCTCAGGGCGATAACAGAGCTGTGCGTGGGGCTGGAGCGACCGTTCTCCAGAAAGCTGATGTGCCGCTGGGAGATATTGGCAGCCAGCGCGAGCTCCAGCTGGCTCATGCGACGGCGACGGCGCCAGGCACGCAAAAAACCTGAAAACCCCGAGTCCCTTTGACCAGCTAACATCTGCTCTCCCTGTGCGGCGTCACGCGTTTTCATTACCTCGTTGGTAATTGCGCGGGCACTGTGACTGT
>JAWSVD010000488.1:0-1032 GCA_033852095.1 Granulosicoccaceae bacterium | reverse complement strand
TTTCTGTTCTCACATAACGCCTCAATTACCCGCAGTTTATGCGATGCGTAAATTGCGGCAGAGTGGAGCGACAGCGAGACCGCAATTTTCGCAGCGGGTACGCTGTCGGGTACATTGATTTGTTAGCTTTATTCACACTTCCACATTTTTACGTTAAATACTTCATAGCCACATTTTTCAAAGAAACTTGCTGCACTCTCATTAAAGCTCCACACGTCCAATGCTATATGCTGAACAGAACGTTGCCTAGCTTCTTTACTTATATGAGCCATAAGCAATTCACCCACTCCTTCTTTTCGTTGTTGTTGAGAAACACTTATATGATGAATGTATATTTTTTTAGCCGCATACGTCAATGCTGATTCAGGACGTTCAATATATTGAGACCAAATATACCCAACTATACTATTTTCTTTTACAGCCACGTATATAAGCTGATTACTGTCAGAGATATTTGACAAAAACTCATCTCTAACGAGCGATGTGTCAATAGGATACTTAAATATATGAGGGTACGTTCTAGAATGAATTTCTTGAACTTCAGAATTTAGCAATACCAATTCATTGATGTGTTCTTTCTTAGCAGGAATGATATTTATCATATGTACGTCCTAGCTTTTGAAGCTAACGCCCTGCTCTGCGGTGATCCGCGAGCGCAAGCGAGTTGGGATTCCGCAGAAGCATCTTGTTATCTGATTCTGTCCAACTTCTCTGATACAAGCCTTTCTCCTCCGGTTCCGATGTTGGTGTTTTTCAGTTCACGTTGCTTGACGAAATTGGCCAGTGCGCCCTATTCAATCTCAAACTGCGATCTCGAACGAAGCCACCGTTTCAAAGCTC
This sequence comes from Granulosicoccaceae bacterium, assembly GCA_033852095.1. Taxonomy (GTDB): domain Bacteria; phylum Pseudomonadota; class Gammaproteobacteria; order CALCKW01; family CALCKW01; genus CALCKW01. The sequence continues at coordinate 192 of JAWSVD010000488.1, read as the reverse complement.
GTTGACTCAACGCTTGCACGTCCGAGTCCATCGCAGCCACTGAATTATTACGTCGAAGCCACTTCACTCGCAAGCAAACCCTCCCCTTTCAGGACGATTACCACACTGGATTCATCAGCGTCAAAGTTCGCAGCAAAATCAGCTAAAACGGAAACAAGCCTTTAAGCCAGATAACGCCATGCTCTGCGGAGA
>JAWSVD010000487.1:0-431 GCA_033852095.1 Granulosicoccaceae bacterium | reverse complement strand
GCACAATCACCACCATCAAGTCCTGCATGTTGACGCCGAGCAAGCCAAGAGCTGGACCTCTCAAGAGGTCATTGAGCGCTGGCATAAGCTCTACAGCGGGAAAGTACTCAGCCAACGCTTTCTCAAGGGGGAGAAACTGAGCAAGGGCGATCTGCTCCGGGTAGAAGAGCTGGTCGAGACATGGCGCGAGCGATTGATGAACATCTCCTGGTTCATGCGTGCGCTGAACGAACCCATCGCCAGAGACGCGAACAAAGAAGACGACTGCACGGGAAAATTCTTTGAAGCAAGGTTCAAAAGCCAAGCGCTGCTGGGTGATCAGGCCCTGATCACCTGCATGGCGTATGTGGATCTCAATCCTGTCCGGGCAGGTATTGCTGAAGCGCCTGAAAGCAGTGATTTCACCAGTATCAAAAAGCGCATCGAAGCGG
>JAWSVD010000486.1:0-890 GCA_033852095.1 Granulosicoccaceae bacterium | reverse complement strand
GCTGGCGGCGGCGAGCATTGTCACGCCCAATGGCTTGTTGTTTATCGCCGGTGGCAAAGCGCGCAATCGCCGCAGCGACGCAGAGGCCGACGCCATGCACGAGCTGGTGCAAGCGCGGCTTGCAGAAGGGGTCACCGTGGTGACGGAGGTGGACTCCGAGAGCACGCATCAGAATGCTCTGAATCTGCAGAGCATCTTCGAGCAAATGCAACAGCCCAAAGATATCGTGCTGGTGACCAGCGCCTGGCACATGCGCCGCGCAGTGGGCGTGTTTCGGCAGCGCGGTTTTGAGGTGTGCACCTACGGTGTGGACCCGCAGCAGCACATGGGTGTGCCGCTGACGGCGCTGTGGCCGCAGACCACGGCGCTGCAAAAAACCAAAATTGCGCTGCACGAATGGCTGGGCTGGTACTTCTACCGTCAGCAGGGTTTTATCTGAATCGTGCCCAATTGGCACCAGCGTCACTGCCGGCCTGTGAAGGTTTAGCAGCGCGCTCGCAGTAGGTAGTCATTTTTGAACGGGCTGTTAGGCCTCTAAAAAACGCGCCGGCGCGGCAATCGACGGCAGCAGGCTGGAGACGGACAGCGCGGCTTGCAGTAATCTGATGTCGTCGCCGGGTCGGGCGATCAGCTGCAGGCTCATCGGCAGCCCATCGCTGTCGAGCCCCGCGGGCATGCTGATGCCACAGCAGCCAAACAAGCTGCCCAGCACGGTGAAGTGCAGCAATGTGTTGCTGTAGTGCTCGTACTGCGCGGGGTCGTGCAGCGCGGCGATGGGCGGCGGTGCCACACCTGTGGTGGGGCTCAGCAGCACGTCCGCGCCGGCGAACAGCCGTTCGCGCAGGGTCAGCAGTTGATCGAAATCAGCGATGCGCCGTTCCAGCGCATCA
>JAWSVD010000485.1:0-1888 GCA_033852095.1 Granulosicoccaceae bacterium | reverse complement strand
TTACCGTCGAGATTGATGCGCGCGCCCGACGCTACTGTCAGCTTGCCGCCCACAACCAATTCCAAGCCGTGTACCTGCTTCTCAGATGTGTTCACCACGGGTGCTGTTAAGGTCGAACCGCTGAGCAGTGTCAGGTTCTCACTGATCTCTAACGTCCCAACCGCCAAGCTCGCTCCCGCCTCAAGCACCACGTTCTTGGCATTGAGTGTCTCGAAAGACCAATCCCCTGCGCCCAGTGTTATCGTGTCTCGGGGCTGACCGTTCGCGTCCACCAGCTCAAAGCGGTCATCGCCAATCGACAGCGTTGCACCACCGGACACCTTCACCGATTCCAGCTTGTGCACCCCTTGCATTCTTTTGCCCGCGTAGCCGCTCAGGTCCGCAGCGCTCTCAACCACCAGGCTGTGCTCGTCGTTCGACACCACGGTGTACAACTGCCCTGCATCCTCTGAAGCATCCAGATCTACCAGCACGCCCTGCAAACCATACCCACCGTTTGAGGCCGTGCTCGACGTCCAGCTGCCTTTCTCGGCGACGTCCAGTGTGTACGACCCCGCAATGGCGTAACTCGCAACTCCACCGTTGTAATACGCATCCACCACTCCTTGATTGGATACACTGGTGTGCGAGACAGCCAAGACGTATTGGCCTGCCGCCAGGGTGACGACTTCGGTCTCTTGCGAGCTCAATCGCTCATAGCTGTGTCGGCTACCGCTCGACACGCCGTTGGACGCCTCGTAAATCGACACATCCGTTGTGGAGCCCTGATCATGCGTGTAACTGAAGGTGTATTCACGGCCTGTCTCAACCGTTAATTCATGGAATATGATGGCATTGGGTTGACCCGTTTCAGCCAATACATCCGCGAATTGATGCTGCTCTAGCTGCTGACTGACACGCCACAGACCATTACCCATACTCTGCACCGCGCCCACTGTGTGCAAGCCCACGCTGCGCACCGTCGTGCCGCTGTCCACCGAGGGTTGACCCCCGTTGTCCACCACCAGATCACCCGCGCCGCCCGCAACCTGCCAGTACACCGTGCCCGCACCCGGGACTTCTCCCGTGCCACTGCGATCCGTGTCAACACCTGCCCGTGCCGCAACCGAACCCGTGTAGCTGCTCTCGCCCACCACCAAACTCACTCGACCGCCCGCGCCTGGGATTGCACTGCTGCCGCCGTTCGCCCGGATCTCGCCCGCGCCGCTGATGCTCTCCGCCTCTAAATGCAGACCTCCGCCCGCGCCGTTGTAGTTTGTCTCGCTCAGCCCGTCCGCGCTGATCACGCCGTTCACTTCCAGCTCGCCCGCTCGGATGTGGCCGTAACCGCCGCCAACGTTGTCGTCGCTGTAATTACCGCCGCTGCCCGCGAACGCCGCCGCGCGGTAATCCCCGTACTCACAACCCGTCCCGCTCACGATGCGACCGCCGTGGCAACGCTGATTGCGGTCAATTGAACGGTAGTCCGGACCACCGATGTCGTTCGGGTATCCCTTACCGTCGAGATTGATGTGCGCGCCCGACGCTACTGTCAGCTTGCCGCCCACAACCAACTCCAAGCCGTGTACCTGTTTCGCACTTTTGTTCACCACGGGTGCTGTTAAGGTCGAACCGCTGAGCAGTGTCAGGTTCTCACTGATCTCTAGCGTCTCAACCGCCAAGCTCGCTCCCGCCTCAAGCACCACGTTCTTGGCATTGAGTGTCTCGAAGGACCAATCCCCCGCGCCCAGTGTTATCGTGTCTCGGGGCTGACCGCTCGCGTCCACCAGCTCAAAGCGGTCATCGCCAATGGACAGCGTTGCACCACCGGACACTTTCACCGATTCCAGCTTGTGCACCCCTTGCATTCTTTTGCCCGCGTAGCCGCTCAGGTCCGCCGCACTCTCAA
>JAWSVD010000484.1:0-4182 GCA_033852095.1 Granulosicoccaceae bacterium | reverse complement strand
AAACGACCACGACTGCGGTCGCGCATCCCCATATCCTGCGCCTCCACTTCATCAATTGATTCCATTTTAAGATCAACCCGCTTATCGCAGCAAAGGCCGCGACGCCATTCAGGCAGCTCCCTTCCGATCAGTCCACCAGCGCCTGATACACCAACTGCCGCAACTCGGCACGGATGGGCAAGGTGGTGGACGGCAGCAGCTGAGCAAAGAACATGGCGGTGATCTGCTCTTCCGGGTCAATCCAGAACGCGGTGGACGCCGCGCCGCCCCAGGCGTATTCGCCGTTGCTGCACAAGCCCTTGACCGCTCGGGTGTCGGTGACCACCGAAAAACCCAAACCGAAACCCATGCCATCAAATTCAGTCTCAGAGAACAGCGGGCGCCCTATCTCGGACAAATTCACTCCGCCGGGCAAGTGGTTCTGTTGCATGTAGCGCAGCGTGCGCGAGCCCAGCAGGCGAACGTCGCCCAGCGCACCCTCACCCAACAACATCAGGCAAAAACGGTGGTAATCGGCGGCCGTGGAAACCAGCCCTCCACCGCCCGATAACATGCTCGGCGGCGACAGGGCCACGTCGCCAATGGCGTCTAGCCGCTTCGGTTTGCCGCCGTGCTCGGGGTTGGCGGCGTACAGCGCAGCCAGGCGATGGTGCTTGCTCTCGTCCGCGTGGAAGGCTGTGTCCACCATGCCGAGTGGGCCGAGGATATGTTCAGCAAAAAAAGCATCCAGCGACTGCCCGGACACCACTTCGACGATGCGCCCCAGCACGTCGGTGGCAAGGGAGTAGTTCCACTCTGTGCCCGGCTGAAACATCAGCGGCACGCTCGCCCATGTCTGGCACGCCTGTTCAAGTGTCACGCCCTCAGGCCAGCCAAATTCATAACCCGCGGCGCGGTACATGGCATCCACCGGGTGGGCGTGCATGAAGCCATAACCCAGGCCAGAGGTGTGGGTCAGCAAGTGCCAGAGCTGCATCGGTTGCGCCAACCCTTCGGTATTCGGCGAGAGTGCAGAACCGCTGACGTACACGCGCTGTTGCGCAAACTCGGGAATGTACTTCGAGACAGGATCGCGCAGCTTCAGCTTGCCCTGCTCCATCAACATCATGATCGCCACGCTGGTGATCGGCTTGGTCATGGAGTAGATGCGGTACAAGGTGTCGGATTCAGTCGGCAAGCCCGCCTCCCGATCCCGCTGGCCGTAGACCTCGGACAAGGCCACTTGCCCGTGCCGCGCCACCACCACCTGCCAACCAGTGAGCTGGCCGCTGTCCACATAGCCTTTTAGGTGTTCGCTGACACGCATCAGTCTGCCCGCATCAAATCCCAATGATCCCACGTCCGAAATTGCTTCCACGCCTAGCTCTCCTTGATCCATGATGCCAATAGTGTGCGCGCTGACAGCACAAATTCAAGCAAAAATTGCCCTCGCCGTTAGCCGAAGCCTCTTCGAGGGGATCGATATGTACGCTTACATGAACCATTTGGCCCGGGTGGGCAGCTGCTGCTTGGTCATGAGCCTCAGCGCTTGCAGCGACAACGGGCCTGAACCCACTGAAATGCAAAGCGACGACAGCTGGTACTCGAACGGCTACGTGTTGGAAACAATGTCGCTCTACAACGGCGCAGGGTTGCTGAACGATACTCAGCACTGCGACTGGCAGGCCACGGGGCGACAATTGCGCTGCATCTCCAGCGACACCGCCGACGGCATCGCTTTTCAGTTTGACACGCGGGGCCGCCTGCTCACGCTCTCTGTAATCACAGCGCAAGCGCCCGATCAACTGTGGCTTGACAATGAATACCGCGACGGCAAGCTCATTCGATCATCGTCCCTGTACTCGCAGGTATCTGCCTACAGCTCAACAGACACCGAAATACCTGCGGGGACCCTACCAGCGGACAGCGCTTTTCCAGCCGAAGAGAACAAGGCGATAGTCACAAGGCTCAGCTGGCAGGGCGAAGACATCGAGCACTACGAGCAGTATGACGGGGCATACCCCACCGCGACCGACGCGGAATTCGTGGAACTGAAAGTCGAGTGGACCGAAGGACGTCTGCGCAGCATGGAGCCGCACTCAATTTCCACTGAGATGCCGGAGATCAATGCGCGATACAGCTACGACTACAACGCCAAGAGCCAACTACAAACAAAATCAACTTATGAATGGGCAATCACGGCACAGTCGTGGCAATTGGCCGAACAGGACAGCTACCAATACGACGGACACGGGAATATCTCCGTCTGGAGTAGTTTCAACCATTTAGGGCAACTCGAGCAGCGTCAAATCTTTAGCTGGCAACAGACCGATTCGGTGGTTGAAAACTTCTCGCTGACAGGCGGTAGAGTTCCGTAGCTAATCGCTGTCGCCGCTCTTCACCATAACTCACGCAGACGGGCCGCCATTAGCAACCGCCGATGGCAGAGAAAATACCGCGGCAGGCGGTGGCAATATATCCGCGGGCGAATACGAAATGCTCCACTAGACGGTGCAGCGAACAAAAACCAGCTGGCCGTATGCTGATGAAGCCATTGAAAAGAGCTCTTTCAACCCGGAGCCTGAGCATTTTCTATTGATCACTGCCCGAGCACCCCTGCGCCCACGCCAAAGCGGCGCCGAGGCTGCCCAGAGTTGGCACGCCCTGTGCGCGATATGACAACAGACGGCTGTCCTCGCACTGCTCTGTGGGCAGCCAGCCCGATGGCCACATTCATTGCACACCAGATGAATTCGAGACGCGCTTTTGAATCGCTTAATCCACATTTCTCGCACCCTGCTGTTGAGCTTTTTGTTCTCAGGCAGCTGTAATGCCGAGCAAAATTATCGGTGGCTAGAGATATTCCCCAGCGGCGATTCCCCGGCGATCTATTACAAGCGCGCCAATGACAAACGCAACTGGGCGATTGGCCTATCCCAATTGGGTGACACCCATTTTTTGGGTGATGACGAGTTCACTGACAAGTCCACCGGGCGCAACTTCGACCCCTCCTTCACTGTACTCAGCGCCAGCAAACTCTGGCCTGTTCGAGTGGCCTACAGCTACGCAGACGTCGGCGTTGGGCTAGGCATAGGATCAGGTAGTTGGGCAGAGAACTGCGAGCGCACAGGCAGTAATATCTTGTCCAGCCGCTACGATTGTGACAAGCGCGAGGGCACGCACCTGGGGCTGCAACTACTCGCCTCTGTGGCGGTGGGCTACCGGCTGGGTATTGGCTACGCCGTGGACGTGTTTGTACACCACAGGCGCACGCACGCGAAACTGATGTTGATCTTCCCGCTGGGGCGGTTCGCGCCAAAGCCACCCAAGCGGGTGCGGGTCTTCACCTTGCCCATGGAGTGAACACACTGTGTTATGCAAACTGATTCAAGCCTGAATGAAACGGAGCAGGCCCGATGGCTTAGCTACAATAAACACTGACTAATGCGCCACTTTCAACTTCTCCGCGGACTCTCTTCATGAGCCAACTTCTGATCGAACAGATTTTTTTTGCCATGGCCATGGTAGGCACCATGGCGATGACCATCTCGGCGGTGGCACAGGCCTCGCGGGCGGGCATGGACCCTTTCGGCGCGCTGCTGTTGGCAGGGGTAGCCAGTGTGGGCGGTGGCACCCTACGCGACATGCTGATGGGCTCACTGCCCGTTTTCTGGATTCAGGACTTGAGTTATCTACTGGTGATATTGCCAACCGCCGGTGTGGCGGTGCTACTTGTAGGCCGTGTAGAACCCGGGCTGGGCATTCGGCTGCGGCTGCTGGATTACTGCGATGCGCTGGGGCTGGCGCTGTTCTGCATCATCGGTGTGCGCAAAGCACTGGAGCTGGGGTTTGACCCCCTCGTGGCGGTTCTGATGGGTGCGATAACGGGCATCGCGGGCGGCATGGCACGCGATGTCTTGTGTCAGCAAACACCGGCGGTGATGCAGCGGGATCTATACGGCAGCTGCGCGCTGCTGGGCGCTGTTTTCTACGCCGCTGTCGCGCACTTCTGGCCCGCCACGCCCGAGCTGTGGGTGACCCTAGCCTCGATGGCCATCGTCTTTTTCACTCGAGCCTACGCCATCCACACGCGCTGGTCCGAACGGCAAATAAAATGGTAGAGAGTCGGCCCCCTTAGGTCGAGATAGTTGCACAGCAAAACAGCACTTTAACTCAGCCATAAAAAACGGCGCAAACCACAAG
>JAWSVD010000066.1:0-27702 GCA_033852095.1 Granulosicoccaceae bacterium | reverse complement strand
TAAGCCTGTGGCAAAGTTGGCCCAAACTGTCTTGTGACTGAATTTGATTGGGTGTGTGTTTGTCTTGATTTTGAGACAGCGCAAAAGGAGGGGCCGAATCGTGAGAGAACTGCCGACGTTTGCTGCTTGCTTTCGCCCTGTGAAAGCCAAAATTTGCTTCTTTTGTGTGCTGCTCATTGCCTGTTGCAGCACTGCAGCTGAAACAAAGAGCCATTTCACCTTTTGTTACGATCCCTATCCGCCCTTCGCCATGGGCAATGAAGGTGAATACACAGAGCATGGCTTGAAAGTGGCGCTGGCGGAGGCTGTTGCCACAAAGATGCACGGCGTTGAGATCAGGGTCCGCTTGTACCCTTGGAAGCGCTGCCAAGAGCTCGCCCGCAGGGGCGAGGTGGACGGCATCCTGCCGCTGTTCAAAACCCCCGAACGCGAAAAATACCTGTTGTATAGCGATGCCAGCTGGCAGCAACAATCGTCTTTTTGGTTTAATAAACGAAAATTCCCCAGTGGGCTAAGCTGGTCCTATTTCGACGAACTTTCCCATTTGCGCTTGGGCATGTTGCGGGGCGGTTTCATCAACCAGAACATGGAAGCGGCCTTCGAGGCTAAGGCCTCTATTCACCGGGCGGGCAGCGTGAAACAGCTGTTCGCGATGTTGATGGCCGATAATTTGGATTTGGTTGCGGTGGACAGCAGCGTGGGACAATACGTCACCCGTCGGGAGCACTGGATGGAGGATATCAGGCAGGCACAAAAACCCATCGATGAAAAAGACGCCTATTTTGCTCTTTCTAAAAAATCAGCGGCAGCGCAGTTATTGCCGCAGTTTAACGACGCTATAACAGCGGTTAAAGAAGACGCTTTGCAGGCGGGGCGAGCCGTTCAATCGCCTAGAAACCGCCAAAGCCACTGACAATGATACCGCCGCAACAATTTATCAATGCACGGTGTTGTAAACTGCCATCCCCTCGCCGTCTGAACGCCTTCTAACGCTATGTCTCGTCTTACACGATTTGGCCCCTGTGCTGCGCTTGTCATTTGTTTCTTTGGCAGCGAAGTGCATTCAGACAGCTCTTTGCTCGAAGTCAGTGCTTTTTCGCAGCGCTCGACGCTGCACTGGAAAGAGTACAGCTTTGCCGCTAACACCGATTACAGCCTGCGCCAGATAGAGCAGCAGTGGGCCCTGTACGCGCAGAGTGACGACGCCGCGTCTGTATTCTATCGATCTGTGCACATTGACCTGGAGAAAACGCCCTGGCTGAGCTGGCGCTGGCGCGTCGAACAGGCGCTGTCCGGCCTGGATGAACGCAGCAGAGCGGGCGATGATTACGCCGCCCGTGTGTACGTGGTGCACAAGCGTGGCTTTTTCGACAAGGGCATGGCGATCAACTACGTCTGGTCGAGCAGCAATACGCGCGGCGACTCCTGGGACAACGCCTTTGCTGCGGACTCATCTAAGATGTTGGCATTGCAAGACGCCCGCACACCGCTCGCCCAATGGCAGGGCGAACGGCGCAACGTGCGCGAGGATTTTCAGCGGCTATTTGGCCAGGACGTGCGCGCGGTGCAGGTGGTGGCGGTGATGACCGACACGGACAATTCCGGGAAATCCGCGCAAGCCCATTATGGTGGGCTGGTTTTCAGCGCGGATTGATCGGCGCCGACCGCTCAACTGAGCTGCTGCCAGCCCGCGGCGGCTGATCGGCCATCGCGAAGTGCGAAACAAGCGACGAGGGGCCGTTGGCTCGGACTTTATGGAAGCGGCCCACTGCTGTGGGCCGCTCAGGGCTCAACTGAGCGTAAGGCCACTTTCCGCGCAGAGCTTTTTCAGGTTATCAGCGCCCAGCGTGGCGTAAGTCAAGGGGTGGGCGATGGCAGGGTCCTGCTCTGCCTCAACCACCAGCCAGCCGCTGTAGTTGTGTTCTGCCAAAGTGCGAAACAACCCAAGGTAGTCGACGCAACCGTCGCCGGGCACGGTGAACACGCCCGCGAGCACCGAATCCAGAAAACTCCTGTTGCGGTTCAGCGCGTCTTGCAGGATTTCTCGGCGAATATCTTTGCAGTGCACGTGCACCACGCGATCGAGGTGGCGCTCTAATACCGCTTGCGGGTCACCGCCCGCGAATGTCAGGTGGCCGGAGTCGAGCAGCAGGCCGGTGTTGTCATCGGTGCCGGCCATCAGCCGGTCGATGTCCGCCTCGGACTGTACCACCGTGCCCATGTGGTGGTGGTAGGCGATCTGCACACCCTCGGCTTTGCAGTGGGCCGACAGGACGTTGAGCTTGCTCAGGAAGTCACTCCACTGTGCATCGCTCATGACGGGGCGCTGCAGCAGTGGCGCGTCCCGCTGACCGTGGATGCAATGGCTGACTTCGCAGTACACCAACACCTTGGCCCCGAGTGAGCGCAACAGCTCCAGGTGGGGCGTGATCGCTTCGATTTCCTGTTCCACGCTGCGCTTCAGCAGCTCGCCGCTGAACCAGCCCGACACCAGGGACAGGCTGTGCTCTTGCAGCAGTGGCCCGAGCACGTCAGCCTCGCGGGGGAATTTTCCGCCCAGCTCAAAACCGCTGAAACCGGCCTGTTTGCCCTCGGCGAGGCAGCTTGCCAGCGAGGTGTCCGCGCCCAGCGAGGGCAGGTCGTCGTTGCTCCAAGTCAGCGGGTTGATGCCTATTTGTACACTCATGCGTGTTTCTTCCTCAATAATTTTAATGCGTCAGCGTCAAAGGGGTAGGGCCGCTACCGGGCCCCGCCGCCGGGGTTCTAAGCCTTGCGCTCGCGCCAGTAGCCGATCAGGTCCAGGTAGCGCGCGCTGACTTCTTCGATCAGTGCCGCGTCGTCTAGCTCGCCCGCCAGCCACTTCTTGCTCGCCGCACTGAAGATGGTGCGGCCGATGGTGAAGCCCTTGCAGATATCGAAGCCCGCGCTGTCGGCGAGCCCTTTGCGCAGCTCTTCGGTGGAGGCGCCCAGACCCAGTAAGACAACCCCGTTGCAGTGCGGGGCGCGCTTGTTGATCAGTTCGCTCACCAGCGTCCAGCCCTGCGGGCTCAAGGACGGCAGCTTCCACCAATCCGGGCGCACGTTGAGGTTGTAGATGTGCTCCATCATGCGTGGAAGGGTGTGGTCCGTCTGCTCTTTGCCCGGAGTAGGAATGATCTCCAGCAAAAATTCCAGGTTGTTTATCGCGCAGGCATTGCTCAGCTCGATGATCTGGCGGTCCTGAGCCAGGCGCAGCTCGGCCGCGTCCTCGGTGTGGTAGGTGACCAGGCACTTGACCACGTGCTCTTTGGGCCAGGTGGCCAGGCGCGCGCTGATGTCACGGCCGCCCTCGAGCTCGATGGGGCAGGAGGAGGGCAGTTCCACCGGGCGGCCTATCCACCAGCCCTTGGCGGTGATCTGGTTCAGCGCATCCTGGCCGTAGGTGTCGTCGATCAGCACGCCGATGTTGCCATCCAGACCGGCCTTCTCCGCGCCCGCTTCTGTTGCTTGCACCAGCAGCATCTTCAATTCTTTGATTCTGACAGGGTCGGCGCCGACCTCTGTGGCCATTTCAAAAAACTGTTTGCGGTGGTCGAAGGCCAGGCCGCAGATCTCATCGAACTTGGGCGAAAAGCGGGTCGTCACCCGGTGCAGGTAGTTGAGGTATTCGTCTTTGTCGGGCTGCGGGATGCGGTGCTGGTTTTCGATGTAATACAGCAGCTCTTCTTCGCTGGGGATGGCGGGGGTGCAACCGTGGCGGGACACCACCAGAGCGCCACAGGCGTTGGCGTAGGCACAGCAGGTGTGGTGTGATTCCTTGCGCAGCCAGCCGCGCAAAAACCCGGATATGAAAGCGTCTCCCGCACCCAGCACGTTCAGCACTTCAACGCGCACACCACTGAAGACGTCAAATTCGCTTTCCTGCACGGGGATGTCCCCGTCCAGCACGGTGCAGCCCAGTGGCCCGAGCTTGAGCACGATGGTCGCCTGACTCAAAGAACGAATTTTTTTCAGGGCGGTGATGGTGTCTTCAGAGCCACCGGCGATGTGCACCTCTTCCTCTGTGCCAACGATCAGGTCGCAATGCGGCAGCACGGTCTGCAGGTGCTCGCTCACCCCTGCGTCGGAGATAAAGCGCTGCTCGCCGTCGCCGATGCCCGTCAGCCCCCAGAGCACTGGGCGGTAGTCGATGTCGATGACAACTTGTGTGCCGGCGGCCTTGGCGTATTCTATCGCCTTCATGCTGGCGGCGTAGGTGCCGGGGGTAGAAAAATGCGTGCCGCTGATCACCAGGGCGCGCGCACTGGCGATGAACTCTGGGCCGAAGTCTTCGGGCGCCATGGCCATATCGGCACAGTCAGAGCGGTAGAAGATCAGCGGGAAAGTCTCGCGGTCCTTGATGCCCAGAATCACCATGCCGGTGAGGCGTTCGGCGTCTGTGCGCACGTGGCTGATGTCGACGCCATTGCGGGCTAGCTCCTCGCGCACGAAGCGCCCCATGTGCTCGTCGCCCACCCGTGTCAGCATGGCCGTGCGCAGGCCCAGCCGGGCGGTGCCGGCGGCCATGTTGGCGGATGAGCCACCCAAATACTTGGCAAAGCTGCCCATGTCTTCCAGTCGGCTGCCAATCTGCTCACCGTACAGATCGACTGCCGCGCGCCCCATGCAGATAAGATCTAGTGATTTCTCAGTGCTCATCATCCCGATACCTCTGTTGTCAGCCGCTGGCTGGCTGTTGCCGTGGCGCGCCGCTCAGCCCGTAGAACAGGTGTTCTGGCAGCGCGATTTGAAAGCATTATGGAATAAATATTCCGCTAAATCAACAAATGGAAATTACGTTTATTTTGTCTGTTGCAGCTGCGTGCATGCTGCCTTGACAGAATGGAACGACTGATGCATTGTTGGATGGAATGTATGTTCTGAAATCTGCTCGGCACTCGCTAAGCGCGGGCTTAAAAACCATGGATACCGGCATGTCACATCTACTCTGTAAAAAGAACAAGGGCGCCGACGGCGCGCTGCACAACATCACACCGGCCTCCGCTGGCTGGCAGTACATCGGTTTCGAGGCGCATGAGCTGGCGCAGGGCGGCAGCCGCGTGTTTGACAGCGGAGCGGCGCAGGAAATGTGTGTGGTGGTGTTGCGCGGGCGCGTGGACCTGAGCTGCGACGGTGAGCAGTGGAGCGACATCGGCAACCGCGAGACAGTGTTCGACGAGCTCGCGCCCTACGCGCTGTATCTGCCCCCGAACAAGTCGGTCGAAGTGACGGCCCTGAGCGATTGCGAGCTGGCCGTTGCGCGGGCGCCCGGCACGGGGCTGTACCCGGTGCGTTTGATCAGCCCGGACATGTGCACTGTCGCCCATCGTGGCGTGGGCTCGAACACGCGCACAGTGCGCAATATCTTGTTTGATAATCTAGAGGCCGAGAGCCTGCTGCTGTGCGAGGTGACGACCCCGCCAGGCAACTGGTCCAGCTACCCCCCGCACAAGCACGACCGCGATGCGATCCCCGATGAGACCCTGCTCGAAGAGAGCTACTACCACCAGATCAAGCCATCCCAGGGGTTTGTTTTTCAGCGCGTCTACACTGACGACCGCAGTCTGGATGAAACCATGTCGGTGGAGCACCAGGACGTGGTGCTGGTGCCGCGTGGCTACCACCCGGTAGGTGTGCCGCACGGCTATCAATCCTATTATCTCAATGTCATGGCCGGGCCAAAGCGCGATTGGATCTTTCATAACGATCCAGACCACGCTTGGATTATCGAAGCCGACAAAGCTTGATGCCACGATCGCTGCGCGGTTTTTTTCATTAAGCGGGCGTTTTCGCGTTCAATGCAAAGCCTTCACCCAAAATAATACAAGCCCGTGTCTGGTGCGTGAGTTTTCAGCCACCATAGGGTTTCTGCTGCTCATTGGCTGAAGCTAGACGTTTTCCGGCACAGCGATGTCGAAAGGCAGCTCGATGCGCTCGGGTTTGTTGTCAGTCTTGTTGTCGATGGCGCGGATCATTAAATCCACCGCGCGCGCCGAGACATCGGGCAGCGCGTGTGAGATGACCATGTCCACAATGCCGTCGATCAAAGCGCTGCGGGTGGTTTCGGTGATCTCATTGCAGACCGTGACGATGTGGCTGTAGTGAGGCTTTGCTCGCAGCGCTTCAATCACCCCGTCCACGCCGCCGCAGCAGCAATACAGGCCTGAAAGGTCGGGGTGCCGCTCCAGCAGCTCTTCGCTTGCTTCGCGGGCGAGGTGGGCGTTTTCCAGGCTGGCGATTGTCTCTACAATCTGGAAGTCGGGAGCGTTTTCGCGGAAGTAGGAGCGGAAGCTGACTTCGGCTAGCTCCTGGCCTTGAAAGCGGTGGCTGCCCATCACAATGCCCACTTTGGCCGATGCGGGGGTGGTGCGGTGTATCAGCCAGGCGGCCGTTCGCCCAGCTTTGCGGTTGTCATAACCCACGCAGCCACTGCGTTCGGGGGCGGAGACATCGCTGAGCAGTGCGATCACCGGTTTGCCCTGGGCGGTCAGTCGCGCGATCGCTTCATTGACATGGGGGTGGTCTGCCACCACCAAGGCGATGGCATGGCATCGCTCGGCCAAATCTTCCATGCTTTGCGCGAGTATGCGCGGATTGATTTCATCGCTGTGTTCGAACACGGGCTCGGCGGTGACGCCCGTGGCCTGCCTGCAGGCGTGTGAGAGTGAGAGAGCGAGGTGGCGGTAAAACGGCGAGCTGCGCTTTTGCAGTAAAAAACCCAACTTGTAGACCAGCGCCGTGTCGCGCACCCGTTCGCGGATCAAGTTGGAATCGCGGAATCCGAGCTTCTCGGCCGCGATAAGCACGCGTTTTGCCGTGTCGGGACGGACCCGTGCGCGGGCGTTGATCACGCGATCGACAGTGGCCACGCCGACACCCGCTTCTTTGGCTACGTCGCTGATGGTGGCACGCCTCGGGGCGGTATCGTCTGTCATGTGTTCGATCTCGTCAAGGCTCGGTTGTCACGTCCCAGTGCTGAGCGGATCGGGCGGAATATAACACGAACAAAGCTGGGCCGGACAACCGCATAAGGGCTGGAAGGGGGCCCTAAAAAATGCCCCGGCGACACGCCTGAAACAGCCGTGATGATGCGAGAGCCGTATCCGCTTGACTCCCCCTGCCGAGCGAACCGTGCCGACAGGGAGGGCGCAAGGGCTATCAGAGGTTTTCGAACTGCGTGCTCTTGTGTTGCTCGTAGGTCTCGCGAGCCTCTCGCACCTGCTGGCGCGGCGACACCTCGGGCACAGCCACGTCCCACCAGTGGCCGCCTTCTTCGGTGACCACGGCTGGGTCGGTGTCGATGCTCACCAGGTAGCTGATGTCCGAGGCGCGCGCCCTGACCAGCGCCTGTTCGAGCTCGGCGATGGTTTTGACCGTCTCCGAGCGGGCGCCCAAGCTCGCCGCGTGGGCGGCAAAGTCTGTTTTGGGTGCGCCGCCCTCGACTGTCAGGCAATCCTCAAGCATGTTGTTAAAGCCTGGTCCGCCGCAGAACTGCTGCAGTCGGTGGATGCAGCCGTAGCCGCGGTTGTCGAGCAGGACGATGATCAGCTTTTTGCCCAGCATCACCGAAGTGGCGATCTCCGAGTTGAGCATCAGGTAGGAGCCGTCACCGACCATGACATAGACCTCGGAATCCGGGGCGGCCATCTTGGTGCCCAGTCCGCCGGCCAGCTCGTAGCCCATGCAGGAATAGCCGTACTCCATGTGGTAGCCGCGGTCGTAGCGGGTGCGCCAGAGTTTTTGCAAGTCCCCTGGCAGGCCGCCGGCGGCACAGACCACAATGTCGCGCTCGGCAGCGTTGCGGTTGACCGCGCCCACCACCTCGGCGTCGCTCGGCAACTCGCCGCCCTGGTCTGCCGTGGCGGCGTCTACCACGGTGTGCCATTGCAGCCGCAGGCTCTCGGCCTTGTCTTTCCAGTCGGCGTCCACTTCCCAGCTGTCGAGCGCGGCATTGAGCGCGTCGAGTGTCAGGCGTGCATCGCCCACCAGCGCCTGGCCCTTGTGCTTGATCGCATCGAAGGAAGCGACGTTGATGCTGAGCAAGCGGGCGTCGGGGTTGATCATGGAGCGCGAGCCGGTGGCGAAGTCGCCGAGGCGTGTGCCGACCGCGATGATCAGGTCGGCCTCTGCAGCCAGCGCGTTGGTGGAGGCCGCGCCGGTGACGCCCATGGTGCCCATGTTCTGTCGGTGATCCCAGGGCAGCGCGCCCTTGCCCGCCTGGGTCTCGCCGACCGGCACGCCGAAGCGGCTGACAAAGGTGTCGAGTTCTGTGAGTGCGCCAGAATAGTGCGCGCCGCCACCGGCGATCAGCAGGGGTTTGCGCGCTTTTTTGATCAGCTCCAGTGCGGCGCGCATCTCGTTGGCGTCGGATGGCTGGCGGCGCAGGCGGTGAATCTTTTGTTCGAAAAAGTGTTCCGGGTAATCGAAGGCCATGGTCTGCACGTCCTGCGGCATCGCAAGCGTGACGGGGCCACACTCGACCGGATCGGTGAGCACGCGCATCGCCTGCGGCAGGCTGGTCAGCAGCTGCTCGGGGCGGGTGATGCGGTCAAAAAATCGGCTGACAGGTCTAAAACAATCATTAGAAGTCAGGGTGTGGTCGTGGAAGTTCTCCACTTGTTGCAGCACCGGGTCTGGCATGCGCGTGGCGAAGGTATCGCCGGGCAAAAACAACACAGGCAGGCGGTTCACGTGCGCCACGGCCGCAGCCGTCACCATGTTCACAGCGCCCGGGCCTGCCGAGGCGGTACAGGCCATCATCTGTCGGCGGTTGAGGGTCTTGGCGTAGGCGATCGCCGCGTGTGCCATGCCCTGCTCATTGTGCGCCCGGTAGGTGGGCAGTTGGTCTTGAACAGGGTAGAGCGCTTCGCCCAGGCCCGCGACATTGCCGTGACCGAAGATGGCCCAGACGCCGGCGAACAGCGGTTGGACCTCGCCGTCCAGGATGACTTTTTGCGCCATCATGTAGCGCACAGTGGCCTGGGCCATGGTCAGTCTCAGGGTATTCATTGCTCAAACCTCTGTTGTGTAGGTGCCGCCCCGCGATGTGGGGCGGCGGTCTTAAGGTGTCAGGTGTTGTAAAACTCAGGCTTGCTGGGCAAGTTGATTTTTTCTACCTGTCCCGATTCTTGCGCGGCGACGCAGGCGTCGCTGGCGACGGCGGCGGCGTAGCCATCCCAGGCGCTGGCACCGCGCAGCTGGCCCGCATTAATACCGTCAATAAAATCCTGCAGCTCCACATCGTAGGCGGCGATAAAGCGGTCTTTCCAGTCGCTGAGAATGTGCTGGCTGAGTTTGGCCTCTTTGCGCAGCAGCAGGCTCTGCGGCTCGGGCAGGTTGGCGACGCCTTGCTCGCCGACCACACTGCACTGGATATCATAGCCGTATTGGCAATTGACGAATATCTCCACGTCGATGCGAATCCCGCCGCTGGTCTCCAGCAGCACAATCTGCGGGTCAGCGAGCTGCGCGTGGGCGTGCTGCGATCGTTTCGGAAACACCACCTGCGCGCTGACATAATCCTCACCGAGCAGCCAGCGAAAAACATCGAGTTCGTGGATCAAGGTGTCGTGGATGGCCATCGGGGTGAGGTATTGCTCCGGCACCGTGGGGTTGCGGTGGGCGGCGTGCACCATCAGTGGCGCGCCTATCTCGCCGTTGTCGATGGCCGCCTTGAGCTGGCGGTAACCGCTGTCGTAGGGGCGCATAAAACCCACTTGCACCAGACGCTTGCCTGCCGCCAATTCGGCGTCGACAATGTTGCGACAGCCCTGTGCCGTGGTGGCCAATGGTTTTTCACAGAAAACGGCCTTGCCCGCTCTGACAGCCGCGGTGACGAACGCTTCGTGGGTGGCGCCCCAGGAGGTGACGAGGATGGCGTCGCAGCGGTTTGAGTTGATCAGGGCGTGGGCGTCCTCGAAGACGTCAACTGAGCCCAGCTCGGCGGCCAGTGCCTCTGCCTGGGCTTGGTTGACGTCGTTGACGGCGGTGATTGTCGCGCCCGTCAGGGTGTTGTTGATGCGGCGCGCGTGGTCGCAGCCGATGGCGCCTGTGCCGATGATGCCGATATTAAGAGTCATTTTGCATATCCTGTGTGGAGGCGGGGCTACTTGGCCCAGTGCTGATCGACATAACTTTGAATTTTATCGCGCATGAATTTGCCCGATTCATCGGCTCGCTCTTCCCACGCAAAAACACACGCGGTCATGATGCCGTCGAAGCCAATTTCGGCGAGGGTGCCAAAAAAGTCATCCCAGGGGACCTCTCCCTGCCCTATATCCAAATGTTGGTGCACGCGGGCCTCAGAGCCCGGCGGGTTGATGATGTAGCGCAGGCCCGAAGAGCCCTTGTGGTTGAAGGTGTCGGCCACGTGCACGTGCGCCAGCACATCGGCGCACTCGCGCAACATCGCCTGGGTGTCATCACCAAAATAAAAGGTGTGCGGTGCGCAATAGAGAAATTTCACCCGGGATGAATTGACCGTGCGGATCAGGTCTACAGAGGGCTGCAGGGTCTCGACCCAATCCTCTGGATGGGGCTCTATGTGCAGGTTCACCCCCTCGCGTTCTAGGATCGGCACCAGCTCTTCCATCGAGCGCCACCAGGCGTCTTCACAGCTCTCCATCATCGCGCCCGTGTGGCAGCAATAACACGAGCCCTTGTCCGGGTGCGGGCCGCGGCCAAACTCTGAGTTCAGGGTGTCCACACCCAGCTCGACAGCGATCTCGATGGCGCGTTTCCAGTGACGAACGGCGGCCTGGCGCTCGGTTTCATCGTTAGATGCCCAGCGGTACATGGGCAGCAGGGATGAGATGCCCACGCCGCTGTCACTGAGTGATTTTTTGAAAGACTTGATGCGGTCCGGAAATACCCGCGGTGCTTTAAACCACTCCAGAAAGTCACTTCTCGGTGACAGTTCTATCCAGTCGTAGCCGAGGCGAGCGGCCAGTGGGCCGAGCTCCTCCAGCGGCAGATGCCGGTGCATAAAGGGGTCAAGTGATATTTTCATCGTGCTCCTAAAAGCGGATCTACGCGCTGGGCCTGTGAACCAGCAGCGCGTGCGATGCTCGAAAAAATGCTGAGCAGTGTTCCGAGATCGCCTCAATGTGGAAAATATATTCTATTTTCACTGAAAAAAAAACTCTTCAATCATAAAAAGTTTTAGCGGGAGGTTTGTGCCCCAGCCACAGCACTTGCCAGTGGCTGGGGCTCAGTGCCTGATCAGGCACTGTTTAGCTGCTGTTGTATGTACTGCATGCTCTGCTTTAGTGCCGTGATGGGGTCCGAAAGTGAGCAAATCTCCTCGGAAAATGGCTCAAAGGAGACAAAACCCTGATAACCCTGCTCGAACAGCTGGCGCAGCTGGCCAGTGTTGTCGAGGCGGTCGCCGGGCCCCACCAACACGCGGTGTCCGTCGAGCATGTCGGTGAATGAGATGTCCTGATTCATGAGCCCAGAGCAATGCACAAGGCCGGTCTGCGCAGCAAAGAAGGCGGTTTCACCCGCGCCCTTGTGGTGGAAGGTGTCGTGTACCAGAGAGAAGCGAGCCCTGTGCGCAGGGTCTTGCAAGGCGTTGATCGCAGCGACGGCCTCTGCCTTGCTGCGCAGTGATGAGACGGGGAAGCCCAGTGGCTCCACAAAACCCCGCAGTGCTCTGCTGTGCAAAATGACCGCAAGCTCGTTCAGCGCCTCTTGCAGCAGCGCCGATTTCTCAGCGCTGTGCTCTAAGTATTTGCCTTCGTTGAGCGGGCACAATACAAGCCCCTGAGCGCCGCAGGCCGCGGCTAGATCAGCCAGCTCTTCTGCCTGCGCTTGACGTTCTTTGTCCCATATATTGAAAGGATAGAGCGCATTGATACTGAGGATGCTGATCCCGCGGTCCGCCGCCTGCAAGCCTATAAGCTTTGCGGCCTCGAGCGAGCCGACGCTGTTTTCGGCGACGTCGTTGCGCAGTTCGACGGCTTTAATGCCCAGCGATTCGGCTGCCTCGAGTAGGCCGATCATGCTCGTCGATGGGATCGCCATGTGATTCAGGGCGAATTGTATATCTGGCATTGCAAACTCCGGTACGTGTTTCTTGTGTTCTGGCTTGAGTGTCGACCTGGGTGCTGAAACCCGGACGGGCTGACGATGGCCGAACAGTAGGTCAGGGCCAAAGTGGGCGTCAATCGGTCGTGGGCCATGTCACAACAAACAACATCAAAAAACCTCATATAGCCGCTTTTTCTGGTTCAAAATGATGTGAAACTATCATTTATGATTATTATTTCCGCCACAGGGCGTTTATTGCCAGCTGAGCAGGCTTGTCCTCGTCAGGCCTTTTGAACTGCAGAGTGATAGAAAATGATAGTTGTCCGGTTGATGCCGTGAACGCCCCTGATGGCGCTGCTGCAGCGGTTGACAGTGCTGGGGGCTGGCGTCATATTGCAACGCACGTTCCAAACGCGAAAAAAGTGGAACGATATTGCAGCTTTGGTTCGAGTATGGTCTTGCACCTGTTTTTGGCGTGCTTCGACACACCCTTTGCATAACACGGCGCGGGTTTGAGCCCCTGGCTCCATTCCCCGCATTGTTTTTGTCATTTAGATTATTTTTTAAGAGGATTTCAACATGAAAAAATTCACACTAGCGGCGCTCACCGCAGCGATGATGGCCGGATCTGTCCAGGCGGACGAACTCACCATTGGCGTTTCAATGGCTCTTTTTGACGATAACTTCCTGACCTCTCTGCGCAACGGCATTGAATCGGCAGCAGAAGCGGACGGTGTGGTGGTGCAGGTCGAAGACGGCAAGAACGAAGTCGGCACGCAGCTCAACCAGATTCAGAATTTCATCGCCTCGGGTGTGGATGCCATCATCGTCAATCCGGTCGACACCGACGCCACTATCTCCATGAGCAGCGACGCGGAAGCAGCCGGCATCCCCCTGGTGTATGTCAACCGTCAGCCAATCAATGTCGAAACGCTTCCGGACAACCAAGCCTTTGTGGCATCCAACGAAGTCGAGTCCGGCACCTACCAGACCGAAGCCGTCTGCAAGCTGCTCGGCGGAAAAGGCAAGGTGCTTGTGATGATGGGCGAACTGTCAAATCAGGCGGCAATTCAGCGCACCAAAGACATCCACGACGTCATTGCGACAGAAGCCTGCAGTGGACTGGAAGTAGTGGAAGAGCAGACAGCTGAGTGGGACCGTACCAAAGGCAATAACCTGATGACGAACTGGCTGTCTGCGGGCATGGCGTTCGACGCGGTCATCGCCAACAACGACGAGATGGCGATCGGTGCCATTCAGGCGCTCAAAGCCTCGGGTAGAGACATGGACAGTGTGGTTGTCGCAGGCATAGATGCAACACCTGACGCACTCGCTGCGATGAAAGCGGGTGATCTCGATGTGACTGTTTTCCAGAGTGCCGCTGGTCAGGGATCGGGTGCATTGGAAGCTGCAGTCAAATTGGCCAAAGGCGAGCAGGTGGAGCAAAAAGTATGGGTTCCTTTTGAGCTGGTTACACCTGAGAACTTAGAAGAATACATCGCTCGTCTGAAAAACTAAGAAAGCTAAAATCATTATCGCAAGCACGGCCGGGAAGAAAAATATGTCCAGTCAACAGCAACAACTGTCCCGCAATGCCGTCGATTACGAGTATGTACTCGAAGTCGCGGGTGTTCGAAAGGAATTCCCTGGGGTTGTGGCCCTGGACGATGTCTCTCTGCGGGTTCGCCCCGGAACCGTGCATGCGTTGATGGGGGAGAACGGTGCCGGAAAGTCTACTTTGATGAAAATCATCGCCGGCATTTATTCCCCCGACCGAGGGGAGGTGAGGCTGCGTGGTAAGGCTATTTCGCTGCGCAGACCGCTCGATGCCCAGCAGTCTGGCATCGCCATGATTCATCAGGAATTGCTGCTGATGAACAGCATGACGGTGGCGGAGAATATATGGATAAGGCGTGAGCCGCGCAACGTTTTTCGCCTAATAGATCACGCCAAAATGCATGCACAGACACAGGCCCTGTTTGATCGTCTCAACATCAAGCTAGACCCTGAGGCCGAAATCGGTGATCTCAGCGTGGCTAATCGGCAGATGGTGGAGATTGCCAAGGCTGTGTCTTTCGATTCTGATGTGCTGATCATGGATGAACCGACTTCGGCGATCACCGAGAACGAAGTGGAGCATCTGTTCACCATTATTCGCGGTTTGCGTGAGCGCGGAATCGGCATCGTCTACATCACCCACAAAATGAGTGAATTGTTTGAAATAGCCGATGAATTTTCGGTTTTTCGTGATGGGCAATACATAGGCACTCACCTCTCTGCAGATGTCAATCGCGACGACATCATTCGCATGATGGTGGGGCGGGATATATCGCAAATGTTCCCCAAGGAGGAGGTCGAGATTGGTGCACCCGTGCTGGAGGTGCAGGGTCTGAGCCGTGAAGGCGTGTTTCACGACATCAGTTTCACGGTGCACGCGGGAGAAATCGTGGGTTTTGCAGGGCTGGTTGGCTCGGGCAGATCGGAAGTCTGTTGCGGTATATTTGGGGTTGATGAAACGCAGGCTGGCACGCTCAAAATTGACGGTGAAGTTGTGCGTATCAAGAGCCCGGGGGACGCGATCGCACACGGGATTGCCTTTCTGACCGAAGATCGCAAGGAGACCGGTTGTTTTCTTCCGCTCTCTATACAAGAGAATGTGCAAGCGGCGGTACTGCATCGCAAGTTTGTACGTGCAGGCTTTGTGGATGAGGCAGCACTCGCCGTGGAGAGCGAAGCAATATGTAAAACGCTCAGTGTCAAAACACCGGGCATGGAGGAGGTGATTGAAAATCTCTCCGGCGGTAATCAACAGAAGGTATTGATCGGGCGTTGGTTGCTCACCGAACCCAAAATTTTGATACTCGATGAGCCGACGCGCGGTATCGATGTAGGTGCTAAAGCAGAGATCCACCGTCTGATCACCCAACTTGCGCACAAGGGAGTGGCGGTTCTGATGGTCTCGTCGGAGATGCCGGAAGTGCTGGGCATGAGTGATCGTATTGTGGTGATGCACGAAGGTCGCATCACCGGCATCCTAAACCGAGATGAAGCCGATCAAGTGGCTATCATGAATTTGGCTGCTCAGTAGTCTTCTCGGCAGTCATCTTGTTAACAGTGAGAAATTGAATGAGTAACGCAACAATTGTCGCCGCCGAGGGCGATGCGATGAACGCCCCAAAGGTGCGCAAAAAACGGCCCCAAGAAGTGAGTATATTGCTGGTGTTATTGGGCATTGCCGCCTTTTTTGAAGTGCTGGGATGGATCTTTGTAGGGCAGAGCTTTCTGGCCAACGCCAGTCGATTGCAGATTATAATTTTGCAGGTGTCGGTGATTGGCATTATCGCCGTGGGGGTCACTCAGGTGATCATCACCGGGGGCATTGATCTCTCCTCTGGATCGGTTGTGGCGATGAGCGCGATGATTGCAGCCACCTTTGCACAAAACAGTGAGTGGCCAAAGATCATCAACCCCGCGCTGACAGACCTGCCTTTTGTGGTGCCCTTGATCGTGGGCCTATTGGTCGGGGGCGCCGCTGGTTTTGCCAATGGTTGGTTAATCACGAAAACAAAGATTCCGCCTTTTATTGCAACTCTGGGTATGATGGTATCAGCCCGCGGCGTCGCTCGCTGGTATACCAATGGCAGCCCTGTGTCGGGCTTCACCGAGGATTTCGCCCAGATAGGCAATGGCATGGGTCGCTGGGCACCGGTGGTGATTTTTCTCGCTGTTGCCGTGTTTTTCCATGTGCTGATGCGTTATACACGCTTTGGCAAGTTCACCTATGCCATCGGCGCCAACCCACAGGCGGCACGCGTTTCGGGCATCAATATCGATGCCCATCTGATCAAGGTCTACATGATCGCTGGCCTGCTGGCGGGTCTGGCTGCCATGGTGGCGATTGCACGCATCAAAACCGCCCAAGCGGGCATGGGCTTGATGTATGAGCTGGACGCCATCGCTGCGGCTGTAATAGGCGGGGTGTCGCTGTCCGGGGGGCGGGGGCGTATCACCGGCACCGTGATCGGCGCCTTAATACTGGGCGTGATGTTATCCGGTTTTACCTTTTTGAGAATCGACGCCTACTACCAAGATATCATCAAAGGCCTGATCATCATCGCCGCGGTTGTGGTGGACCAACACCGTCAGAACAAGGCGAAAAAAAGCTAGTTTTCAGTCTGGATCTGAAGAATACAGTGCTGGCACAGGGAGGTGCCGCTGCACTGCCGTCCGAATAGAATGCTGCAATAGCCAGCTCCGCTGCGCGGCCCCGCTCTCACAGTAAGTTCCGCTGATATTATCGCTCCTGCCATCGTGTGCTGTCTTGTTTGCCCGCCGAGCCGAACGGCGAGCAAAGCAATCAACCGCGCCTATGATTCCCTGTCGAAAACAACAAAAAACTGCCAATAAGCCCAGCCTGCGAGTGCGGTGACAACCACACCCCAGAAAGGCTCTTGCCAATACCATTCGGCGGCCGCCCAGGCGATCAACACACTGAGTGTTGCAATGCGCTTCCAGCGGGGTTTTAAAAACTCTTTGTCACTTTCTTTGAGCATGCCAGCGTTGTTCCCTTTAATCAGTGTCATGTATTTTATTTGATCGCAAAGCAGCTTGTCAGAGGTTTTCGGCGATCGCCAAATGTGCCTGTATGTAGATGGCTTGGTGCTCTGGGTTTTTGCGCCGTCTTAGCGTCTCGGACAAAATTTCCAGTGCTTGTCGTGCAACCGAGGCCACGGGGGTGCAGATCAACAGGTCCACATAGCCGGCCTGCAGGGCGGCGATCGTGGGCGGGCTCAGTTCATTGCAAACCACCACCAGGTCTCGGGCCGCAGGGTGCGCATGCAAAGTTTCTATCATGCCCTGCATGCCGCCGCCGATGTTGTAGACCGCCACCAAATCTGGGTGCAGATCGAGCAGTTGGGCTGTGGCATCTGCGGCGAGGCTGTCGTCGTCCAGATCGAGCAGCGGCGGCAACACGGTGAGGCCCGTGTCATTTTCTTTGAAATAGCGGACGAAGCTGCTTTCCGACAGTTGCTGATTGCGGTAGCGGTGGCTGCCGAGCAGTATGCCGACCTCGCCCGGGCGCTGGTGTGCGAGGCGGCTGATGGTCCAAGCCGCCGAACGGCCGATCTTGTGGCCGTCCATGCCGACGTGGCCGCAGTGTTGTGGTTCGATGAAATTGCTGATTAAAGTCACGACTGGCTTGCCCAGGGTCTCGGCAGCTTGTATGGCGTCTCTCACCAGTGTGTGATCCAGCGCGACCACGGCGATGGCATCGGTCGCCTGCGTGGCCTCGTAGATGGCGTCGGCGATGCACGCAGGCGTGACTTCCCCCATATAGCGGACTTTGAGGTCCAGGTGCAGGAAGGTGATGTCAGTGCTGATGTCGGCGAAGGCGGACTCGAGCGAGCGATAAAAGTGGTCGGCGTTCTTTTGCAATAACACCGTGATAGAAAAGCGCTCGTGGGATTCCAGCACGCGGCGCTTGAGCAGACCCGTTGCGTGGTATCCGATGTCTTCTGCGGCCAACAATACGCGTTGCGCAGTGGCCTCGCGCACTTTCGAACGCTTGTTCAGTACGCGATCAACCGTCGCGTGGCTGACGCCTGCGGCACGGGCTAGATCACGGAGGGTGGGGCGTCGATTCATGTGAGAGCTGGCTGAGTGAGCGGTTGCGTTGCCGAGAAACACCTGTGGGCATTCTACGCCAAGTTAGTGCAAATCGGGATGGAAACAGAAAAATTGTTCCAATTTCCACTGTCAGCGGTTATAAAGGGCAGATCCCTTGGAACAGACGACCTGAAGTTATGTCAGCCACACCTCCGCAGACTTTAACTGAACTAAAAGAAGCCATCACCGAGGTTCATTTATCGCTCAGTAAACGTCTGCGCCAAATCGCACAGTACCTGCTTGATAACCCAGACAAGATTGCCTTTGGCACCGTTGCCGTCATCGCAGAGGACTCCGGGGTACACCCTTCGACTTTGGTGCGTTTTGCCAATGCCTTTGGTTACTCTGGTTTCACGGAGATGCAGCGCTTGTTTCAGCAGCAGTTGATTCAGGAGTCGCCCAGTTACAGCGAGCGCATTAAAAGCGCAAGCGAGACCCTCGAGACAGAAGGCGATAGTCCCTGGGCTTTGATGAACCAATTTGCGGTGGCGAACACATGCGCTATCGAGCAGCTGCCCAAGGAGGTGCCGCAGCAGGCGCTGGAATCTGCTGTGCAATTATTGGCTGCCTCGGATGCGGTGCACATCGTGGGCGTGCGGCGTGCGTTTACTGTGGCGAGTTATTTTGCCTATCTGTTGCGGCACGTTGGGCGTCGTGCCTTTTTAATCGACGGCGTGGGCGGCATGTACAGCGAGCAAAGCAGCGCCATCGGCAACAACGACGCATTGATCGCGATCAGTTTCCACCCCTATGGCGAAGAGACCCAAGAGGTGGTTCAGGCGGCGGTCAATCAAGGTGTGCCGACGATTGTGATCACGGACAGTCCGCTCTGTCCGCTGGCCGCCACAGCCTCCGTCTGTTTCACCGTAAAGGAGGCGGAGCTGCACGGTTTTCGCTCGCTGACATCATCCTTGGTCTTGGCGCAGTCCCTGTCGATTGCGCTGGCTTCCTCGCTCGAGCTGAACAAAAGCCGCTCAGACTGAAACCCCTTTGTTGTTCGGCTGGCCCGCGTCCGCGGGCACTGCCTATCAGGATATTTGCATGGCCCTTTCCCGTGGTGTTTCTGCCGACCTGTTGCTGGTGCTGGTCACCATATTAGCTGCTGCTGGCTGGGTGTCCGCTCGCGAAGTGCTGCTGAGCACGCCGCCGTTGTTGTTCATGGGGGTGCGCTTCTCAATGGCAGGCGGCTTGTTGCTGATGCTCAGCGGCTCTTCCCTGTGGCTGGTGACTCGGCCAGGCATGCGGCTGCGGATCTTGGGCCTGGGCGCGGCCATGGCGCTTGCGATGCTGTGCTGGATAACGGGGCTGCACAGCGGGACCCCCTTGGGTGAAGGGGCTTTTATCACCAGCCTCGGGGTGATATTGGTGCCACTGATGAGCTGGCTGCTGTTGAAAAAAACCGCTGAGAGGGCGGTCTGGTTTTCATTGCCCGTCGCTGTCGTGGGCCTGGCGATGCTGACCTTGAACGGCGGCTTTAGCGTGCAGCCGGGTCAGCTGTGGTTTCTCGCGGCAGCGCTGTTGATCTCCTTTCACTTCACCTTGATCGGGCATTTCGCCAGCCAGATCCCCACGCTTGTACTGACGGCCTCGCAGTTATTGATCGTGGGGGTGATTATCCTGATTGTCTCCTGCCTGAGCGAGCAGTGGCCAAGCACAGTGAGCAACAGCACCTTGGGATGGTTTATGGTGAGTACGTTGATTGCGACCTGCTTGCGTTTCACGCTGCAGACACGGGTGCAGGGCATGGTGGATCCGGCGCGCGTGGCGGTGATCATGGTGCTTGAACCCGTCTGGGTGGCGGTAGCAGGCTGGGCTTTTTACGGTGAGCGGCTAAGCGCGGGGCAACTGGCCGGCTGCGGATTGATATTGCTGGCGATGTTGGTGGCGCGCTGGCAGGGCATCCGGGGCTTGTTTTTCAGGGCCTGAGTATTTGTTCGCCTGGGTGCTTGTTCGTATGGCTTGCTGTCGGCCGTATGTCGCTGTTGTTGTGCGAGTAATTCGGTAAAGGCGGTGACGCAGCGAAGTCCAGCGGTCTAGCTCAGTCCAATACATGATCAGGGAAAAATTTCTCAATTTCCCTTGCCAATAGCAGCGCCTTTTCTTTTTCGCTTTGTTCGAGCAGCGTTTGCAGTCGCACCAGCATCTCTTCCAAGTTTGGCGTTTTTTCATCTTCCAGCTCTTCAGTGGCCAGCATCTGCACGGGCTCTGATGCCAACTCCAAGACAGCGTCGGCTGCCACAGAGCTCGGTGGCTGCGCTGCGGGCGCCTGAGCACGGGCTTTTCGTGACTCTTGCACCATTGCTGCTCCGGCCTTGTTGTCGAGGCTCTTTTTCAGTGTTCGATTTGATTCCAGCTGCGGTGCTGCGGGCGAGCTGCCGGCCTCAGAGCTGCTCATCGGCATCAACTCCACGGGGTCGCTGTGCGTGGGTTGTGCTTGTATCAATTGCTCTTCGAGGTAGGGCGGGGGAAGCTGCAGCAGCTGATTGCCGAGCACCAGTGCCAGCACCGCACAGCTCGCTGTTGCCAGGCCTGCGGTCCAGCGCCTGTGTTTTGCGCGCGCGCTTTGCTGCCGCTCTACATGTGCACGGGCTTGGGCTTTGATGCGTGTGTGCAATCCCAGTGGCGGCGCGGCGTCGGGCAGCTGTTCAAATTGTTGTTGCAGTGTCGGGTCTTGCTCAGGCATCGTCGTCTCCCATCCAGCGGCGCAGTTTGTTGATCCCATAGCGCACGCGGCTCTTGATGGTTTCTGTGCTGGTGTCTTCCAATGTGGCTATTTCAGCGAGGCTATATCCCTCGCTGTAGTGCAGCAGCAGGGCGCTGCGCTGCACAGGGGGAAGCGCTTGCAACGCCAGCTCGAGATTGTCGCAGGCTTCGAAACGCGCTACAAAGCTGTCGATTGCGGCTATGTCTTGTGTCGCTATGTCTTGTGCGGTGTGCACGCTGTCAGTTGCATTTGCACGGTAGCGATCCACCAGACAGTTGTGCGCCAGGCTGAAAAGCCAGCGGTCAAAGCGCCCGTTGCTGTTGTAATTGCCCGCCGCTTTTATCACTCGCATCCATATCTCTTGGCACAAATCCGCCGCAAGGCCATCGTCATAACCCAGCGCGCGGTAACAGTAGTTGTACATGCGCTGTTGGTAGCGTGTGTACAGGGCATCAAAAGCTGCCACTGTGCCGCCTGCGTAGGCGTTGATTAATTCGTCGTCGGTTGGCTTCACGGTGCGGCAGCATTCACTGAAAAGAGGTGTTTGGTCACAATCCCAAAGTCTATGATTGCACGTTTCAACACTTTGTGCTTGTGCCTCCGCGAGAGACAGCCGCGCGGGCGGCTTTCCCGCGCAGATACCTCGCATTGTTTTAGCGAAGGGCCTCGCTGAGCTTCATCAGTTGCAAAAATTCGCTGCGGTAGCCGTGCTCGTCCAGTCCTTTCGCTGCTAACGCCAACTGGTAGATGTCATTGAAGTGAAAGCCAGCGGTACTCTCTGGCTGGGCCAGCCATTCGCTCCATCGTGCGACGGCGCTGGCGAAATTTAGATCGGCCGACGGCGCTTGCAGATCAGCTTCGCGAATTTTTAGTTGCAAGAGTTTACTGCTACTGCTGCCGCGGGCTTTGTAGCGCAACTTCACCCAGGCCAGTTCGTCGCTGTGTTGCGCTGAAAGTGGTTTTTCATCGCTGTATCGGCGCGGACTGAGTTGCGCACCGCCGCTGTCGACCAAGGCTATTTCGTAAAGTGCAGTGACCGTGTGACCCGCACCGATATCACCTGCATCGACGTGATCGTTGTCGAAATCTTGTTCTTGCAGCAGGCGGTTCTCGTAGCCGATCAGGCGGTACTCACTGACCCGTGCTGGGTTGAATTCCACCTGTATTTTGGCGTCTTTGGCCACGGTGTAGAGGGTGGCGCCGATCTGCTCCATCAACACTTTGCGCGCTTCGGATAGGGTGTCAATGTAGGCGTAGTTGCCGTCGCCCTTGTCGGCTAATTGCTCCATCAACTCGTCGTTGTAGTTTCCCTGGCCAAAGCCCAGCGTGGTCAGCGATATGCCCGCGCTGCGCTGCGCAGCGATATAGCGCAGCAGAGAGGGGGTGTCGGAGAGACCGACATTGAAATCGCCGTCGGTGGCCAGCAGCACGCGGTTGATGCCGTCGCCCTGGTGTTCACGTGCGAGGCGGTAGGCGTCCTTCAAGCCTGCCGCGCCATGGGTGCCGCCGCCCGCGCCAAGCGAGTCGATGGCGTGCATGATCTTCGCCTTGTGATTGCCAGCGGTGGGCTCCAGTACCACCGCTGATTGCCCTGCGTAAGTCACCAGCGCGACGGTGTCCTGAGGACGCATCTGCTTGACCCAGAGTTTCAGGGACGATTTCAGCAGCGGCAGTTTATCCGCTGCCTGCATGGAGCCAGACACGTCGACCAGAAATACCAGGTTGCTCGCGGGCAGCTGCTCCAGTGGTTGCTGCCAGGCTGCCAGTGATACCTTCAACAGCTGCCGTTTGGCATTCCACGGTGCGGCGGCCAGCTCGGTATCAAAGGCAAAGGGGTGTGCGGCGTCCCTTGCCTTGGGGTAGCTGTAGTTGAAATAGTTGATCAATTCTTCAGTGCGGATCGCGTCGGGCGGCGGCAGCTGCCCATGCTGCAGGTAGCGCCTTACAAGGGCGTAGCTGCCCGTGTCGACGTCGAGCGAGAAGGTCGAGACGGGGTCATCGCTGACGCGTTTGAGACCGTTGCGGCTGATGCTGGCAAAGCGGTCAGCCGAGGTGGGCTGGAGCATGGTCGGCTGCGGGAAAGTTTTTACCAGCATGGAGGCGGATTCCGCCATCTCCAGCATCGGCGCTGGGCTGTGCCGCTGCTGCCCTTGCACGGTCATGTTGGCTTCGCTGTGCGCGGTTATCCTCGTATTTTGGTCCGCATTTTGGCCCGCGTACTGACGCGTGTTCTGACTCGCGTTCGGGCTGTTGGAAATCTTATCTTCACTCAGTGATTGGGTCTTTTTGTGATCCAGTTCCGCTCTGTCGTTGTGGCTGCAGCCGCTGAGCAGTACCAGGCAGAGCACCGCGCCCAGTGTGAGTGGGCTGCGTATGGCTGCTGTTTTCGTCTGTGATTTCATGATTTACCCCTGTGTTGTAGTGGGGTAAACGTCTGCGTGGGGGAAAACGGGGTTAAATCGATGAAAACTATTTTTGCATTGGCCGCCGACGACTCGTCTTTGCCTAAGCCACGCAGGGCTTTGCCCCCTTGTGTTCCAAGATCAACCAGATAAAGACTCTCAGAACAAGGTGGGTTTCAGCTCGCGCTGCTGCACGATGGCGGCAGAGAGCTCTTCCACTGATTTGGTGGTGGAGTCCAACCATTCAATACCGTAACGGCGCATCAGTTTTTTCGCTGATGCCACTTCGTATTCGCAATTCTCCAACGAGGCGTACACCGAATCCGGTCTGCGCTCACTGCGAATTTGGTGCAATCTGGCCGGGTCGATGCAAAGCCCGACCAGCTTCTCGCGGTGCTGTTCCAGACCGCCGGGCAGGGCGCCGCGCTCGAAATCCTCGGGGATCAAGGGGTAGTTGGCGCTGAACAAGCCGTAGTGCATGGCGAGGTAGACTGAAGTGGGGGTCTTGCCGCTGCGCGAGACTCCCACCAGAATCACTTCGGCAAGGTCCAGGTTGCGGTTGGTCAGGCCGTCGTCGTGGTTGAGCGTGTAGTTCACCGCCTCCATGCGGTGCAGGTAGTCAGGGGTGTCAACGACTGCGTGCGAACGCCCGACGTAGTGGGTCGATTTGAGCCCGATTTCTTTCTCCAGCGGGGTCAGAAAACCGCGGAACAAGTCCAGGTGCAGCGCTTCCGCTCGGTTGATGATGTCGGATATATCTCCTTCGACCAGTGTTGAGAACACGATGGGCCGTCGGCCGCCGTCGCTCATCGAGGATTGGATACGGGCCAGGCAGGCCTCGGCCTTGGGCACGTCGTCCACAAAGGGCACCGCCACGGTCTTGAATTCCACCCCTTCAAATTGCGACAACAGGCTGTGGCCCAAGGTCTGGGCGGTGATGGCCGTGCCATCAGAGATGTAAAAAACGGTACGCGGGCCGATGAACATGCAGAGGTCCAGTGGTGTTTTGGCTGAAGGGCTAAGTATAGTGCTTGTGCACTGGTGACACCGTCGGCGACTATAATTTCGATATCAGCAGATTTTCATTATTTTGGAGGGTGCAAGATGACGCAACAAGTTTGGGCATTGCCATTTGATCAAGTCCGCATGGACGACGTAGAACAGGTCGGGGGCAAGAACTCCTCTCTGGGCGAGATGATCAGCCAGCTAACACAGGCCGGCGTCAAAGTGCCGGGCGGTTTTGCCACCACAGCCGATGCTTTCCGCAGTTTTATTGCGCACCAAGGCTTGGCAGCTCGCATCGATGCAGCGCTTACGGCACTGGACGTGGATGACGTCGACGAGCTGATGCGGGTGGGCGCTGAAATTCGAAAGTGGGTGCTTGAAACCCCTTTTCCCGACGAACTCGAAGCCGAAGTGCGACTGCAATTTGAAACCCTGTGCGCGGGTGACGGTCAGCTGTCGGTCGCGGTGCGCTCCTCGGCCACTGCCGAAGATCTGCCCGATGCCTCCTTTGCCGGCCAGCAAGAGAGTTTTCTCAACATTGTCGGTATCGATCATGTGCTTGAGGCCATCAAAGAAGTGTTCGCCTCGCTCTACAACGACCGGGCGATCAGCTACCGCGTGCACCAGGGTTTCAGCCACAGCGAAGTGGCGCTGTCCGCGGGCATCCAGCGCATGGTGCGCTCTGATACCGGCGCCGCCGGTGTGATGTTCACCCTGGACACCGAATCGGGCTTTCGCGACGTGGTGTTCATCACCAGCAGTTACGGTCTGGGCGAGACGGTGGTGCAGGGCGCGGTCAACCCGGATGAGTTCTACGTGCACAAGCCAACGCTGGCGACGGAGCGTTTTCCCATCGTGCGACGCAATCTGGGCTCCAAGGCGATCAAGATGGTCTTTGATGTGCACACCAGCGCCGGCAAATCGGTCAAGACGGTGGATGTGTCGCGCGCCGAGTCCGAGGTGTTTTCGCTCTCGGACGAAGACATCATCACCCTTGCGCGTTACGCCACTATTATCGAGAACCACTACGGTCGCCCGATGGACATCGAGTGGGGCCGCGATGGCAGAGACGGTCAAATTTACATTTTGCAAGCAAGGCCTGAAACGGTCAAAAGCCGTGAGGACAGCAGCACTGAAGTCGAGCGTTTCGCGCTCAAAACAACCGGGGATCTCTTGTGTCAGGGCCGCGCAATCGGTCAGCGTGTGGGACTGGGCACGGTTCGCATGATCAGCTCGCTGGACGAGCTAAGCCGGGTCAAAGCGGGCGACGTGTTAGTTACCGACATGACCGACCCCAACTGGGAGCCGGTCATGAAGCGGGCCTCGGCGATTGTCACCAACCGCGGTGGCCGCACCTGTCACGCGGCGATCATCGCCCGCGAGCTGGGCATCCCCGCGGTGGTGGGTTGCGGCGACGCAACCAAAAAACTGACCGACGGGGACGAGGTCACGGTGTCCTGCGCAGAGGGTGATACGGGCAATGTCTACGCGGGCCGTCAAGAAGTGCAGATCAGCAAGCAGGCCATGGGCGAGCTGCCCGATATCCCGGTCAAAATTGCCATGAACGTGGGCAACCCAGGGCTGGCTTTTGAATTTGCGCAATTGCCCAATGCAGGTGTTGGACTCGCGCGTCTGGAATTTATCATCAACAACGCCATCGGCGTGCACCCCAAGGCGGTGCTGGCGCCCGAGACGCTGCCCAGCGACGTGGCCGCGCAAGTGGCCGAACGCGCGCGGGGCTACAGTGATCCGCGCGAGTTCTACGTGGCCAAGCTGACCGAGGGTGTCTCCACCATCGCGGCGGCCTTTTGGCCCAAGAAAGTGATCGTGCGGCTCTCTGACTTTAAGTCCAATGAATACCGCAAGTTGATCGCGGGCAGTATCTTCGAGCCCGAAGAAGAAAACCCGATGATAGGTTTTCGGGGTGCGGCTCGCTATGTGTCCGATGATTTTGCGGCTTGCTTTCACATGGAGTGCGAGGCGATGAAGCGCGTGCGCGATGTGATGGGACTGACTAACGTCGAGCTGATGGTGCCCTTTGTGCGCAATGTGCAGGAGGGCCAACAAGTGCTGGATATTTTAGCTGAGCAGGGTCTAAAGCAGGGTGAAAACGATCTGCGCATCGTGATGATGTGTGAGTTGCCCACCAACGCGCTCCTGGCGAACGACTATCTGGATATTTTTGATGGTTTCTCCATTGGCTCCAACGACCTCACCCAGCTGACCTTGGGCTTGGACCGTGACTCCGAGCTGGTGGCGGATAAATTTGACGAGCGTGACCCCGCGGTGAAGGCGCTGCTGTCGATGGCCATCAAGGCCTGTCTGGCACGCGGCAAATACGTGGGTATCTGCGGCCAGGGGCCGTCTGACTACCCCGATTTTGCCGAGTGGTTGATGGCGGAAGGGATTGAGAGCATGTCGCTCAACCCGGACACCGTTATCGATACTTGGCGTCGACTGGGCAATACATCGGCCCAATAGGGTTGTTGATCGGGGCGGCAGCGGATGCCGCCCCGAGCCCTGAAACCCTTGTCAGGGTTTCTCAGCCCAGTTCCCGCTGCACATAACGCCTGGCCGTCTCCGCCAGGATCGCCGCGCCGATGGGCATGGCGCTCTCGTCGACGTCGAATTCCGGGTGGTGATGGTAGCGCGCTGGGCCGGACGGTTCCTTGGTGCCCAGCCAGAGCATCATGCCGCGGCTCTCGCGGATCATGTAGGCGAAATCCTCCGCCCCCATGATCAACTCTCCTGCGCAGACATTCTCTTTGCCGATCAGCTGGCCCGCAGTGTCTTCGACCCAGCGGCACACCTCCGCATCGTTGAAGAGCGCCGGGTAACCGCGTTCGATCTCCAGGCTGTAATCGCCGCCGAGGTTCTTGGCGATGGCGAGCGCGTTCCCAACTTCTGTCAGCAGCAGCTCACGCGTCCCATCGTCCAAGCTGCGCAGTGTCAGGTCTAGCTCCACGGTGTCGGGGATGACATTGGAGGTGGTGCCACCTGTGATGCGGCCCACCGTGACAACGGCAGGGCTGGTTGGGTCGCAGCGCCTGGAGACGATGCCGTGCAGGGCGCTCAGCACCGGGCCCATGATGAATATCGGGTCTATCGCCGCGTGCGGCATGGCGCCGTGTCCGCCCACGCCGTTGATCTTGGCATACACCGTGTCTACATTCGCCAGTGCATAACCTGGCGTGATTGCGATCTTCCCGCTGTCGAGCCTGCTGTCCGTGTGCAGGGCGATCACCGCATCCAAGCCTTCAACCGCGCCTGCGTCTATCATGCGCGGCGCACCGCTGATGCCCTCGGCGTCGGCGGCTTCTTCTGCGGGTTGAAACAGCAGCCGAATTTCCCCGTCGATGTCTTCCTCTGCCAACAACATGGCAACCCCGAGCAAAGTCGCCGTGTGCGCATCGTGACCGCAGGCGTGCATTTTCCCCGGTACTTTGGATCTGTAGGGCACATCGCGCGCCTCAACGATGGGCAGGGCGTCCATGTCTGCGCGGATGCCGATACGGCGCCCGTTAGTCGAGGCCTTGCCGAGCGTTGCCACCACCCCTGTGCCGCCCACTTCAGTGCGGTGTTGGATGCCCAGCTCTGTGAGTGTCTTGGAAACCAGAGCTGCGGTTTCAAATTCCGCAAAGCTCAACTCGGGATTCTCATGGATTTCCCGCCGCAGTGCTGTCAGTGATGATTGCAGGGTTTTAGCTTTTTGCAGCATGTGTGTGCCTCGTTGGACAGTCGGTTTTGCACCCAGTGTAAAGCAGCAGCGCATGCAATCAATGGAAGCCTGCGATCAAAAGGCAAGCATTTTCACAGTGGCAGACAACGAACAGTCACAGCGCCTTTGTGATTCGCTGAAATCGCGTCATTTCATAC